>JAFUTK010000052.1 GCA_017471405.1 Ruminococcus sp.
CAATCTTGACAACAAATATGATATTGTCATCGGTCCTATTGCCAATGATGATATGGCTGTGCTGTTCCGTCAGTATCAGAATGAGCTAATTGATTTTGAAACGCTTATCAAGGGTATGACCTACAAGGAGCTGACAAGTCAGTATTCCTTCCATACGGAAAAGGCAGTCGCTTTGCTGAAAAAGGTGGGGATCAAATATGTCTAAACAGGAGATGCTTATCGAGTATAATATCCAGGATATTGTTGAATATATTTCTAATGACAACGGTGTTGATTACGATGAAGCAATGCGTCTGTTCTATTCCTCGGAGGTCTTTGAAAAGCTGAACGATTCCGAAACTGGGCTTTACCTTGAGAGTCCGGCATATATCTATGAACTGTTCAAGTCAGAAATGGCTGCGGGGAAGATTGTTCAAGCTGAAATATGAGGGCTTGATTATTTGCCTGTTCTATGGAATAATATCCTCAATAAAAAATATTGTGACGCTGTAAAAGGGAGTGGATCTATTGGGTGCTGATAAAGGTATTTGTCGGTAAGGCAGACAGTGACGATTCATTCATAGCAGTGACAGAGAAACAGCTTTTTGATAAAATTGATAAGGCTCTTGCCAATGCGAATAAGGGTATGTACAGAAATGTCGAGGATTTTGAAAAAGAGCTTCTGGCGGAGTTTGGAGCATAACAGCAATACAGCAAATTGAAATAAGCAATTATTCACTAAGTAACCCCGGCCAAAAGCCTGGGTTCTTTTAATATTTATAAAGATACTTTCCTAAAGCTACAGCTTCATAAACTCATATAAAATTCACCCCTCCGCCAAAACCTCAGGGCACTATTTTTGTTTTGGGTGTTACGCAGAGGATGCAGGTGTGGGAGTTGGGATGCATATACTTTTAGAAAACTTACTAAAATGCTTTATCCGGCAACAAGTATCTATAAATGCAAAAGCAGACCGTCTAAAACAGACGGCCTGCTTTTGCTATATAGTGGTGTGTGGAGGAATAACTCTTACTTTATCTTCTTTGAGGCTGCCGCAGCAGCGGCGATAGCCGTATCAAGCTGCTTCACGCCTCTTATATATTATATCATACCAGAGTAACAAATCTGTTGCAGAGGCACACGTAAAATCGCGGTTGATTGTGAATTTTTTGTAAATTTCAAGAGGCCGGACGGTTATATCTCGGTGCTTGCCCCTGCGCAGCACAATAACCGCTATCGTCTCCGCGTTGATGTCGTCCTCTTTAAGAAAGGCAGGGCTGAGCTTTTCAGAATATAAAGAAATCTTTAGGTTTTTCTGATAACTCCTTTTAGGAGGCTGTGTTAATCTATTAACATACCAATCAAAACGGAGGAAATGTTATGAGTGAGTATATTCTGAAAACACAGGCGCTGACCAAGCGCTACGGCTCCTTTGCGGCAAACGACAGCATTTCGCTTACCATAAGAAAGGGCGCTATTTACGGTCTGGTGGGGCGCAACGGTGCTGGAAAGACTACATTTATGAAAATGATATGTTCACTTTCCAAGCCCACCTCCGGCAGCTTTGAGCTCTGCGGTGAGACCTATCCGCAGCTGAGGAGGGCAAGGACAAAGATAGGAAACCTCATCGAAGCTCCGGGTATTTATGCCGGTATGTCTGCATACGACAATCTGAAAGCCAAGGCCAAGCTCTACGGTACAGACGACAGAAAAAAGATAGAAGCGATACTGGAGACTGTGGGGCTTGCAAACACCGGCTCAAAGCACGCGGGCAGCTTTTCTTTGGGCATGAGGCAGAGGCTCGGCATTGGTCTGGCGCTCATCGGCGAGCCGGAGGTGCTGGTGCTGGACGAGCCCATAAACGGCCTGGACCCCACCGGCGTTGCCGAGATCAGAGAGACCATCAAGCGCCTCAACACCGAGCGGGGAATGACGGTGCTCATATCCAGTCACATTTTGAGCGAGCTCGCCAAGCTCTCCACTGACTACGGCTTTATCGACAAGGGCTGCCTTATCAAGGAGCTCTCCGAGCAGCAGCTGCTGGACGACTGTGCTGAGTTTGTCAGGCTGAATGTAAATGACAGGCAGGCGGCGCAGGGCGTGCTGCGGCGCTTGGGAATAACAGAAATCACAGATGAGAACGGTCAGCTGCACCTTACCGACTGTATGGAGCGCACCGACGAAATAACGGAGGCGCTTGTTAAGGGCGGTATCAGAGTGTACGAGATAGCCAAGCAGGGCATCGACCTTGAAAGCTACTATCTTGAGCTGATCGGAAAGGAGTAATCAAAATGCTGGGAAATATAAGCCTTGATATGTTCGTGATGAGGAAGAAGAAGTCCTCATATGTAATAGCCCTGCTGATGTTCGGGGCGGCGGTGGTTTTCTCTCTTATAGAGAAGGTGACGATGTCAAACGGCAGCGAGGGCGCCGACGGCACCTTCATTTCTGTGTTCACCTCAAACGTTTCCAGCTGCTGTTTGTTCTTCGGGATATTCTTTGTGATGTTTGCCTGCACCGATTTGAAAAACGGTTATATCAAGAACGTCGCCGGCTCGGTGAGCAGCAGAATGGGCTACATTCTTTCAAAGGAGACGGCGCTGGCGGTATATATCCTGCTGGCACTGGCGGTAAATGCTCTGGGAGCCGTTGTCGGCAGCACACTGTTCTTAAACGGCATCGGAGACCTTGACGCCTCTGACTTTATTGTGTACATAGCGGAGCTTTATGTGCTGCTGCTGGGCTTTATGTCGCTTATTGTGTTCTTTGTGTTCCTGCTGAGGAATTCCACCGGGCCTATGATAATCGCAGTGCTGCTGGGAACAAATCTTTTCGGCAATACTTTCTACAGGCTTATCGCAATGCTGCTTGCAAAGGCTGATATCGAATTCAACTCCAACTACATTTCCGTTTCCGGACAGCTGGCCAGCGTGAGACCCGGAGCTGACGGCAAGGACATTCTCGTGACCTTTGCGGTGGGTGCGGCTTACATCGTGATATTCAACTTTCTTACTTGGTGTGCGATGGAGAAGAAGGACATTGCCTGACTTTTCAATGCACAATTCACAATGCACAATGCACAATTATTTTCTGCCGGGATATAATTGTGCATTTAGGTTGACTTATATCAAGAACTCGTGATATAATTAAGTCATCGGGGCTGCGGCTCAGGAACAAGCATAAGAAAAGGAGGGCGAAGATGGAAACTGAATATATCCTTATTGTGGACGACGACAGCGACATCAGAAACCTCATCGGCATATATCTCGAAAGCGACGGTTTTAAATACATCAAGTGCGACAACGCAGTTACGGCGCTGGAGGTGGTGGAAAAAACCAAGGTCTCGCTGATACTTTTAGATGTGATGATGCCCGGAATGGACGGCATCTCCGCCTGCATGAAGCTGCGGGAAAAGACCAACGCCCCCATAATATTCATCTCGGCAAAGGCGGAGGATTTGGATATAGTCAACGGCCTTATGTCCGGCGCAGACGACTACGTCACCAAGCCCTTCAGCCCGGTGCAGCTGATGACGAGAGTAAAGGCTCAGCTGCGCCGCTACAAGCAGTACAGCGCATCAAGGGAGGAGTCCCACACCCTTGAATACGAGGACCTGACCCTTGACACTGAGACCCACCGGGTATGGGTCAACGGAGTGCTCAAGGAGCTGACCTTCAAGGAGTACGGCATATTAGAGCTGCTCATGCGCAACAAGGGTATAACCCTTTCTATAAAGCAAATCTATGAATCCGTCTGGAACGAGGAATTTTACGCCTCTGAAAATACCGTGATGATGCACATAGCCAACCTGCGCCGCAAGCTCAACAGCGACGGGAGAGACTACATAAAGACTGTCTGGGGCAGGGGGTACAGGATATGAAGCGCAGCCCTGTTTATATGCTGGGCGGCGCGGTCATAGGTATCATCGCGGTGATATTCATTGTCTCGGCAGGCTCGGCATTTATCGACGCTGTGATGGGCGGCAGCGGGGCAGCTGAGATAGCTGTGATGTTTTTATTCTGTCTGCTGGCGGTGGGGGTTTTCCTGCTGATAATGCGCAAGGTCACAAGGCCCAAATTCGCAACGCTCAAAAACTACTACCTTATGTCGGCGGTGCTGACCTTTACGCTGGTTATGATACTTTTGGGGCTGATGTTCGAACTTGCCGGCGGGTATATGACCCGGCTGGCGGAGGAGAACACCGCCCAAAGCTCGCTTATCGGCATCATCATAGTGCTGCTGATACTCATTATCGGGGCGGCGGTCTTTTTGCTGGTGTTCAGTCTGCTGACCCGACGCAAGAGCGACTATATCCGCTATATCTGCGAAGAGGTGCAGAAACTCTCCCACGATGACAGCATAGTTCTCGACGAGCGGGGCGGCGACGAGCTGGCGGAGATAAGCCGGTCTGTCAATCAGATGTCCGCCGAGCTCAGAGAAAAGCGGGAGCGTGAAAAGGAGCTGGAGCGCCAGCGCAGCGAGCTTATCACAAATGTCTCCCACGATCTGCGCAGCCCGCTGACCTCTATCATCGGCTATGTGAAACTGCTTAAGGAGAACGGCTGCGAGGACATGGAGAAATTTGACGAATACATCGAGGTCACAGACAGGCGGCTGGCGGGGCTTAACAAGCTGGTAAACGAGCTGTTCGAGCTGACCCGTCTTGACGTGCCCGACCTGGTGCTTAATTACGAGAGCTGCGATGTCACCGGCTTTATCAAGCAGTTCGGCTTTGAGATGGGGCTGATGCTTGAGCAGGAGGGGCTCTCCCTCGAATGTGCGCTGGACGACACGCCCTTTGTTTCCGAAATTGACATCGACAGAATGGCGAGGGTGATGCAAAATCTTTTTGCTAATGTTATCAAATACGCCGACAAGGGCACTGCGGTAAAGCTCACCAGCGAGGTGAGGGAGGGCGGCATCACCATAAGCCTCTCCAACCGCATCAAGCCCGACAGTGAGCCCGACACCGCCAATATGTTTGACCGCTTCTACAAGGAGGACCGGGCACGCTCCGACACCGGCAGCGCCGGCTTGGGGCTGGCGATAGCCAAAAGGATAGTCGAGCTTCACGGCGGCAGCATTTTTGCGGACGCAAGCGGTGGTGTGCTGACTGTAACGGTAGAGCTGAACGGAAATCGGTAATGACAAAACGGTAGCTTGACTTATAACCTTTCCGTATGCTATTATATAGTCAGCGGGGTGATGGCTTTGGATAAGAAAAAGGTTTTGGATAAGTCGGTGAAGGCTGTGGGAAAGGCGATGAAGATAAGGCGGGTGCTCAAGCAGATATTCGCCTTCGGAACAGGCATTTCCACCGGCATCGCCACCTACCGGATAATTCTTCCCATAACGGAAAACAAGCCCTACACTGTGGCGCTGGCGGTGCTTGCAGGTGCGGCGACAACTGCCTTTGCTCTGCTGTTTATGGAGATAATAAGGCTTATTATAGATAAGCTCAAAAAGGCGGGGCTGTGGCTTTGGGACAAGCGTAAGCCATCAAAGAAAGAGAGTGAGGACAGCGACGGACGCTGATGAGTCCTCACAGGTACAAAAACATACAGCCGCTCCCGGCAAAATGGAGCGGCTGTTTTTGATGTGTTGGGGACGCGTTTCTCATTCTGTACGCAGGGCAGTAACTGGGTCTTTCTTGGCGGCCTTCTTGGCGGGGATAAATCCGCCGATGAGGGTCAGCAGGGTGCTGAGCAGCACCAGCATAACGCCGCTCAGTACCGGCAGCGATGCGCTCACATCGTCCGTCTCGGCTATCATATGTATGACCGCGTTGGCGGGGATAAGCAGCAGCAGTGCAATGGCTATGCCGATTACTCCCGCAAAGAAGCCGATGATGACCGTCTCGGCGTTGAACACCTGTGAGATGTTGCGCTTGGAGGCTCCCAGCGCCCGGAGTATGCCTATCTCCTTTGTGCGCTCCAGAACAGAGATGTAGGTGATGATGCCTATCATAATTGAGGACACCACCAGCGATACCGCCACAAAGGCTATCAGCACATATGAGATGGTGTTGATGATGGTCGTGACGGAGGAAAGCAGCAGGCCGATGTAGTCGGTGTAGGTTATCTTGTCCTCCTCGCTGACTGTGCTGTTGTAGTGCTCGATGCACTCGGATATCTTGTCCTTGTCCTCAAAGGTGTCGGCGTAAAGGTCAATGGAGGAGGGAGAATCTCGGCTGACGACACCAAGCTCGGCTATTATCTCGTCATAGTCGCCGGGAGAGATGTAGAGGTCGTAGACCTTCAAGAGTATATCCTCGCTGGGGTCATTAAGGAAGTCGTCCATAGCGTCCGCCATATCAGCCTCTCCCAGCAGGGAGGGGTCGGCAGGGATATCAATACCCTGCGGCAGCCCGCCGGTGAAGGCTCCTATTATCGAGGATATATCTCCGCCGCTCATCATATCCGACATAATGGTGCTGAAAAGCTCCGCCTTTTCGCTGATGTTAAGGCCTTCGATATACTTTTTGGCGTCCTCGGCCTTTTCGGCGTCGTCTTTGGCGTCAAGGCGCATACCGTTGAGGACATTCACCGTCTTGTCGGAGAGCTGAGCCTTGACAGCCTCGCTGTTTTCGGTGCGCTCAATGATGCAGTCGGTGAGCATATGGGTGTAGCCCACACCTGAACGGAGCATAGAGCTTTGCAGGCTCTCCTTTTGCTGTATCACTCCGACTATCCTGAGGGTCAGAGCATTTTCCAGCAGCTGCTCCACCTTCTTCTCGTCGCCGGAGACGTCCTCGAAAATGCCATTGCTGTTTTTGACGTACATCTCAGCGTGAGAGAGCAGCTTGAACTCCTTGCCGGTGACGGCGGCAAAATCCAGCTTATCCACTGAAAGCTTGGCCTCTCCGCCGTTTTCTATCTCAGATACCAGCCGGCGGTATTCCTCTGTGGGGAGAAGTCCCAGCTTGAAGAGGGTCTCCGCCGGGAGCTCGCTGTTTCCGTCCAGCACCAGCACCAGCTCGTCATAGGCCTCCGGCATACGGCCGTAGAGGACGTCGTAATTATCCAGTATTGCGGAGCTTACTGCCTCGCCGCCCTTGCCCGGCATTATCTGGCTGAACTCCGAGCCGCCGTAGGCAAAGCTGGCGTAGTAGCCGTATCTGGCGGAGCCTTTGGGTATCTCGTCAAGGGTGCTGCCGTCGGCGTTTACCAGCACGCCGTTATCGTCATAGCTGAACACGTCTGACTTGGTGTCGTAGTAATATACGGCTCCGTTGCCGCCGAGATAGTTGTGTATCTCGCTGCTATTATCGTCGAGATATTTTTTGAAGGTGGTGAGGTTGTTCACCAATATGCTAGACTCAAACCTCTTCTCCGAATCAATGGAGCCGGTGTCGATGTAGACGGCGTCGTTGCCGTGTTCGTCGGTGCTGTTATTCCTGTCGCCCAGCGGGGTGTCCTCCATAAAGGCGCTGAAATCGTAGGTGCGTGATTCTATGCTTATGGGGTAGGAGGCCATCGTGCTGCGCTGGGTCTCGGTGATATAGTTGCTGACGCCGTTTGAAAGGGAGAGTATCAGCGCGATGCCGATTATGCCTATTGACCCCGCGAAGGAGGTCAGTATGGTGCGTCCCTTTTTGGTGCGCAGATTGTTAAAGCTCAGGCTCAGGGAGGTGACTCTTGACATTGATGACCTGCCCATATTCTTATGCTCCGGCTCCGGCAGCTGTGAGCCCTCCGGCTCGAAGGGGTCGGAGTCGTCGGTCACCCTGCCGTCCTTCAGTTTAATGATGCGGGTAGCGTACCTGTCCGCCAGCTCCGGGTTGTGAGTGACCATTATTACCAGCCTGTCCTTGGCGACTTCACTGAGCAGCTCCATGACCTGCTCGCTGGTCTCGGAATCGAGGGCGCCGGTGGGTTCGTCGGCAAGGAGGATATCCGGGTCGTTGACCAGCGCTCTGGCGATAGCCACCCGCTGCATCTGCCCGCCGGACATCTGATTTGGGCGCTTGTGGGTCTGGTCGCCCAGGCCTACCTTTTCCAGAGCCTCTTTTGCCCGCTTCTTTCGCTCGGAGCGGGAAACGCCGGAGATGGTCAGCGCCAGCTCCACGTTTGCCAGCACCGTCTGATGAGGGATAAGGTTGTAGCTCTGGAACACAAAGCCGATGGTGTGGTTGCGGTAGCTGTCCCAGTCCCTGTCCTTATAGCGGGAGGTGGAGATGCCGTTTATTATGAGCTCGCCGCTGTCGTAGCGGTCAAGCCCGCCTATTATGTTGAGCAGAGTGGTCTTTCCGGAACCGGAGGGCCCCAGCACCGCCGCGAACTCGCTGTCCCGGAAGCTGATTGATAAACCGTCCAGAGCTGTCTGTTTCAGCTCTCCGGTGATGTATTCCTTGCTGATGTTCTTTAGCTTAAGCATTTGTGTTTTCTCCCTTTGTAAATTCTGTCTGTGCGGGATATAGCTCCCGGGAACAATTATACCACTTATAGGTGAGGGTGTCAACAACGGAGAGGCGGGAGATTGACTTTCCGGGCGGGGTGTGTTATTATTTTGGTATAGCTCATCTCATCGGCTTTCCGGTGAGATGCCCTCTTCTGAAAGGTCAGGGAACGATGACAAATCTGTTTGGACTTAATGTTACGGATAATAAAGAAAACACAGTGCTTGACGGCGAGGTGTTCTGCACTGACAGGATATCCTCCGGGCAGGAGGCTGAGATCGGGAGCTTTTTAGAGGAAGAAATGAAGCTTGAAAAGCAGGGCAGTCTGCCTACCTTTCTTTCCGTTATCAAGGGGATATGCCTGTTCGTCTGGGTCATAACCCTTATCGGTACTTTAAATGCTTTAGCTGACGGGACATCTCTTTCTCAAGGGCATAAAAATGCGCCTGTGCTGGACTGGGTCGGCATAATATGCTTTGCGGTCTGGCTGGTGCTCCAGATCGTTTCCGTACTCCGGCGGAAGAAAACCAAAGCCACTCCCGAATATCAGCAGAGCAGCGAAAATGGAGAAAACCTTCTGCAAAGCATCAGGGAAACGCTTGGCATCCCTGATGACGCCCAGAAGATCGACGTGCTGGCCGAAAGGTATGTGATGAAGGACGGCAAGCCAAAGCGCAAAGCTGTGGGGCTGACGGAATTTGATAATATCCCGATGTTCACATATATCAAGGATGGCAGGCTTTGTCTTGCCGATACGAGCAGCGTATGGGAGATACCCTTGTCCTCTCTGCGCTCGATGGAGCTTATCAAAAAGCGAGCGAGCTTCCCCGATTGGACGAAGCCGGAGCCGTATGACTCCAAGACCTACAAGCCCTATAAGATCACCACTAACCAATTCGGGTATTTTGCCAAGTATTACCGAGTGGAGATAAGAGACCTTAGAGGAGATTTTTATCTGCTGATACCGGAATATGACGGAATGACTTTTTCGGACATTGCGAAGCTCCGCATCGAAGAATGATATTTCTTGCTAAGAACTGCAAGCCGTCAGAGCTCTTTCTGAGGGCTCATTTTATTCTCCTGAAAACACCCACCGCCTCCCGCTCGAAGAACACAGTCTCGAACTCATCGGTGAAGAAGTCGTATACGGAGTAGGCATCATTGTCGTAGCGCAGGTCGAGGACGTAGTATTCTGTCTGGTGAGAGGTGCGCTCCAGCTCGTAGAGCTCTGCCCTTTGGGAGAGCTCCGCCACGAAAAATGTGGAGGCTGCAACGGATGCATCATCGGGGATAAGCGCCAGCGCCCGGGAGACGGACTCCCGCTGCTCTGTGGCGTCGCGGTAGGCGTCAAAGTAGTCAAGGCGGTGCCAGTAAAGCCCGAAGGCTATGATGAGCGAGCAGCAGAGGGCGTTTAACAGCAGCTTCGGACGCCTTAGCTCCGAGAAGTTCACCGCCGACATATAGATGAGCATCGCTCCGCTGCCGAAGCAGTACTGAAAGCTGATATTGAACTGGTACTGATAGTCGGTCATCAGGTTGATGAGCAGAAAGGGAATCGCCAGTATCAGCCGGCGGGGCTCCCTTGTGATGAAGGGCAGAAACCCCAGCGGCAGCAGCATTTGCAGAATGAATATCAGCTTCGCCCGGGTGAAGCACTGGCTGATGACATAGACCGGGTCCTTGATGACGGCGAGGATAACTGTGATGAGGCTGCCGCTGCCGTCGTAGATGTAGTTGTCGTAGCGGCCGGTCATAACTCCGTCGCCGAAACGGGCGAGGAAATAGGTTACGGTGAGGAAGTATATCACCGATATTGACAGCATTGATAAATTACATTTGTAGTTTTTATCGGTAAATAAAAAGTAGAGGGAAATGACCGCTGCATAAACCGCCGCGTCCTCCTTAACAGTCAGCAGCAGGAGCAGGAAAACGAGCTTCGGCAGGGGCTTGCCTCGCTCGCAGAAATATATGAGCCAGAGTATCAGCGGGGCAAGGAAGTTGTTTTCGTGGAGGTAGTAAAAGCACCCGCCCGCAAAGCAGGGGTAGAGGGTGTATATCACCGCAAATGCGCAGACTGTCGGCTGAGAGAGGCTGTGTCTGCGGCATATGAGCACCAGGGGGATAACTCCACTGACGACAACAAGCGCCTGCATTATGAGCAGAGTTCTCGGGTCGGGCAGGAGGGCGTAGGCCGGCAGCAGCAGGTAAAACACCGGCGAGAAATGCACCGCGAAATGGGAAAGCAGCCTGTCCCGCTCGCAGGTGATGAGAGGGAGGCCGGTCTCCTTCATATTGTGGAACATCTGGGCGAAGAGGCCGAAGTCAAAGCAGGGGGTCCAGTGATTTTGATAGTAAAGGCAGCAGATAATGCCGACGAAAAGGGTGAAGAAAAGCATCAGTGTGCCTGCGACTATCCATTTGACGGAGGAGTGAAGGTGAAGCCTTATATCCGAGAGGTCGGTGAAATAGATGATAAGCCCGACGGCGGCGCAGCAGCCCACCGAAAAGCTGAAATCAGTATAGCCGACGGCGCCCAGTATGCCATAGACGGTGGCTGAAACTATCATCAGCACACTTATGAATTTTCTGTCACTAATCCGGCAGAGCAGCAGCCATATCACCGCCACAGCTGTGATGAACACGCTGAGCTTTATCTCGATGAAGAAGTCGGGACTGGTAAAGGGAAGACTGCTGTTAGCGGTATAGAACGCAGAGACCATAAGCCAGCTTATAAGCAGCTTAAATGCGGCGCCTTTGAGGTCATAGCGGGTGAGTTTTTCCTTGATGAGGGATAAGCGTTTCATTTTGTTCTCCTTTACTACATTTGTAGTTTTTAAGTGTGGAAAAATCAGCCGGTCGGAATGACCGACTGACAGACAATATTTACTGCTCTTCGCTGTTCTTTTTCTGCTCCCGGAGCGCACGCTTTTTGCGGCGCTGTTCGCGGTTGTTCTTTTCGGATGCCAGCACCTCAACTGCGGCGTCGGTCAGCTCTGCAGGCCAGACATTCTGTCCTCCCGCCACATCGGCCCAGGGGCAGAGGGTTTTGTAGTCATCGTCAAAGACTATGGTGTAGGGAGGGCCGCAGCGGTCATTGACACTCATATAGAGCTTGCGCCCGCTGCCGTAGACGACGGAGCTTACATCGCCCTCGTCCATATCTGTGCTGAGCTTATCAAATATTTCCTTGCCAATCTCATAGAGCTTGTAGTCAGTAATGCCGCCGTACTCGACGAAATAGCGCTCGTTCTCGTCGTCGTAAAAGGCGTTCCAGCTCCTGCCCTTTTTTATCTGCATATCTCTCGCTCCTTTACTGTTCATATATCGCTGTGGAAAGCGCATAGCTTTCATCGGTTACAGCTGTAACGGTGGTGACCGTCTGCTCCGGCGGGATTTCATTAAGCTGCGCCGGAGTGGTGAGCCGCAGGCCGGTGTCGGTCTCAAAGGTCTGCCCCTTGACGGTAGTTTCCGCAAGGCGGCGGGCGGAGACGGTGGTGGTGGTCTTTACTGTTTCCTGCTCATATTCGGGAGGCGAAGGCCTGCTTACGGTAGTTGTGGTGACCTCCACATACCTTGTTTCTTCTGTGACGGCGGGCGGGGAGGGAGGCTCCGCTGCCGCTTCATTGCCTGCAAAGGCTATCACCGAGCCGGAGGCCGCTGTCAGTGCCAGGGCTATAACTCCCACAAGGAAATATCTGCGGCGCCGCCTGCCGGAGAGTATCAGCCCGAGACGGTGCTTTAGCCCCTGCTTTGGAGTGCAGAAGTTGGTAGCCATGACCGGACGCAGGGTTTTGCTGCGGCGGGCGTTCTGTCTTGAGACTGTGTTGAGGATAGAGCGGCAGTAGAGCATTTTCTGCTCCGCTGTCTCGTCTGCAACAACCGACTGGTCGCAGTAATACTCGCACTCTCTGTCAAGGCTCCGGCTGATTACCGGCATTATGGGGTTGAACCAGTGCACCGCACGGCATAGGGTCAGGGGCAATCTGCACCAGAGGTCCCGGTGTTTGAAATGGGTCAGCTCGTGCTTAAGTATGAGCCGCAGCTCGGCGGGCTCGAATTGTCTCTCCGGCAGCAGGACAGTTGGGGAGAGCAGACCTGTCATCATAGGTGTGGATATCTCCGGCAGGGTCAGCACCCGCACAGGAGCGGTGATGCCCAGAGCCTCCGCCGTCTGAAGTGCGAGGGAGAGAGTGCTCTCATCGGCAGGGGAGGATAGTCTTTTGATGCTCCGCTGGAAGGAGCGGTATCTCACCAAACAGCAGAGCAGATATCCCGCCGCTCCCGTCAGCCACACCCAAAAGAGGACGGTGTATATGCTGAGGGCGGGAGCCGTCTGTGCCGCCGCGTTAGTGTCTGCGGGCAGGGGAGCCGTACCGCTCACCGTCACCACCGGGCGGGCAAGCTCCGGCTTTACCGGCAGGAGAAATCCAGCGATGATGATTAGCCACGAGTAATAGCGCAGCACTGCCGCTTGCTTATTTTTAAGCAGCCTCAGCAGCAGGATATATACCGCCGCAACGGCGGACATCTCCGCCGAGCAGAAAAGCAGCGCCAGAACAAACCTATCCATACGTCCTCCTTACAGCTTGTTTATCCAGTCCTTAAGCTCGACGATGTCCTCGTCGGAGAGCTCCTTATCGCCGTAGAGCGCCTTCACCAGTCCCGAGAGCCTGCCGCCCTCGAAGCGATTGCGGAAGCTTTTGGCCTCGACCGCGAGATACTCCTCCTCCGAAACGGCGGCGTAATAATCCCGCTCCTTGCCGTTGCGCTCGGAGCGAAGGAAGCCCTTCTTTTCAAGGCGCACCAGCATAGTCAGCACCGTCTGCTGCTTCCAGTCCTTTTCTGGCAGAGAGCAGCGGAGCTTCTCTGTCAGCTGGGGAGAGGTGACAGGCTCTTCGCTGCGCCATACCGCTCGCATTATTTCAAATTCCGCATCGGGAAGCTTTTTTATAGGCATAGTATTTCCTCCAAAAACTACATTTGTGTTTATTATACTGTATGATAGCAGCTTTGTCAATAGGCAAACACAAAAAAGCCCCCGCAGGGCGGGGGCAGGTATGCGGTTCAGCGCAGCAGTGACTTTAGCTTATCTGACCTTGTTGGGTGGCGGAGTACCCTCATAGCTCTGGCTTCAAGAGCTTCTACCGCTTCGACAGAGATATCAAGGTTTCTGGCTATCTCCTCAAGACCTCTGCGGGCTCCCTTCTCAAGACCAAGCCCGTAGCGCTCTGATATGACAAGGCGGGGCAAATATTCGAGAGTTTCCAGCAGGCTGAAAATGCATTCGGTCAGCTCATTGCCGAGAAAACCCTTCTCGCCGGGAAGTCCCGACATAATGCGGCTGGCAAGCAGGTTAGCGCCAACTATGTCGGTTGGCATCAGAGTGCTGTCGTTTTCAAGCACATCGCAGATTTCCAGCATATCGCTGTCGGTCAGCGTGCTCTCGCCGGCAGTAGAGAAGAGCTTAAGCTCCTCCACCTTGTCGCAGGCACAGTTGAGGACGAATGCCCTCACCATGTTGCAGAGCTCCCGGATAACCTCAGCCTCTCTCTTATTATACATATGAGAGCGGAGATACCTGCCGAAGCAGTCCATTGTGGTCGGCGCCATGACCTCCGAGCCGAGCCGCTTTACGGACTGCGTTTCAAGCAGCTGGCGGTCTTGGGTGTTAGGATCGAAGCCGTCAAAGTACTTCTTCCAGACCCTTACCATACTCTCCTTGACCTCGACCTCGTCAATGTCGTCGGGGTCGCAGTCGGGGACATCGGGGTATATCAGTCCCTCCGCGCCGACAGAGCGGTACCACTGCCCCAGCATTTCTAGCGCGAGGGCGGTCTCCTCGGCGTCGTAGGCTATTTCCTGCATTCTCCCGGAGTCCCAGTTCATATGGCATTTGAGGAAGGCGTCAGAGGAATAGGGATATATCTCCTTTGGAAAGCAGGGGGTGATGAGTATGCCGTCATTGGTGTTGGCAAATATATTGTGGATAATTGTTTCGATGATGGAATTATACATAGACTTACTCTCCTTTATATAATGTTTGGATTAGCATCGCCGCTAACGCGGCTCGGCGAATGTCGGGTTTTGTGCCGGGAGATATCCCCGCCGCGAGGGCGGGGAGGCCTTTGCCGGAGAGGGCAGCGGTCAGACCGCGAAGCCCAACTTGACCTCATTGGGATTGGTGACGCCGAGAGTTACGGCTGCGAAGTCCTCAGCTTTGAGCAGGCACATTTCTTCGGGGGTGAGCTCCTTGCTATTGCCCTCTTCAAGCAGACGCTCGGACTGCCTGATGATGGCCTGCTCCAGCAGGTTGCGGACGTAGCGCCCGTTGCCGTAGTTTTGCTCGGCCTCGGCGGAGTCGAGTATACGGGTGATGACGGGGTAGGCGTTTTTGTCGAGGGTGTACTCTCTCTTGGAGACGTGGAGCTCGAGGATATCCATAAGCTCGTCGGTGGTGTAGTCCTTGAAGTTGAGGTGGAAGGCGATACGGCTTCTCAAGCCCTCGTTCTGTTCAAGGAAGGTTTTCATCTTGTCGGGGTAGCCGGCGAAGATGACGATGACGCGGTCGCGGTAGTTCTCAATGAGCTGGGTGATGGTGTTGATGGCCTCGGCACCGTAAGAGTTGCTGTCGTCAACAAGGGAGTAGGCCTCGTCGATGAAGAGGACGCCGCCTTCTGCCTCGCGGAATTTGTCCTCAATTATTTTGGCGGTCCAGCCCACATACTTGCCTACCAGATCCTGCCTGCCGCACTCGACAAGCTTGCCGGATTTGATGATGTCCTCTTCTTTGAGGATCTGCGCCAGCAGGCGGGCGACGGTGGTTTTGGCGGTGCCGGGGCTGCCGGCGAAAAGCATATTTAGGGAGGTGGAGTCGATTTTCAGACCCATGCGCTCACGCATACACTTGACCTTGCCGGCGGCAATGATTTGGTCGATGACCCTCTTGACGTTTTCAAGGCCAATGAGGGAGCGGAGATCCTCATAGGGCTTGTCCTCGTACTTTGTGACCTCGATCTTGCAGAGGTTTTCCTTGCGGTAGGCCTTGTAGATGTGGTTTTTCAGGCCGGAGCCGTACCAGTTGTTGTAGGCCTTGAAGATGTCGGAGACGGTGAAGGTCTCCTGCTTTGGCAGGTAGTCCAGCAGTTCCTGCCTGTCATCAAGACCGATATCCGATCTCTTGGCAAGGTCGGTGAGATATCTCTCAGCACGCTTGTATGTACCGGAGCCCTCTGTCAGCTGAATTATGTCAGCCTTGGAGACGATGCTGCCCAGAGCATCGGCATTTTTGATGGACTTGCCCATTATCTCGACGAAGATGAAGAGGGTGTCCTTTTTCATCTCTTCAAGAATTTCGCCTGTGACTTTGGTGAACTCGTGGAAGTCGCTGGCGTAACGGCCATTGCCAGAGTTGCAGCAAAGCTCCATTACCACAATGCTGCCCTCAGAGACCGAGAGATGCTCGCGGTATCTGTCGTCGCGGTAGGCTCCCTTGCGGAAGTCGGTGAAGGTGGCCATTCTCTTGGAGCAGAGCCTGCCGTTGGACCAGAGTGCCTGAGCCAGCAGCTCACAGATGTCCATAGCGGCGCCCCAGTCGCCGGCGCTGACGAAGTAGTGGACAGGGTGACCGAAGTACTCCTTGCGGTTTTTGTCGGAGTAAATTCGGTCCAGTTCCTCGTTGAGGCTCTTGGAGCCCAGTATCTTCTCGGAGAGGACAGCCGCCTCCTCGCGGGTGATGGGTTCCAGGTCGAGGATCTGCTCCTTCCAGTCATATGGGCAGGGGTCAAAGAGGCGGGAGCCGGAGTAGTCGATGTTGAGCTTCTTTATAGCCCGGCGGTTGTTGTAGTACTGGGAAAGCTCGAGGGCTCTCTTGTACTCCTCGACTGTGATCTCCTTGGCCTCAATGCAGGAGCAGTCGGAGAACTGAGACTTGATCTCGCTCTTTATGTGAGCGTCGTCGTATCTGCCGATACGGGAGGCGACATATGCCTCAATCATACTGTCGTAACATTCGGTGATGAAGATTAGGCTGTCCTCTCTGTTGCAGTAGTTCTTGAAGAAAAGGTCATTGGCGGATTGGACATAGCTATCATCATAGTTGTACTCGAAGTTGCTCTTCATGCGGGAGTGACCCTTCTTCTTCCAGTCATCAATACAGTCCCAGCGAAAAGTGTAGTTGTGAAAAATCATAGTGGTTTCCTCTCTTTCATCAAACTCTGGTTGTCAGTGCCTTGTCAATGAGGCCGAAGCTGATGGCTTCCTCAGCGTCCAGCCAGAAGTCGCGGTCGCAGGCACGTGCGATCTCGCGCTTTGTTTTGCTGCAGCTCTCTGCTAAAATGCGATAGAGCTTGTCCTCGATGCGGGACAGGTGCTTGGCAGCTATCTGCACATCGGCAGAGCGGCCGTCAGCCTTGCTTAAGGGCTGGTGGATCATCATCTCGGCGTTGGGGAGAGCGAAGCGCTTGCCCTTTGTACCGCCTGCCAGCAATACGGCTCCCATGCTTGCCGCCATGCCCACGCAGATGGTGGAGACATCGCACTTGATGCAGTTCATGGTGTCGAGGATAGCCAGCCCCGCTGTGACCGAGCCGCCGCAGCTGTTTATGTAGAGGCTGATGTCCTTGCCGGGGTCGGAGGCCTCGAGGAAAAGCAGCTGAGCTACTACCGCGCAGGCGGTGGTGTCGTCTATCTCCCCGCCGATGAAGATGATCCTGTCCTTCAGCAGACGGGAGTAGATGTCGTAGCATCTCTCCCCCCTGCCGGTTTGTTCGATAACTGATGGGATAAGTGCCATAGTGAACTCTCCTTTCATTATTTCGGGTCGTGTGTGAATGATAATAATTTACCCTACCCGCATTTGGGTATAGTGGGGGCGCAAATTTTTTTGAGGTGGTGAATATTAAATTGTGGATTTTGGGGTATGGGTAAATTGAATTTTATGAATATTATATTAGCATAAAACATTCAATCTTGTAAAGAGATTTCTGAAATTTTCGTAGATTTTTGTAGAAATGCATAAGTGCTTATACGTTTTGCTACATCTATTATAACTATTCTGCACAATAAGAAGCAAGGATTTGTGGCTTTGAATACTGAAAAAACGTCAGACGACAGCTATAAAACAGCTGGAAAGGGTTTTTGTATAATACTATGTTGCGCAGGTGAAGGTATACTATTATAATATATAAGCATATTGGGAGAATCCCCTGTGAAACCAGCTTAGCTCTAGAAATTTTAAATTTGGTATTGCAAAACGAGAAATTATATGCTATGATATATCTAAAGAAAATTACACCCTGCCGCGCTGTATCTCTGTGCGGCTGAGAAAGGAAGGACATATGGACGAGCAGGAAAAGGAAGTTAAGTATATACCGGTATATCAGAAAAGGCTGGCAAAGTATCTTCTGCTGGCAAAGGGCAAGGACAGGACTATGGCGGAGTTCGCGGAGCTTTGCAATGCCAACCCCACCACCTTCTCGAGAGTAGTCAAGGGGACCATCGCCAAGCCGCTGGACGTGGAGCTCATCAAAACCATCGCGGAGAACTCTGCCGACCCGCTCTCCGCATCTCTGGACGACCTTATGCGCGCCAACGGAATGGTAAGGGATAATGATGAGGAGGCCAGCAGGCGGGTGGCTCAGAAGCGCTTTGAGGAGAGGTCCCGCCTGATGGAGGAGGTCCAGAGCATTATAATGCAGGAGCTGTTCTCCCGGGGCTTTACCATCGGGCCGGTTCTGGGCACTCCGCTGGAGCAGAGCGACCCCACTCTCAAAAGGAGCAGGTTCCCGCTTTCCAGAGCGGTAAGGTTTGCGTTCCGGGTGGCAGGCTACGAGCCTGCCTTCTGGAACTTCACCGTCAACACCTTCAATGGGGAGGTGCTGGAGGGCAGGGAGGATTACAAGCGGGAGATACATTTGGAGTCCAGCTCCTTTATTATCAGGTACAGTGATGTGTTCCTTAGGGATATGTGGGAGCCGGAGGCCTTTGAGAACTCCAAGTTCTCCATCGTGATGATAC
This sequence comes from Ruminococcus sp., assembly GCA_017471405.1. Classification (GTDB taxonomy): domain Bacteria; phylum Bacillota; class Clostridia; order Oscillospirales; family Ruminococcaceae; genus FB2012. The sequence goes on from JAFUTK010000052.1 coordinate 18,392, forward strand.
ACCGTGACCTCTTCGATGAGGTGCTCAAAAGGTTTGAGGGAGTGAAGGTGAAAAACGATATCTCGCTGATACTTGTTGACACTAAGGAGCAGAGGATAGCGCAGGAATATGTTTTCCCGAGATATGAGGGCAAGGCGCCTGAGAGCTTTTTAGCACAGCCGAAGCATTCGTTCGCGTCAAGAGAGGACTGACTGATTCGGAATTACCTAACATAGCAGGAATAATTTACGCTAAGCAAAAAAGGATATCTCTCCTTGTAAGGAGAGATATCCTTTTGTCGTTCATATGAGAATTATCCGGCACTGCTCATTCCCAGATGTACTGCTGCCTGAAGCCCTGAGTATTTGTAGGTCAGGGCGGTTCGGTCTATCTCGGTGCCGCCGTCCCACCAAATGGGGCACATCTTGTATTTCAGAGCGTATTCAATGACGCTCTCCACAAACAGATTTACAGAGGACTGCACCTTGTCGGTATGGGTGGCGCCGAATTCTCCGATTATCACCGGCACGCCCTTGTCGATGTAGTTGGTTTTGAGCTTTTTCATCTGTCCCTCAAGATACTTGATGTCCGAGGCCGTTCCCCAGCTTTCCCTAAAGCCCCAGGTGGAGGTCTTGTCAGCTATGGCAAAGGTGGAGGGGGAGTAGTAGTGTACCGAGAGGATAGTTCTGTTATCGTCCGGCATTTTGATGCCGCCCTCGATGCTGCGGTCAACGTCCGTCCAGTAGCCCGCCAGTAGCAGATAACGTTCGCTGTTGAACCCGCCGGAGCCTCTCACCAGTGAGACGAACTCCGCATTTATCCTGTTCATCAGCTCGCAGCCATTTTTGGTGCCGAGATCGTCAAAGCCTATCTCGTTCATCGACTCCAATATAAGGTGCTCGTCGTAGCCCTTGAAGCGGTCGGCTATCTGCTCCCAGATGGCGGTGTATTTCTGCATTACGCCCTCATAGTCGGAGGAGGCCTTGGTGAGCCAGCTGTCCTCGTGGTGAACGTTTAGGATAACGTAAAGCCCGTCCTCCATACACCAGTCCACCACCTGCTGAACTCTGTCCATCCACTTGGCCTTAACGGTGTAGTCGGGAGCGCCGGAGGTGTGGTCAGCCCAGCTCACAGGCACCCTTATAGTTCTGAAGCCCTCCGACCTGATGTAGTCGATAAGCGCCTTTGTGGCCTTGGGATTTCCCCAGGCGGTCTCGTAGTCAAGGTCATTGCTAACCCAGGTGCAGTTTACCGGGTCGAGGGTGTTGCCTAAATTCCAGCCCACGCCCATTCCATCAACGAAGGCCTGTGCGCTGACGGCTGCATCGAATTTTCCGTCGGCGGGGGGCAGAGAGGTCACTGGCGTCCACACCGGCTGGGTGTCGGAGGAGGTGTCGTCCTGCTTATTGCTGCTGCTTGATGTATCGCTGGCGGAGCGGCTGGTGGTGATGGTTTTGCTGCTGTCAGCCCGTGAGGTGACCGTAGTAGTCGTCGGGCTCTTGCTAGAGGAGCTCTCCGGTCTGCGGCTGCCGGTCTCGGCGGGCTTTGATGATGAGCTATCCTCCGGCTGGGAGGAGCTTTCCTCCTTACTGCTCTCATCAATATCGGAGCTTATGTCGGCTGCCTCGCTTTCCTCCATCGGTAGGGAGCTTTCCTCCGATACTGTGACCGTAGTTGTTGTAACGGGTTCCGTTTCGGAGGCGGGCTCGCTGCTTGTTACAGTCTCAGCACTCTCCGATGAGGAGGGGAGGTTTTCAGTCTTGGAGGAGCTTTCCACGTTGCCGCAGGAGACGGCAGAGAGCATAGTAAGTACTGCTAGTATCAGACACAGCTTTCTTTTCATAGAGTTTCACCCTCCTGAATTTCGTTTATCTTATATGTCCCGCGGATAATCATATAGGTGGCAATGGCGATGACTGCCGCGATGACTATTCCTCCGGTGACTGAGTTCATAATTCGACGGTAGCTGTCGGAGTCGTTATTCCCGAAGGTGTGGAGCATTGAGGTTTGAAGGGAGAACATCGACATCAGAGCTCCTGTCAGAGACAGGTTCTTTGCCGCCGAAAGCACCGCACTGTCCCGCTTACGGAAGGAGACGGCGTTGTATATGGCGAGGATAAAGCAGTAGAAGGTAAATGCCGCCGAGATTATTACAGCCGCCTGCGAGTATTCGTTTGCCTTGTTCTGCCATATCATCTGCACCGCCATACCGCCCACCGCAAGGTCCAGCACCATCATCATCGCTCCGCACAGGCGGTAGGTCTTTAGCTCGTGAAGGCGGCTTTGCTTGTCCTCCTCAATGCGCTTTTCGGCTCTGACACCTCTCATCAGAAAGAAGCGTATTCCGCCCAGAAAGAGATAATATATCCCCATCGACCACAGCCAGGGGGAGGAATACATAGCGCCGGTCACGCCCTTGAACACAGCGTAGAACATATTCACCGCCAGCCCCGCATAGAGGGCGGTCTCCGCCCGGAAGTCCCGGCTTTCAAGATATCGGCGGGTGTATTTGTTGCGCCTCATCAGCGCCTTTATTCCCCGGACAAGCGCCAGCTCGTCGCCGGTGGCAAGCTCCTTAAGCCTGTCTTTTAAGCGCCCAAAGTTGATTACTGTAACCGTAAGGGCATAGGCGGAGATAAAGTACGCCGCCAGCGACACCGGATTGGTGCTTTCCAGCTTTTTAAGTGCAATTATCACCAGCGGTATCGACAGTATATCTATGAGAATGATAAGCCGCACAGGAGGGTGCAGCAGAGCCTTCAGCCTGTTCATTTGTCACCTCGTTTGTCAATGCTTCGTGTATTTATCATATCATATTTTCAGGTGTATTTCAATCCCGCAGGGAACATTTAACATTTTCAAAACAAATCGCGGGGCGATGTGTCCGTAAAAAGTCATTGCTTTTTCCCGCAATGTATGTTATAATATTCCTGACATCAAAAACCAAGATACGGAGGTAACTGCTATGGCTGACCCAAGAGAGCTAATGGACAAATTCAAAAGAATCTATAACGAGAACATCACCCGCCCGGGAGCCGACCGGCTGCTGGAATATCTTCTGTCGCAGAACAGTGATTTCTTTGTGGCGCCTGCCTCGACGAAATATCACAGCTCCTATGAGGGCGGCCTTTGCCAGCACTCAATAAACGTTTATGAGTGCCTTAAGGCCTACTGCGAGCGGGAGCGCGTCAGGGAGCTTTACGGTCTTGACTTCTCCGATGAGAGCATAGCTATCGTGGGACTGCTCCACGACATCTGCAAGGTGAACATCTACGAGACCAGTCTGCGCAACGTCAAAAACGACCAGACCGGCGTGTGGGAGAAGGTGCCCTATTATTCCTTCAACGATATGCTGCCCTACGGTCACGGTGAGAAGAGCGTTTACATAATCTCCGGGTTCATGCGCCTGACCAGGGAGGAGGCCTTTGCTATCCGCTGGCATATGGGTTTCTCCGGCGAGGAGAACAAGAACACCATCGGCAAGGCGCTGGAGCTTTTCCCGCTGGCGCTGGCGGTGAACATCGCTGATATGGAGGCTACCTTCCTTATGGAGGGCGGAAAGACCTGATGCGCAGGCGCTTGTGCGCCTGCTAAGATTATATTGAATAATGAATAACGAATAATGAATAATTAAGGTATCCAGGCTAATTGCAAGCAATTAGCCGAAAGTTTGCTTCGCAAACATTTGGCTGCGCCGATGATTTCCGAGCGCCCCCCTTTCGGGCGCTTGTTTTTGTCTCTGGGTTTTGTTGACAAAACTATATAAATATGATAGAATAGTTTTATACACTAAACCTTTAAAGGAGCATTGCTATGGATAAGCGGAAGGTCATCTATTATACCGACGAGCGCAACGATGAATTTTCCGTAGCAGAGATAACTCCCAAAAAGATAGACGGCGACTGGGTATATGTGCATCACTCCCGCTTCAAGAGGTTTACCCACTTCTTCTGGTATCGTGTAGTCGCCACGCCCATTGCCTTTGCCTTTGTTAAGACGGTTTTCGGGCAGGTGACGAAAGGAGCGGGGAAGTTCAGACGTCACAAAAATGACGGCTATTTCCTCTACGGCAACCACACACAGGATATCGCCGATGCCTTTATCCCCAATGTAATAAATTTCCCCAAGACAAATTATATTATAGTACACCCCAACAATGTGTCTATGCCCGCTTTGGGAAGGGTCACCCCCTCGCTGGGAGCGCTGCCCCTGCCGGAGGGCGTGGAGGCCTACCGCAATTTCAAGGAAGCTATTGAGACCCGCATTGCTGAGGGGCACTGCGTGGTGGTCTACCCGGAGGCGCATATCTGGCCATATTATACCGGCATACGCCCCTTCCCGGACACATCCTTCTCCTATCCCGCCAAGCTGGGAGCGCCGGTCTACTGCTTTACAAACACCTATCGCAAGCGGGCGTTCTTCAAGCACCCCCGGATAGTCACAGTAGTAGACGGCCCCTTTTACCCGGATATGGATAAGCCGTTGAGGGAGCGCAGACGCGAGCTGCGGGACAGGGTATATAAGACTATGTGCAAACGCGCAGAGCTTTCCAACCATGTTCAGATAAAATACATCAGGAAGGGAGAGGCAAAATGATACACCTGCTCTTCTGCGGCAACGACGGCGTATTTGACGGAGTGCTTACCTGCACCCTATCGGCACTTATGCGCACAGAGAACCGTGAACCCTTCTGCATACATATCTTCACTATGGACGTCTCTCACCTTGATGAGAGATACATCCCCATCAGCCCGGAGAAAGCGGCGCTGCTGGAGCGGACTGTGAAGAGGTACAACTCGCAGAGCTGTGTGACCGTTCACGATGTCACACAGCTGTATATGAAGTACTTCTCCGGCTGCCCCAATGAGGGGGCCTACTGCTCCCCCTACACGCTGATAAGGCTCTTTGCCGACCTTGTCCCCGGTATGCCTGATAAGCTGCTATATCTGGACGCGGACATTATGTTCAACCGGGATATAAGGCTTTTGTGGGACACTCCTTTAGAGGGCTATGAGTACGCCGCCGCAAGGGACCACTACGGCAAGTATCTCATTAATCCCAACTACATCAACGCCGGAGTGCTTCTGTTCAATATTGCGCAGGCGAGGAAGACCGGCCTTTTCAAGAAAGCCCGCTGGTGGATAAGGAAGCAAAAGCTCACCTTTGCCGATCAGAGCGCACTTATCCGCTCCACTACGAGAAGAAAGGTGCTGCCCCAGCGCTTCAACGACCAGAAGTTTCTGCATAAGCACACCGTTATCAGGCATTTTTCAAAGCGGTTGTTCTGGCTGCCTTATCCCCATACCGACAACATCAAGCAGTGGCATATCGAAAAGGTGCATAAGGTTTTCGGCTACCGGCAGTTTGACGATATCTACAAAGAGTACAGACGCATCACCAAGACACTGACCAGCAAGGAGAAGCTATGAACGAGACCATGATCCCCATATTCTACGCCTGCGACGAGGCATTTGTGAAGTACACAATAGTGTCGCTCCACTCGATGATGAAGAACGCCTCGCGTGAGCATAAATATCTCATACATATACTTCACACCGACATTTCGGAAGAAAGACAGCAGCAGGTGCTCTCTATGGCAGACGAGTGCTTTGAGATACGCTTTGTTGACGTGTCCGAGTATCTGCGCTCCATCTCCGATAAGCTGCCCCTTAGGGACTACTACTCCAAGACCACCTACTACCGCCTGTTCATCGCGGAGATGTTCCCCGACTATCAGAAGGCGGTGTACATTGACAGCGACACTGTGGTGCCGGGAGATATCAGCGAATTCTTCCTCACCGATATCAGAGATGCCTACGTTGGCGCCTGCCACGAGCAGGTGATGATACAGGAGGACGTTTACGGCACCTATGTCGAGAAGGTGGTGGGAGTCTCCCGCTACAACTTCTTCAACGCCGGCATACTGCTCATCAACTGCGAGCAGTTCAGGCTGCACTTCGTGCTGGATAAGTTCATTCAGTATCTGCTCTATTACAACTTCGTGGTGACACAGGACGAGGATTATTTAAACCTCATCTGCAAGGACCACGTTTACTGGATAGACCAGCGCTGGAACACCGAGATCTTCGGTACCCTGCCCCACCCCATCGAGCAGGCGAATATGATACACTACATAATGACAAGCAAGCCATGGCATTATGCCGACTGCCCCTATGGCGATATCTTCTGGGACTATGCCAAGGAGACCTCCGTTTTTGAGGAGATAAAAAATGTTTTGGAGACCTACCCGCAGGAGGAGATAGACAAGGATTCCAAGGTGGCGGGAAGCCTGCTGGCGCTGGCTGTCTCGGAGACCGAAAGGGAGGACAATTTCCTCAACCGCCTCAATCGGGACAAGCGGGCGCAGGACAGAGTTGAGATAGTCCACAAGATAGAGCAGTACGAGCGCGAGGGGCGCTTTGACGAGGACGTGGAGAACGACCCTCCCGGCAGGGTGCTGATGCCCGACGATATCGAGTATATCCGAAAGAGCACCTCCGAACAGCTGAAAACCAAGTTCGCCTTCAAGATGGCAAGGAAGTTTGTCAACGACCTCATCAAGGACAAAAAGCTCATCATCAAGGAGATAAAGGGCATCGAGAACTTCAAGGGACTGGCATCGGGTGCGGTCATCACCTGCAACCACTTCAACGCCTTTGACAGCTTTGCCATACAGCTGGCCTACGATGCCGCTCAGCAGCAGGGCAGGGATTTCTGGAGAGTTATCCGGGAAGGCAACTACACCTCCTTCCCCGGGTTCTACGGCTTTCTGATGCGCCACTGCAACACTCTGCCGCTGTCCTCCAATTTCGATACGATGAAGAAGTTTTTCAGCGCCATCGGCGAGCTTATCAGGGAGGGGCATTTTGTGCTGTTCTACCCCGAGCAGAGCATGTGGTGGAACTACCGCAAGCCAAAGCCCTTAAAGCGGGGAGCCTATATGTGCGCCGTAAAGAACGAGGCCCCGGTGCTGCCCTGCTTCATCACTATGAAGGACACCGACATCGTGGGCGAGGACGGTTTCTTCATTCAGGAGTACACTATCCACATAAGCGAGCCCATCTACCCTGACGCTTCTCTTCCAAAGCGTCAGCGGGAGGCCAAGATGATGGAGACAAACTCCCGTCTCTGGAAGGAGATATATGAGCGGGAATATAACATCCCCCTTTCCTACACGACAGAATAACAAAAAAAGCGGTATCTTCCTTGAGGCGGAAGATGCCGCTTTTTATTTTAAATCAACGCCCTTTTGAGCCTATCAAGTCCATCAGCGAGCATTGTGCGCGGGCAGGCGATGTTCATTCTGAGGAAGCACCCCCTGCCGCCGTAAATGCTGCCGTCTGAGAGAAACAGCCCGGTAGACTTACGGATATGCTCCGCAAGGGCGCTTGGGTCGTCGGAGAGAGCGCTGCAATCCAGCCACATCAGATATGTGGCGTTTGACGCCACCGGCTTTATGGCGGGGAGATTTTCGGCGATGAACTCCGCCGCTATACGCTTGTTCTCTGCAAGGTACTCCCGCAGGGCATCCAGCCAGTCTCCGCCCTTTGTGAACGCCGCTATTGCTGCCTGTACCGCAAAGCTGTTGGGCTCGGCGGCTTCGTCGGTGTTAAGCGCCCGCCATACCTTATGCCGCAGGCGGGGATTCGGAACTATGGCCGCAGCGGTCTGCAAGCCCGCCAAATTGAACGCCTTTGTAGGGGACACGCACACCACGCAGTTATCCCGGCACTTTTCCGATACCGAGGCAAAGGGAATATACTCATAGCCCGGGTCGGTGAGGTCGCAGTGTATCTCGTCGGAGATGACGGTGACGCCGTTGTCATATGCCAGCTCGCCTATCCTTGCCAGCGTTTCCTTGTCCCAGATAATGCCCGCCGGGTTGTGCGGGTTTGAGAGTATCATCAGAGTGGTCTGTGGGTCGGCAAGAGCAGCCTCGAGGCGCTCAAAGTCAATGCTGTACTTCCCGCAGGAGTAGTCAAGCTCCACTTTTTTGATGTTGCGCCCGTTGTTGAAAATGCAGTTGAAGAACACGTTGTAGACAGGGGTAAGCACCACCACATTCTCGGCGGGGGTGGTGAGCTTTCTCACGCAGCTGGAAAGAATGGGGATAACTCCGGTGGCGAAGATAAGCTGCTCCCGGGAATACTCAACTCCGTGGCGCTCCCTCCACCAACCGATATAAGCGTCCTTCCATTCGTCAGGGACGATGTTATATCCGAACACTCCATGCCGGACACGCTCCTCAAAAGCGGCGATTATCTCCGGGGCGGTCTTGAAGTCCATATCCGCCACCCACATAGGCAGCTCGCCCTCAGCTATATCCCACTTGTAGGAGAAGGTCCCGCTGCGGTCGGTGACTGTATCGAAATCGTAGGGCATATCAGCTTTCCTCCGTGCCTGTGATTATTATCTCTGTCTTGGAGACGTCCACCCGCTCCGGCTCCATTATCAGCTCCTTGATGCCACCCGCCCGGATAACTCCGGAGGTGGGGTTCTTGACGCTGTCAACAAAGCCCGTTATCTCGGCGTCGATGAACGAGGAATACTCAAAGGAGAGGGTGGTGTTTACGAGCCGGCAGTTGATGAGCCGCAGCCCCTCGATAAAGCAGAGCCCCTGCAGGCTTTCCAGCGTGCAGTCCTCAAAGGTGAGGTTTTTGGAGTTCCAGCCCAGATACTCGCCGGATATGCAGCTGTTCTTCACATAGATGTTCTCGCAGTTCCAGAAGGCGTCCTTGCTCAAAAGGCGGGAATTGGTGACGGTGATGTTGCGCCCGCCGTCAAAGCTGTAGTTGCCGTCCAGCTTTAAATTATCCACCTTGACGTTCTCGCAGTTCATAGCGAGGTAGTCGCCCTTGGCCTTTACGTTTTTGAGGGAAACGTTCCGGCACTGCCACAGTGTTTCGGCGGCATTTGAGAAGGTGACGTTTTCCAGCTCTATGACGTCGCAGCGGCGAAAGCCCTTAGGCGCATCGTAGACGGTGTTACAGACCGAGACGTTGTTTGTATACCATATCCCGGCCCGGGCAGTATCGGTTAAGGTGCAGTCCCGCACCTGTATATTATTGCTGTACCAGAGGGGGTATTTCCAGCGGAACTCGCTGCCCTCTAAAATTATGTCCCGGCTGTGCTTTAAGGGGGATTCGCCGTCCTCGAAAGTACCTCCGGTGATACTGAGCCCGCTTGCTGCAAACAGCGCCCGCTCGCCTGTATATGTTCCTCCTATGAGCTGCTTCATAGTTATGCTCCTTTATGTGATATTCCGACAGCCCCGCTGTCCTTATTTATACTGCATGAGTATATTATACCATATTGTAACGGATTTGACAACACCCTGCCATTGAATTTTCTGTTTCTTTGTGGTATCATCATAATGTAGCACTATGACGCCGGAGGTGATATGATGAGATACAGGCTTGCGGTCTTTGATTTCGACCTTACCCTTGCCGATTCCACAAAGCCCATAATCGAATGCTTTAAATATACGCTTGATAAGTTCGGCTATCCGCCGGTGTCCGATGAGGAGATATTTGCGACCATCGGCAAGACCCTGCTTGACTCCTTCGATATCCTCACCGGCATACCAAACAACCCTCAGCGGGAGCAAATGCGGGTGGAGTATGTTAAAAAGGCGGACAGCATAATGGCCTCCGGCACCGAGTTCTACCCCGACGCCATCGCCATATTGCAGATACTTCAGAACGCCGGAGTAAAGACCGCCATCGTTTCCTCAAAGATGAAATACCGCATAGAGGAGACCTTTATGCTCCACACCGGCAGCGTTCCCGTTGACCTGATAATCGGGCTTAACGACACCGCCGCACCAAAGCCTGCTCCGGACGGCATCCTCAAAGCGGGGGAGGAGCTGGGCGTGCCCCTTGAGGATATCCTCTACGTAGGAGATAATCTGATAGATGCCGAGACCGCCCGCAATGCGGGGGTGGATTTCGCCGCCGTCACCACCGGCTCCACCGCAAGGGAAGAGTTTGAGAGCCTGCCACATATTTACATTGGTGACAGTCTGCTGGATATTTTCACGTCTATTAATAACAATGAGTAAAAATAGGTTTAACAATGTGTGAATAAGCCTTGCCATATCCGCTAGGAAATGGTATAATATAAAGATGAATAATTCGGATATCCGAATTGAAAGGATAAGCGCTATGATAAAAAGTATGACAGGCTTCGGCAGGGAGAGAAAGGTCTTAGGCTCCCGGGAAATACTCGTGGAGATAAGGTCTGTCAATCACCGCTATTATGAATTCACCGCCAAGACCCCCAGAGCCTACGGCTATCTGGACGAAAAGCTCAAAGCATTTATGCACGGAGCCATCACCAGAGGCAAGGTGGAGGTCTCGGTCTCCATTTACAATCAGGAGGGCGTAAACGCCAATATCGAGATAAACAGGGAGATAGCCAAGGGCTACCTGAATGCTCTGCGCAGCTCCGCAGAGGAGCTTGATTTGGAGGACGATCTTAAGCTCTCCAATGTGCTGCGCCTGCCGGACGTTTTCACAGTTGTCAAGGTAATTGATGACGAGGAGGAGATATGGCAGCAGGTCAGCGAGGTGGCAGCCGCCGCTCTCGAGCGTTTTGTTGAGATGAGAGTTACCGAGGGCGAGAAGATGTACGCCGATATATCCTCGAGGCTCGATATGATAGAAGAAACGGTGGAGAAGATAGAAAAGCTCTCCCCAGCGTCTGTGGACGCTTACAGACAGCGGCTCTATGACAAGATAGCCGAGGTGGTGGGAGACCGCAATATCGACGAGAGCAGGATACTCACCGAGGCTGCAATATTTGCGGACAAGATAGCCGTCGATGAGGAAACTGTGAGACTGAAAAGCCACATCTCCCAGTTCAGGGAGCTGCTTCAAAGCGGCGAGCCGGTGGGCAGAAAGCTGGATTTCCTCGTGCAGGAGATGAACAGAGAAGTCAACACCACAGGCTCCAAGGCATCCGAATTGGAGATAACCCGTATGGTAGTTGATATGAAGTCTGAGATAGAAAAGATCAGAGAACAGATTCAGAACATCGAATAAAGCGGAGGTGACCTGATGAGGCTGATAAACATAGGCTTCGGGAATATGGTCTCGGCGGCAAGGCTCATAGCTCTTGTTACCCCCGAGTCCGCCCCCGTCAAGAGAATGATACAGGAGGCAAGGGATAAGGGGACACTTATCGACGCCACCTGCGGCAGAAGAACAAGAACAGTGCTCATTATGGACAGCGACCATGTAGTGCTGTCGGCTGTGGCTCCGGAAACGGTGGGCGGCAGATTTGAGGATAGGGAGGTGCCGGACAATGAAGAATGACGCAAGGCTGTTTGTTATATCCGCACCCTCCGGCTGCGGAAAGGGAACTATCCTTAGCAGAGTGTTTGCGGATATAGACGTTTACTATTCAGTATCCTGCACGACCAGAGAGCCCCGCGAGGGCGAGGAGGACGGCGTTCATTACCACTTCCTCACCGATGAGCAGTTCAAGGCTATGATAGAAGAGGACGGCTTTTTGGAGTATGCCGAGTTTGTAAAGCACAGCTACGGCACTCCCAAGCAGCCGGTGCTTGACAGCCTCGCCGCCGGGCGGGACGTGGTGCTGGAGATAGAAACTCAGGGTGCCTTCCAGATAAAGGAGAAAATGCCCGAGGCGGTGCTGATATTCATTCTCGCCCCCTCTGTCAGAGAGATAAGGCGCAGGCTCTACAAGCGCGCCACCGAAGAGGCAGAGGTCATTGAGAACAGAGTTGCCAAGGCGTCGGAGGAGATAGCCAAGGCGCTCAGATATGACTACGTTGTGATGAACGACGAGCTGGAGCAGGCAGTGGCAGACTTTGAAACGGTCTACCGCGCAGCCAAGTCGGGGGACGGCTCCGCCGACAGCTTTAAAACAGACAGGGAAGAAATTATAAATATGATTAACGAGGTGCTTGAAAATGCTTAGACCCGCAGTAGTACAGATACTCAAAAACAACGAGAGCTATTATTCTCTCGTGCTGGCAGTTGCCAAGAGAGCAAGACAGATAACCGACGAGGCTTTGGAGAACAAGGATAAGGACAAGGATAAATATATCCTGAATGAGAAGCCCGTCAAGACCGCCGTTGACGAGTTCGCCTCCGGCGAGTACAAGATAATCGAGGACCCCAGCTTAAGAGGCTGACTGTAAACACTTTGGGAGGGATAGGCTGTGCTCGGAGAGATACTGACAGCGAAGGTCGCGGTTTCCTGCGCCTCCTACAGCTTCGACAGCGAATACAGCTACCTTGTCCCTAAGGAGCTGGAGGGCAAGCTCACCCACGGAATGAGGGTGCTTGTGCCCTTTGGCAACGGCAACAGAAAGGTCATCGGGCTGATACTCCGGTTCAAGACCGTTCAGGAGCCCGATGAACGCATAAAGCCCCTTATCCGTCAGGTGGACTCAGAGCCCCTTATCGGCGAGGAGATGCTGGGCATTATAAGCTGGCTGAAGGAGAATACCTTCTGCACTTACTTCGATGCCTACCGCAGCATTGTCCCCTCTGGCTTCGGGTATACCTTCAAGAGCCGCTACACTCTGGCGAATGTCCCCGTAAACGAGGAGGAGCTGAGCGAGGCTGAGAGAAATGTCATCACCTTTCTGAGACAGTCAAAGTCCCAGCGTGAGACAGACGAGTTTTTAGACCTCTCGGTGCAGCCGGCGCTTAAGCCGGTGGTGGCGTCCCTTATCGACAAGGGCTACCTTGAAGAAGAGGACCAGCTCAAACGCCGGGTAGGCGATGAGAGCGTTAAGATGATACGCCTCTCGGACAGCTATTTGGAGGCTATCGGTACCGACAAGGAGCCCAAGCTCACCCCGAGACAGCGCGAGGTAAGAGACCTGTTGGAGGAATGTGGCTGCGCCGCAGTTAAAGAGGCGGTCTATATGACCAGCTGCACCGCCGCCCTCATCAAGCGTATGGTGAAGAAGGATATCCTCACCGAGTACGAGAACGAGGTGCTCAGAGATACGGTGGGCGAAACCGGAGAGGTCATCTCCCCGGAGACCATCGAGCTCTCCGACGAGCAGCAGCGGGCGTATGAGGGCATTATGGGACTTATATCCGCCGGAAAGCCTGCGGGCGCACTGCTCTACGGCGTCACCGGCAGCGGCAAGACCGCTGTGTTCTTCCGGGTGATAGACAGCGTCCTCAAGCAGGGGAAAACGGCGCTGATGCTAGTGCCGGAGATATCCCTCACCCCTCAGATGCTGGAAAGGTTCAAGAAATATTTCGGCAGACAGATAGCTGTGCTCCATTCCTCACTGTCCTTAGGGCAGCGCAACGACGAGTTCAAGCGCATACGCTCCGGACAGGCGAAGATAGTCATAGGAACCCGCAGTGCAGTGTTCGCACCGCTCCCCGATATAGGCGTTATCATCATCGACGAGGAGGGCGAGCATACCTACAAGTCAGAGATGTCCCCCCGCTACCACGCCAGAGACGTGGCTATCCAGCGGTGCGGATATCATAAGTCGGTGCTGGTCATGGCCTCGGCTACACCCTCTTTGGAGACCTTCTATTTCGCTAAGAACGGGCGTTTCAGCCTGTTTGAAATGCGCGAGCGCTTTGCCGGCGCAAGGCTGCCGGAGGTGGAGATAATAGATATGGCCTACGAGGGCGGCAGACTGCTGAGCGGAAAGCTCACCGACAAGCTCCGCCAGACACTTGACGCCGGCGAGCAGGCGATACTGCTGCTCAACCGCCGAGGCTTCAACACCTACATCTCCTGTATGGAGTGCCGCAAGCCGGTAAGCTGCCCCAACTGCGACTTGCCACTGACCTACCATAAGAAAAACAACAAGCTGATGTGCCACTACTGCGGCTTTACGATGGATAACGTCAGAGCCTGTCCCCAGTGCGGCTCTGACCACCTGAGAATGAGCGGTGTCGGCACACAGAAGGTGGAGGACGTCATCGCCGAGCATTTTCCTAAGGCGAGAGTGCTGCGAATGGATGCCGACACCACCTTCTCCCGCTACTCCTACGAAAAGGGCTTTAAGGCCTTTGAAAATCACGAGTACGATATAATGCTTGGCACCCAGATGATAGCCAAGGGGCTCAACTTCCCAAACGTTACGCTGGTGGGAGTGGTGTCGCTGGATAAGGCGCTGTTCACCGGCGACTTCCGCAGCTATGAGCGCACCTTCTCGCTGCTGACACAGGTAGCCGGCAGATGCGGCAGGGGAGATAAGCCGGGGTATGCATATTTGCAGACCTTTGTTCCCGACCATTTCGTTTTAAATCTCGCTGCCGAACAGGATTACGACGAGTTCTACGAGCAGGAGATAGCCCTGCGCAAATCGCTGACCTACCCGCCCTTTTGTGATATCTGCGTCGTCGGGTTCTCGTCGGCGATGGAGAGCAAGGCCATAGAGGCATCCGAATGGTTTGCCCGCACTCTTGGAGATTACATCAAGGAGAACAAGCTGACCTTCCCCCTGCGGGGACTTGGCCCCGCCCCCTGCACACTGGGCAGGATAAACAACAAATACAGATACAGGCTGATACTCAAATGCCGCAATTCAAAGGCGTTCCGCACTGCCATCGCCGATGTGATGGCGAAGTTCTATAAGCAGCAGAGTTTTAAGGCGGTGAGCATTTACGCCGACATCAACGGCGATATCGGGCTGTGATAATAGTAAGGAGATAACTATGGCAGTAAGAAATATCCTCAACAAAAGAGACGAGACCCTCCACAAGGTCTGCAAGCCGGTCATCAGCTTTAACGAGCGGCTCCACACCCTTCTTGACGATATGAAGGAGACCCTGGCAAAGGCCCAGGGCGTAGGACTTGCAGCCCCGCAGGTGGGAGTGCTGAGAAGAGTGGTCATCATCGACACCTACGACGGCACCGGTGTCCACGAGCTGATAAATCCCGAGATAACCTGGCGCTCGGAGGAGACCCAGCGGGTGCAGGAGGGCTGCCTTTCCTGCCCGGGAGAGTGGGGCTATACTATCCGTCCCCAGAAGGTGAAGTTCCGCGCCCAGACCCGTGACGGTGACTGGTACGAGGAGGAGGCCGAGGGCCTTTACGCTCAGGCGGTATGCCACGAGCTGGACCATCTGGACGGCATACTCTTCCTTGAAAAGGTTGTCGAATTCATAGACCCTGAGGAAGAAGAGTAATAGAGGTGCGGTGACTTGAATATAATCTTTATGGGAACGCCCGATTTCGCCGTTCCCGCATTGGAAAAGCTGTATACCCGCCATAACATTCAGGCGGTGTTTACCCAGCCCGACAAGCCCAAGGGCCGAGGCTACAAGCTGATGCCTCCCCCGGTGAAGGAGCTGGCGCTCACGCATGGCACCCCCGTCTATCAGCCGCAAAGCCTTAAAAACGGCGGCGAGGAATTTATTGACATTATACGCGGGCTTGCGCCTGATTGCATAGTTGTGGCGGCCTACGGCAAGATACTCCCCAAGGCGGTGCTGGATATACCGAAGTACGGCTGTGTGAATATCCACGGCTCGCTGCTGCCGAAATACAGGGGAGCCGGCCCCATACAGTGGGCTGTCCTCAATGACGAGGCGCAGACCGGCATCACCACAATGCTCATGGGCGAGGGACTGGACACCGGCGATATGCTGGAGCAGTCGGTCACCGACATAGGCGAGAACGAGACCGCCGCCGAGCTCTTTGACAGGCTCTCGGAAATGGGCTCCGAGCTTATCCTCCACACCCTTGACGCATTGGAGCGGGGAGAGCTGACCCCCACCCCTCAGAACGAGGCGGAGGCCACCTACGCCCCCATGCTCTCAAAGGAGCTTTGCCCAATAGATTTCACCAAGCCCGTAAGGGCTGTGCATAAGCAGATATGCGGACTTTCCGATTGGCCCTGCGCCGTAACGACGCTGGGCGGCAAGAGGCTTAAGGTCTACCGCTCGGAGATAGTCCCCGGCAGCAGCTCCAAGCCTGCCGGAACAGTGGTTGACCCCAAGAGCTTTACCGTCTCCTGCGGAGGGGGGCTTATCCGCTTTACGGAGGTTCAGGCCGAGGGCGGCAAGCGAATGAGTGTGGAGGATTACCTCCGGGGCAAGCCGCTTGCAGATAACGAGAGGCTCGGGGATTGATGTCCGCCCGCAGTTTCGCCGTCAGGCTGCTGACGAGAATGGATAAGGACAGTTCCTATTCCAATCTTCTTTTGGACGAGGCGCTCTCCCGCTCGCAGCTCAGTGAGCAGGACAAGGCCTTTGCCGCAGCGCTCTTCTACGGTACCTTGGAGCGCAGCTACACCCTTGACCGCATCATCTCCTCGAGGCTTAAAAATCCCCAGGACAGGCTCTCAGAGGAGGTAAGAAATATACTCCGCACAGGGCTTTACCAGCTTTTATATATGGACTCCGTCCCCGACAGCGCTGCTGTGGACGAGAGCGTGAAGTTGGCAAAGAAAACGAAAAATCCCGCAGCTGCGGGGTTTGTGAACGCTCTGCTTCGGGGCTTTATCCGGGACGGCAAGGCCCTCCCTAAGACTAATGACGAAACGGAGACCCTCTCCCTCGAATATTCCTGCCCACCAGAGCTGACAGCCAAATGGCTGCGGGAGTACGGCAGAGAGGTGACGGAGACAATGCTCTCCGCCTCACTGGGACAGGCCCCGGTGACCGCCAGAGCCAACACCCTCAAAGCCCCGCTTCCGGATATCATAGCGCAGCTGCAAAAGGACGGCTTCGGGGTATCCGCAGTAGCGGGAATAGATGACTGCCTGAAAATATGCGGGCAGGGCATCGAGCGTTCCCAGGCTTATAAGCAGGGGCTGATACACGTTCAGGATATCTCCTGCCAGCTCTGCTGTCTGGCGCTGGGTGCACAGCCGGGGGACACCGTTTTGGATATCTGCTCCGCACCGGGAGGCAAGGCCTTCACCGCCGCCGAAATGATGAAGAATAACGGCAGCCTCCTTGCCTTCGACCTCCACGAGAACCGCGCAAGGCTTATCCGCAAGGGCGCCGAAAGGCTGGGGCTTGACTGCATCACAGCAGGGGTCAACAACGGCAAGGAATTCAATCCCGAAATGCCTATGGCTGACAGAGTTCTCTGCGACGTGCCCTGCTCTGGGCTGGGAGTCATCAGGCGCAAGCCGGAGATAAAATACAAGCCCCTGTCGGACTTTGACCGTCTGCCGGAGGTGCAGTATGATATACTCGCCACATCATCGCGGTATGTGAAAGAGGGCGGAGTGCTGGTCTATTCCACCTGCACCCTTTCCAAAGCAGAGAATGAGGGAGTTACCGGAAGATTTCTCTCCGAGCACCCGGAGTTTGATAGGGGAGCCCTCCCCGAGATACTGGGCGGCGGCTTTGAGACCACCATTACCTCCGACAGATTTGATTCCGACGGCTTCTATATCGCCGTTATGCGCAGAATGAGGTGAGCTTGTGACCTATACGGAACCGGACGGAAGGATTGATATCCTCTCCCTGACACTGGAGGAGCTCACAGAACAGCTTATCGCCCTAGGCGAGAAGAAATTCCGCGCCGGACAGATATTTGACTGGCTCCACGTCAAGCGAGTTCCAGATTTTGAGAGTATGACCAATCTATCTGCACAATTGCGCAGCGCTCTCAAAGAAAAGTTTTGTATAAAATCACTATTTATCGTTAAAAGGCTTGAATCTGCCCGCGATAATACTGTAAAATATCTTTATAGGCTCCCGGACGGCAATCACGTCGAGACCGTGCTGATGGAATATGAGCATGGCAACACCGTCTGCGTGTCCACACAGGTGGGCTGCAAGATGGGCTGCCGGTTCTGCGCCTCCACCATTGCAGGCTATAAGCGTGACCTGCTGCCCAGCGAGATGCTGCTGCAAATTTATACCGCCGAGCGCGACAGCGGGCGGAAAATAGGCGGCGCGGTGCTGATGGGAATAGGCGAGCCGCTGGATAATTTCGACAACGTGGTAAGGTTTCTGCACCTGCTCTCCTGTAAGGAGGGAATGAATATGTCGCTTAGGCACGTTTCACTCTCCACCTGCGGGTTGGTGCCAAGGATATACGACCTGGCAAAGCTCGATTTGGGGCTGACGCTGTCCATATCCCTCCACGCTTCGGATAATAAGTCGCGCAGCGAGATAATGCCCGTCAACGACAGGTATGATATAGGTGAGCTCCTGACTGCCTGCAAGGACTACTTTAAGACCACCGGCAGGAGGATATCCTTTGAGTATGCCCTCATCGACGGGCACAACGATTCAAGGGAGGACGCCAAACGGCTGGCGGCGCTGCTTTCGGGCTTTGTCTGCCACGTCAACATAATCCCTGTCAATAAGATAAAGGAAAGAAATTACCGCTCCGATAGAAAAAGCGCACAGCGCTTTCGCACCTATCTGGAGGAGCTTGGGATAAACGCCACTGTCAGAAGGACCTTGGGCGCCGACATCGACGCTGCCTGCGGACAGCTCAGGCGTGAATATGAGGTATAGCATTTCTCAAAGCCGCTTCGGCGGAAAATTCTATCCCCGCCGTCAGGCGAGGGAATAAATAATAAAACGGAAAGGCGGTGAGCTGCTTGTTCTTAGCTTCAAAGACCGATATCGGCCGCAAGCGTGATGAAAATCAGGATCGCGTAAGGAGCGGATTTATAGGCGATAATATTTCCCTGTCCATAGTCTGCGACGGTATGGGCGGAGCACTTTCGGGCGGCGTCGCCAGCGAGGAAGCGATAAACGTCATCTACGAGCGCATCGCCTCCGGCTTCCGTCCCGATATGAGCCCCAACAGCGTCAGAAATCTGATGCTGACGGCAGTTCATGCCGCCAACAGCATAGTCTACGATAAGAGCAGAGAGGATATAGACAAGAACGGTATGGGAACTACCTGCGTTGCCGCACTGGTAAACGGGCGGCACTGCTACGTCGTCAATGTGGGCGACAGCCGCTGTTACCTGATGACTGAGGGCAGGATTGAGCAGGTCACCACCGACCACACCTATGTCAGGATGCTCTTTGAGCAGGGTCAGATAACCGAGGAGGAGCTCAAGACCCACCAGATGAGGAACGTCATCACCCGCGCCGTAGGCGTCGAGCCGGACGTGGACGTTGACTACTTCGAGTTCGAGCCGGAGAGCAACTTCACGCTGCTGCTGTGCTCCGACGGGCTCTCGGGCTACTGCTCCAACGAGATAATCTACGGCTTCGTATTCGGCAAGAATTTGGACAACGCCGTTACAGACCTTGTCAACTACTCAAACGAGCAGGGCGGAAAGGACAATATCTCCGTTGCGCTTGTGGCAAACTAAGTATTATAAGGAACATTAACATATAGGAGTTGAAATTATGGATTCTAATATCGGAAAGAAGCTGGACGGCCGCTACGAGATAACAGAGCTTATCGGCGTAGGCGGCATGGCAGATGTATACAAGGCTACCGATGTGATGGAAAACCGTACCGTTGCGGTAAAGATACTCAAGGCAGAGTATTCTGAGAACGAGGAGTTCCTCCGCCGCTTTCGGAACGAGAGCAAGGCTATAGCCGTTCTCTCTCATCCCAACATCGTTAAAATTTACGATGTGGGCTTCACCGATGAGATACAGTTCATCGTGATGGAGTACATCGACGGCATTACCTTAAAGGAGCTGCTGGAGCAGCAGGGAGTTCTGAGATGGAAGGACGCACTCAAGTTCGTCACCCAGATACTTAAAGCCCTTCAGCACGCCCATGACAAGGGAATAGTTCACAGGGATATCAAGCCCCAGAACATAATGCTCTTCCCCGACGGCACTATAAAGGTCATGGACTTCGGCATCGCCCGCTTCTCCCGCATCGACGGCAAGACCCTTTCCGACAAGACCATAGGCTCCGTACATTATATCTCCCCCGAGCAGGCCAAGGGTGAAATGACCGACGAGAGGTCGGACATCTATTCCGTCGGCGTAATGCTCTATGAAATGCTCACCGGCAGAAAGCCATTCGACGGCGAGAACCCCGTTGCCATAGCTGTAAAGCATATGCAGGAGACCGCCGTTCCTCCCAGAGAGATAATGCCCTCTATCCCCGAATCTCTCGAGGAGATAGTGCTCCACGCTATGGAGCGCTCACCTGCAAGAAGATACCAGTCCGCAGCTGAGATGATAAACGATATCAGCGCCTTCAAGGTGAACCCCTCTATCGTGTTCGGCTATAAGAAGGACTTCCAGCTGGACGACGCTTCCTCCACCCGCTTCTTCAAGCCCGTCCCCGATTACGACGATGACGACGATTACGAGGACGATGAGGACGAGTACGAGGATGACGACGATGACGAGGAGGAGGAAAAGAAGCGCTCCTACGTTATCCCTATACTGCTGGCAGTTACCGTTGCGGTAGTCGTTATCGCTGCTGCCGTTATCGCTTATTCAGTTATCAAGAACTTCAACGTTGACCAGACACATACCTCCACCGTTATGGTAGAGAATTTCGTCGGTCAGAATTATCTGCGCGTAAGCCAGAATTACAGCGACAAGCTCACCTTCAATGTCAAGGAGGAGTGGAGCAGCTCCTATCCTCAGGGCGTCATCATCGACCAGTCGGTTTCCAACAAGACCGTCCGCGAGGGCTTTACACTTGATGTAACAGTCAGCAAGGGACCCCGTATGCTGGAGGTGCCCGACCTGACCAACAAGACCCAGAGCGTCGCCGAGAGCGAGCTCAAGAGCGCAGGCTTTGAGCCTAACTTCAAGGAGACCTTTGATGAGACCGGCACCGTTCCCGAGGGAATGGTAATCAGAACAGAGCCCGCCGCCGGCACACAGTACGCCGCCGGAGCCGAGGTAATCGTGTTCGTAAGCCGCGGCCAGTTCGAGACCGATGTTAAGGTTCCTAACGTTATCGGTATGACCCAGGAGAAGGCTATAATGACCCTCCGCGAGAACAAGCTCTCCGCAGTTGTTGCAGAGGTAAATCAGGAGGAGGACAAGGGCAAGGTCATCGAGCAGAGCAAGCCCGAGGGCGCATTCGTTCCCAAGAACACCGAGATAACCATCTGGGTATCCACCGGTGAGGTCGAGGAGAGCGAGATGAAGATACCCGTTCCTATGCCCGACTTCGTTTACGGCTCCTATATCATCGACGTTTACCGCGACGGCAATATCGTCGTATCCCAGAACGTTGACGACGGCGAGGCAGTTGCAGGCGGCAGCGTCAACGTGGCTGTAAAGGGGAAGAAGACCGAGACCGTCAACATCTGGATAAGAAGCAATCTGGGTCAGGTCAAGAATTACGCTACCTTCCAGCTGGATTACGATTCCAGAAAGGCTACCATCTCTGGTTCTGCCAAGATCGAGGAGCTCAGGAGAATAACTCCTACCACGACCACTACCACAACAACGGCAGAGACAACCACAACAACTACCGTTAATACCGAGCCTCCTGCACCCATGACTTCGGATACCGAGCCTACAACTCCTTCGGAGCAGCCGATAATCAGCGACCCCTCCGATGTTGAGAACGAGGGTCAGGAATAACCTATGCAGGGACTAATAATAAGATCCATCGGAGGACTCTACACAGTAGAGGCCTCCGAAGGTGTTTTTGAATGTAAGCCCAGAGGCATCTTCCGCAAGCAGAATATCTCCCCCGTCTGCGGCGACAGGGTGGAGATTTCCTTTGAGCGCGACGGAAGCGGCGTCATAGATAAGATAGGCGAGCGCAGCTCTCTGCTAATCCGCCCACCTCTGGCAAATCTGGATATACTGGTGTTTGTGGCCTCCACCTGCGAGCCCTCGCCCAGCCTACTGCTGCTGGATAAGTTCATCGCCATAGCCGTTTATAAGCACATCGAGCCGGTGGTGGTATTCACCAAGATAGACAAGCAGGACCCCACCGAATACATCGACATATATACCCGCTCCGGCATAAAGGCTTATGCTGTGGATAACGTCACCGGCGCCGGCAGCGAGCAGGTGAGAGAGGCCATAGCCGGCAGGCTCTCGGCCTTCACCGGCAATACCGGCGTGGGAAAATCCTCGCTGATGAGGAACATCTTCCCGGATAGGGATTTTGCCACCGGCGAGATAAGCCGCAAGCTGGGCAGAGGCCGCCATACCACCCGCCACATCGAGCTGTTCAAGCTGCCGGAGGGCGGCTACGTTGCCGACACCCCCGGCTTTTCCAGCTTCGAGACAAACAAGTACGATATTATCTTCAAGGACGAGCTGGCAGGCTGCTTCCTCGAGTTTGGGAGGTATGAGGGCAAGTGCCGCTTCGCTGACTGCCGCCACGTCTCCGAGAAGGGCTGCGCCGTTATAGAAGCGGTCAGGGCAGGGGAGATCCCCCCCTCCCGTCACGAGAGCTACCTTAAAATGTTCGAGGAGGCCGAAAAGCTGAAGGAGTGGGAGTACAAAAAATGAGCAGACTTTGTGCCATATTCTGCGGCGGCGACCCGGTGAGCCGCAAGACCTTTGAGACCTGCCCCTCCGCCGAGTATAACATTGCCGCCGACAGTGGATATATCTTAGCAGAAAAGTTGGGCGTTACCCCTGACCTTATCATTGGGGACTTCGACTCTGCCCCCAAGCCCGCTAGCGGGAACATCATTACCTTCCCGGTGGAAAAGGACGACACCGACCTTATGCTGGCTTTGCGGAAGGGTCTTGAGCTGGGCTATGACCGGTATCTCATCTTCGGAGCCACCGGCGGCAGACTGGACCACACCCTTGCAGCGGTGCAGTCCCTTAGCTTTCTTACCGCACATAACGCCTCCGGCGAGATAGTTTCCGATACAGAGCGGATAACTCTTCTCACCCCCGGGGAGCACAGCTTCCCCAATATGGAGGGCTTCTCCCTCTCACTGTTTGCCTACTCCGAAAAGGTCAGCGGGCTTTGCATCGAGGGGGCGAAATACACCTGCCGCGATGCGCAGCTGGATAATACCTTTCCGCTGGGCGCTTCCAATCAGGTGACGTCAGCTGAAGCAAAAGTCTGCTTCACCTCAGGACTGCTTCTGGCTGTCAGAGCAAGGCTGTGAGCAAAAACGGCCGCTTTAGCATAGTATGTATCATCACACATAGGGAGGTATGTACTTATGAAGGTAGTAGTCGTAAAGAAGGGCAGATTTGTCTCCGGCGTGCTGCGGCTGATCTTCGGGATAAAGAAGGAGCACAGCTCTGACTAACGTAAATGAAAAATCCGGAGGCGGGAACACCTCCGGATTTTTTTGCCCACAAAAAAATCAATGCCTACTACTATCGGCTGTAATAAGCATTGATTTCCTATAGAATTATGAAAGGGATTTAGTTCGGAATATCATAAAACTTAAAGCTAAGCCTTTATACAGCTTTGCTGTATGAGGGAAGTGAGGTTCGGCGTGACTTTAAGTTTTATCATCCTCCGAGCTGCCTTAGAGAGCTCTTTCTCTCTTCGACATCTATATAATATCAGGTCTGTGTGAACCGAATATGAATTACAGGGTCATATTTCGGACTGTCGGGAAGAAATTATATGAACTTTCTGTAAAGAATTTTCGTATAAAAGTTAAAGGCAGTTAATGACAAGTTCATATCTTACCGCTATAATAGGTGATGATATATTACTTGAAACAGTCTTTTATATCTATGCTTTCGGTTTGATAATTTGAAATAAAGCGGGGAGCCTTCATTTCGGAAAAGGATATTATCTCCGCCTGCGGCGGATAAATACCCTTTTCCGGCGTAATACTTTGCAGATACACAACCGGTAAAAAGAGAAAAGAAAAAGGGGAGTGAATGAAAAATGTTCCAGATACTTATCGTCGAGGACGATGCATCGCTGCGAAAGCTGATGCACGCCGCCTTAAAGCAGAACGGCTATGAGCCCTATACCGCCGAGGACGGCGAGAAGGCTCTTGACCTGCTGGAAAAGACCAACATAGACCTGGTCATCTCCGATATAATGATGCCCAATATGGACGGCTATGAGCTGACAGAGCAGCTGCGCCGCGCCAATTATAATTTCCCTATCCTGCTGGTCACCGCCAAGGAGACCTTTGAGGACAAACAGCGTGGCTTCAACGCCGGTGTTGACGACTATATGGTAAAGCCTATCGACGTAAACGAGATGATACTGCGGGTGGGGGCGCTGCTGCGCCGCTCAAAGATGGCCTCCGAGCATTCGTTGACTGTGGGCAGCTGTACGCTGGATTACGACGCCCAGTCTGTGAGCGTAAACTCCGGCAAGGCGGAGACTATCCCTCAGAAGGAGTTTATGCTGCTGTTCAAGCTGCTTTCCTACCCCAACAAGATATTCACCCGCCGCCAGCTGCTGGACGAGCTGTGGGGAATGGAGTCGGAGGTGGACGAGCGTACCGTTGATGTTCATATCAAGCGCCTGCGCGAGCGCTACAATGGCAACGGCAGCTTTGATATCGTAACAGTAAGAGGGCTCGGCTACAAGGCCGTGAAGCTGGTATGAAGGATAAAGGGTATATGCAATTTACATTGCGTCTGAAAATAACGCTGATGTTTCTGGGAGTTATGATACTCTCTGCGCTGGCCTCAATGACTATCCTTGCTATGGTTTTCGGTCCCATTATGACCGAGAACTCCGAAACACAGGTAAAGGGTGCTGCCAACTCAATATTGCTGATGAGGCAGATGAATGTTGACAGCAAGAATATCCAGGATCTGCTTTCTATCCCTCCCATATATATTGAAGAGATAACTGCTGACAGCGAGGTTATTCAGAGCCGGAAATATCAGATACAGTACGCTGAGTCGCAGGGCTCCTTTTATGTGGAGACCTCCGGCATCTTCCCTACCTCCACTCTTTATATGAGTAACGGCGACAAATACATCACCGTTAGCGCCCTTTCAAAGGACAATAACTATTGGGTGATATATTTCATAATTATGCTGTCCTTTATCATATGTGTTGTTATAGGAACGGTCATAACCATTATTCTGACAAGAATGCTCTTAAAGCCTATCGACCAGCTCAACCGGGCTTCGTCGGAGGTGGCGAGGGGCAATTTCTCCGTCAGAGTTCCCGAGAAGGGACTCTCCGAGTACAGGAGCCTCCAGCGCAACTTCAACCGAATGGCAGAGGAGCTCTCCGGAACCGAGACCCTCCGCGGAGATTTCATCAGCAATGTCTCCCACGAGTTCAAGACACCGCTGGCTTCCATTCAGGGCTTTGCAAAGCTTTTGCAGGACGACAGCATTTCCGAGAGTGACAGAAAGGAATACACTCAGGTCATCATTGACGAGACGGTTCGCCTCTCCAAGCTGACCTCAAATATTCTCAATCTCTCCAAGCTGGAAAATCAGACCACCATTGCCAACAAGGTGCGCTTCTCGCTGGACGAGCAGATAAGGAAGATAATCCTTATGCTTGAGCCGGAGTGGTCGAAGAAGAACATTGATATGGACATTGCCCTTGACGACATCAGCTACTACGGCAACGAGGAGCTGATGGGGCAGATCTGGCAGAATATAATCAACAACGCCATAAAGTTCACTCCCGTTGACGGGAAGATATCCGTCCACCTGTTCCAGACGGATGCAAACATAGTGGTGAAGATATCCGATAACGGCATTGGCATCTCCCACGAGGCAAAGGAAAAAATCTTCGAGAAATTCTATCAGGGCGACCACTCTCGCAAGACCGAGGGCAACGGTCTGGGTCTGGCATTGGTAAAGAGGATAATCGACCTCTGCAACGGCAAGGTCTATGTGGAAAATCTCTTTGAGGGAGGCGTCTGCTTTACGGTGGAGCTGCCCTTCGTCATCGGAGATATGATGTAAAAAAGCAAGGCGATAACTATGACACTCTCACAGACGGATATTGACCGCGGGCTCATCTATATGGGCAGCCGCGGAAGGGACGTGACAGACCTTATGCCGCTGGTGACCCGCTGCGCCGGGGAGCTGGGCGAGGCTGCCGCCCCCCTTTATATCTACAAATATTTCGACATTGAATTTACCGGTGAGGGCATTGCCCTTAAGGGCACAGAGCTCACCCTTTCGGGGGAGTCCATAAGGGCACATCTTAACGGGTGCAGGGGCTGTATAGTCCTGTGCGCTACGCTCTCGGCTGGCGCAGATAAGCTGATACGCACTCTTTCCGCCTACGATATGGCGGCGTCCTTCGTGACCGACTGCCTTGCAAGCTCCGCCATTGAATCGGTCTGTGACGAGGCGGAGCAGGAGATGAGAGAGCGTCTGTCGGATAAATTCCTGACCTGGCGCTTTTCTCCCGGCTACGGCGACCTGCCCCTGACCTTACAGCCCCCGCTGGTGTCGCTGTTGGACGCACAGAAGCGCATAGGTCTCACCGTCACCGACAGCCTGATGCTGGTGCCGTCAAAATCAGTTACCGCAATCATCGGAGTTTCGGACAAGGAGCTTCCGAGAAAAGTTAGAGGCTGCACGTCCTGCAATATGTACGACAGCTGCAAATTCCGCAAAGGAGGAGATCACTGTGGAGCTTAAGGCCCTGCTTGAAAGAAAAGAATTTGTTTACCTGGACGGAGCAATGGGCACCATGCTCTTTGACAAGGGTCTCAAAATGGGTGAGATACCGGAGCTGCTCAACCTTACTAAGCCGGAGTGGATAATAGATATCCATAGGCAGTATATCGAGGCGGGCTCGGATATCGTCTACGCCAACACCTTCGGCGCTAACCGCTATAAGCTCTCCCGCAGCGGAAAAACAGTTGATGAGGTAGTCCGCGCTGCTATCAAAAATGCAAAGCAGGCCGCGGAGGGAGCAAATGCTTATGTCGCTCTGGACGTGGGGCCCATAGGCCAGCTGCTGGAGCCCGCCGGAACCCTTTCCTTCGAGGAGGCCTACGACATCTTCAAGGAGATTGTCATAGCCGGCGAGGAGGCCGACCTCATCGTGTTCGAGACTATGACCGACCTCTACGAGCTGAAGGCGGCAGTGCTGGCGGCAAAGGAGAATTCCGACAAGCCAATCATCACCACTATGACCTTTGAGCGCAACGGCAGAACCTTTACCGGCTGCAGCGTCAGCGCTATGGCATACACCCTTGAGGGTCTGGGCGTGGACGCTATGGGAATAAACTGCTCGCTGGGACCCAAGGAGCTGATGCCCCTGGTGGAGGAGCTGGCAAAGGACACCTCTCTGCCTATAGTCTTAAAGCCCAACGCCGGTCTGCCCGACACCATAACAGGGGAGTACAGCATCGACGAATATGAATTTGCCGAGCTTATGACCGAGCTTATCCCACTGGGCGTGAAGATAGTCGGGGGCTGCTGCGGCACCTCTCCCGCATTTATTAGAGAGCTGAAAAAGGCATTTGATGTTAAGGAGTATCGCAAGCCTCTGCCGAGCCTCAAATCAGTCTGCTGCACGCCTGCCAACACGGTGTTCATCGACCAGCCGAGAGTTATCGGCGAGCGCATAAACCCCACCGGCAAAAAGCGCTTCAAGGAGGCGCTGCTGAATAACGATATCGACTATATCCTCTCGCAGGCGATAGAGCAGGTGCACGCCGGAGCGGATATCCTGGACGTCAATGTGGGACTTCCCGGAATTGACGAGAAGGCTATGATGGTGCGAGCCGTCATGGCCTTACAAGAGGTAGTAGACCTGCCCTTACAGCTTGACTCCACCGTACCGGAGGTACTGGAGGCGGGCCTGCGGGTCTACAACGGCAAGCCCATAGTCAACTCCGTCAACGGCGAGGAGAAATCCCTGTCCACAGTGCTGCCTCTGGTGAAGAAGTACGGCGCCGCGGTGGTGGGACTGTGTCTTGACGAGGAGGGCATACCCAAGACCGCCGAAAAGCGCTTTGAGATAGCCAGCCGCATTGTCTCCCGGGCGGAGGCTATAGGCATCTCCCGACGGAACGTTTTCATCGACTGCCTGACCCTTACCGCCTCCGCCGAGCAGGAGGGCGTAATGGAGACGCTGAACGCTCTTGAGCGTGTCAGAAAGGAGCTGGGCTGTCAGACGGTGCTGGGTGTGTCCAACATCAGCTTCGGACTTCCCGCAAGGGAGATAGTCAACTCCAACTTCTTAACTATGGCGCTGACCAAGGGGCTGACCCTTCCTATCATCAATCCCAACATAGCGGCGATGATGCAGTCGGTGAGAAGCTACAAGCTGCTGGCAAACTTCGACGTGGGCTCGGTGGATTTCATCTCCCACTACGGCAGCACCACTCCCCAGCCCTCCGCACCCGCTCCCGCAGAGGGTGGGAATCAGAACGACCTCCCCTACGCCATAGCCAACGGCCTTAAGGGCGAGGGCGCGAGGATAACCCGGGAGCTTTTAAAGACCACAGATGCAATGGAGATAATCAACGGCCTGCTGATACCGGCTTTGGATAAGACCGGCAGCGATTTCGAGTCCGGCAGGATATTCCTTCCCCAGCTGATACAGTCGGCGGGAGTGGCGCAGAGCTGCTTTGAGGTCATCAAGGAGCATCTGGCGGCATCGGGAGTCAAGTCGGAGAGCAAGGGCAAGATAGTCCTCGCCACCGTCAAGGGCGACGTTCACGACATCGGCAAGAACATCGTGAAGGTGCTGCTGGAAAACTACGGCTACGACGTTATCGACCTTGGCAAGGACGTTGACTGCCAGCTGGTAGTGGACACCGCCATAAAGGAGGACGTTCATCTTGTGGGTCTCTCGGCGCTGATGACAACCACCCTTCCCAGCATGGAGACGACAATAAAGCTCCTGCGTGAGCAGCACCCTGACTGCAAGGTAATGGTGGGAGGCGCCGTTCTCACCCCCGACTATGCCGAATCCATCGGCGCAGATTACTACGCAAGGGACGCCAAGGAAAGCTGCGACATTGCAAAGATAGTTTTAGGATAATGCATCAAAGCATACTCCCCCCAACGGGGGAGTATGCTTTTACGGAATTTTGCCGAGCCGCCGTCAGGCGGCTCGGCAATTCTCCCTATAACTGAATAAAACCGCCAAAAGCTCCGATAATCTTATCAGATGAAAGGAGCTGTTTTTATGTCCATAATTTCCAAAGTAAAGCCCGCCGCCGCGGCGGGGATATGCGCCGCCATAATGCTCACCTCCCCCGGCCTTGACCGCCTGCTGTTCACCCTTTTCCCCCGCTTCCTGCCCTCCTTTGCCGTCACGGAGGAAACGGGCACCGATGAAGTGACCTACAGCTTTTTCCTCTGGGACATTATAAAGGGGTTTTTTGATTAAGTCCGTTTTATCGGACACTTGCCCCGGCAGCTATTGACAGGTATCTGAGGCTGTGATAAAATATTTACAGTGGGGTCATGCTCGCTTTCCCGCGCACAAGCTGTTGTAGGGCGGGGGCTTGTCCCCGCCGCATTTGCCTATTATTTTTTCGCCGGAGAAGGGTATTATCACCCGGCGCCCCCCACTTTGTGCGCTTAGGTACGGAAAAATTGGTCGCTGCGCTCCCTCTTTTCCTGCGAGTGCAGAGCTGTTCACTTTCGGCGCTGCGGAATTGCTGTGTTCTTGTAGCTGTGCAGAGGTTGGAAAAGGTGGCGTCTTTTTGTTGCTTTGCGCAGCGCCCTGTCGCGGCTAGCCGCGACAGTTGGGGCTCTGCCCCAAACCCCGCTGGGGCTTTGCCCCAGACCCCACCAGGGGGCACTGCCCGCCCCTTGGACCCGGGGCGATGCGCTTCGCGTTCGTTCTCTCAACTGTTATCATATCTTAAAAGCAGGTGTTATTATGCTTCATCTCATTACCGGTGCTTCCCCCGATGAGCGCTCCCGCGCCTTCTGCGAAGCCCTCAAAGCCGCACCCTCAAACGCCCCCGCTCTCGTCATCGTCCCAGACCAGTATTCCTACGAGAGCGAGAAAAGGCTTTACAACGCCCTCGGCGCTGCGCGGTTCAATTCCATCGGCACCGCCGGCTTCAACCGCCTCGCTGAGCTAATCGCCAAAAGCTGCGGACGTCACGAGCTCCGCACCGCTCAGGACAACTCCCGCCTTATCGCTATGTACCGCGCTGTCCGTCGCTTCCGCGAGGACAAGTCTGCCCTGTTTTACAAGCGTTCATTGGAGAAGGGACGCTTTATCGGCGAGATGATCTCCCTCGTCACCGAGCTGCTGCGCTCCGGCGTTACCCCGGAGGATCTCCGCGCTGCCGCCGACCGCCTTTCCGGCAGTCTTTCCCGCAAGCTCTGCGACCTGGCGGCTATCTACACCTACTACCTCGAAGCGCTCACCGCCGCAGGACTAAAGGAGAGCATCACCGCCATTGGCGATGCCTACGCCCTCGCCCGGGACAGCGGCTATTTTAACGGTGCTAATATCTTCATCGACGGCTTCACATCATTTACATATGACGAGTACAGAATGATAGGCTGTATGCTCTCGCAGGCGGCATCCGTTACCGTTTCGCTGATGTACCCCGGCGCCACTCCGGAGGACACCTTCGCTGTTACCGCTCTCACCGCCGACAGGCTGACTGCTCTGGCAGGGGAGCATAAGTCGCAGGTGAGCCTCACCCCCTGCCCCGAGAGCGCATCAAGCGAGCCTATCGGGGCGCTGGGAGCATATTACCGCACCGGCGAACTCCCGCAGGTGAAAGCAGGGGAGAGCATCAGCATATTATCCGGCAACGACGTTTACGACGAGGCCGAGTTCATCTGCTCGGAGATAGTCCGGCTCATCAGGGATAAGGGCTACACCCCCAAGGACTTCGCCGTCGCCGCCAGAGAGCCAAATGCGGTGGCGGGAGTGCTGGAGGGCACCTTCGAGCGCTACGGTCTGCCTTGCTTTATCGACCGCAAGCTGCCCGCCGACTTGTCTGTCATAGTCATATTCTTCGACAGTCTTTTTGAGTGCGCTTTGGGTAAGGAGTACCGCACCGACGCCATACTCCGCTACATACGCTCGCCCCTTTGTCCCATGTTCGATTTCGACACCGCCGCCATTGAGGATTACTGCATCACCTACGATGTGCGGGGGGATATGTGGCGGCAGCCCTTCTGCGCTCATGATGAGAAAAACCGTGTCTCCCCCAGACTGGAGGAGCTTCGTAAAAAGATCATAGACCCGCTGGACAAATTCCGCGCCGCGGCTGCTGACGCCACCGCCGGAGAGATCTGCGAGGCACTCTTTGAGCTGCTCTCGGAGATAGACGTTTCAAGGCAGGTCTATTCGGTGGTGAAGAGAGCATCCACCTCCGGCAACGAGACCCAGCTTGAACTTGCCCGCTCCAACAAGCAGCTGTGGCAGTCGGTTCTGGGAGCCGTCACCGCCATATACGAGGAGATGGGCAGCGAGAAGCTCTCCCTGCGGAGATTTTACGAGCTGTTCAGACTGATGACCTCCCAGATGTCTCTGTCAAATCCTCCCCAGAAGCTGGAATCGGTGAGGATAGTCAACGCCGAGAGCTCCCGCCTTGACGACGTAAAGGTGCTGTTTTTGCTGGGCGCCAATGAGGGAGTATTTCCCGCCGAGCCCAAAAGCGGCGGCCTTTTTACCGAGTTTGAAAAGCAGCAGCTCTCCGATGTGGAGATAGAGCTGGGCGGCACAGCTATGCTCTCGGCGCAGAACGAACGCCTTGTGGTCTATCAGACCCTTACCCGTCCCAAGGAGAAGCTGTACATCACCTATTCCGAGACCGACGGCCGCGGCAAGCTGAAAAAGCCCTCACCGGTGGTGGGCAGGATACTCTCCCTCTTTCCAGATATAGAAGTGGGGCGCATATCCGAGCTGCCGCTCTCCTTCTTCTGCATCTCCCCCCGCACCGCTTACTACAAGTATCTCGAGCGCTCCAAGGACGCTCTGGCGGTCATCACTCAGCCGGAGCTGATGAACGAGGACAGGGCAAGGCTCATAGCCCAGCGCAAGCACATTGCAGATGAAGTCGCCGCAGTGGAGCAGGCGCTGCGCTCCAAGCAGGAGTATGCCTCCAAGCTGGACGCTCTCCCCGAATACAGTGCCTTCCGGGATTTCAAGATCAGTCCCGCCTCCGCTGCGGGACTGTTCGGCAAGGAGAAGCTCTACCTCTCCGCCTCCCGCATCAACGACTTCTATTACTGCCCCTTCAAATTCTTCTGTCAGCACGGCCTGAAGCTGAGGGTGCCCCGCAAGATAGCCCTTGACCACATCAACAAGGGCAACTATCTCCACCGCTGCATTGAAGCTGTGATGACCTCAGACAAGGACGGCGAGAGGGTCTATAACAACAACTTCCCCTACTTTACAGAAGAGCAGCTGAAAGAAAAGATACACTCCGCTTTCCTTGCCTTCGAGGCCGGAGAGCTGGGCGGCAGCTACGGCAAGACCCCCTCCTACTATGCGGAGCTGGAGGAGTACGAGCGCACCGTCTTTGAGAATATCCGGCTGATACAGAAGGAGTTCTCCGACTCCCGCTTTATCCCCGAGCTGTTCGAGTACAGCCTCACCAAGGAGGACGGCAGCAGCCTGCTTTCGCTTAAAATTTCCGACGAGCTTTCCGTTGAGCTCCGGGGCAGCATCGACAGAGTTGACACCTACACCGATGAAGCCGGCAAAAAATATGTCCGCATCGTGGATTACAAGACCGGCAGCACAACTCTTAAATTGGAGGCGCTCTATCACGGGCTGAATTTGCAGATGCTCATCTACCTGTTGGCGCTTACCGACAGCGGAGAAACCGACCCCGCCGGCGTGCAGTACTCCCATATCAGAGAGCCGGAGCCCGACCGCCTCCCCGATGCCGATACCTCCGAGAGCAGCCTCACCGAAAAGCTGCTCAAATCCTACAAGCCCGACGGCCTCTTCATCGGCTCGGACAAGCTGATAGACGCCCTCAACAAAAGCTACGGCGGCGCCTTCACGCCCTTTGGCTTTAACAAGGATATGTCCGTCTCCGCCTCCGGCAGACAGCCGGTTACCGAGACCTTCCTGCGCGCCGCCGAGGAATTTGCCCGCCGCAAGATAGTGGCTATGGCGGAAAAGCTCACTAAGGGAGAAATCCCCGCCGCGCCGGTGGTAAGTGCCTCCTTCGACCCCTGCACCGGCTGCGACAATTACCCCATCTGCGGCAAGATGCTCCGGGGCGACCCCGAGCAGATAACCTCCGCCGATAAGGACTTATTCCTAGCCGAGGCCGAGCTTATAGAAAAAGAAATGAAAGGAGCTGACACCGATGCCTGAAAAGATATCCTGGAACGAGGACCAGTCCAAGGCCATCACCACAACAGATAAGGGAGTGGTAGTCTCCGCGGCAGCGGGCAGCGGCAAGACAGCCGTCCTCATCGAGAGGACTATCCGGCTGCTCTCCGACCCGGTGAACAAGCTCCCCGCTGACAAGCTGCTGGCGGTCACCTTCACCGTAGACGCCGCCTCCCAGCTGCGGGAAAAGCTGGCGCAGGCCTTTGAAAAGGCTATCCGCGGGAGCCGGGACAGTGAAACTAAAAAGTGGCTGCGCTCCCAGCAGGAGCGTCTGCCGCTGGCAAGGATATCCACCATCAACTCCTTCTGCCTCGATATAGTCCGCAGCAACCTAAACGAATTTGAGTTTGAGGAAGGCGTGCGCATAATAGACGAGAACGACGCCGAGACCGTCCTGACGGAAGCCTTTGACGAAGCCCTTGACAAGCTGGCGGAGCAGTCCCCAGAGGACTTCCGCCTGCTCTACGAGCGCATCGGCGGAGGGGTGGAGAGAGTGAAGTCCTGCGCAAGACAGCTCTACACCTTCCTGCGCTCGCTCGCCTTCCCAGAGGAATGGTTTGAAAACACAGTCGCCCGTATGCGCAGTGATGCCTCCATTCCCGAATGGGTCAATACCGCAGCCTTCGTTTATCAGGGCTATCTGGAGCGGGCGATGAAATCAAACGAGGAGGCAATGCACCTTATCTCTAAGCTGCCCCGGACGGACAAGGAAGTTACCTCTAACATAGCCGTCCTGAACGAGGACCTCTCCCTGATGACAGGTATGAAGTACACCTTAGAGGATGGCGGCTGGGAGGAAATACTCTCCCGCGCCGGAGCGAAGTTCTCCTCCTTCAAGAAGAGGCCCTCGAAGAAGAGCACCCTCTCCCCCGAGGACGCAGAGCTCTTTGCCCTCATCGGAGATATCCGAGACGACAGCAAAAAGCAGTTTCAAAAGATACTTAAAGAAGCTGAAAAGCTGGGCTCCAACCTCAAAGCTCCCATGCAGCTCTCCGCCGATGTGCTGGAAGCGCTGCACCGCTATTGCCTCACCGCACAGGAGCTGGCCTATAAAGAAAAGCTTAGGCGCAATGCGCTGGAATTCTCCGACGTGGAGATAATGGCGCTGGGGCTGCTTGTGAAAAGCGAGAATGGCAGGGTAGAGCGCACCCCCCTCTGCGAAGAGCTGGTCTCCGGCGGGCAGTACAGCATAATACTTATCGACGAGTTTCAGGACGTAAACAACATTCAGGAGCTTATCTTCAAGGCGCTCTCCAAGACGGAGGATATCTCCATGCTGGGGCTTAATACCTTTGTGGTGGGGGACGTAAAGCAGTCCATTTACCGCTTCCGCCTCTCCAACCCGACGCTGTTCATCAAGGCCAAGGAAAAGGCTGCCGACAGCGCAAGCGCAGAGGCCTCCACCCTTGTGGAGCTCAAGAGCAACTACCGCAGCCGCGGCAGCGTCATCGACTTTGTAAACCTCATTTTCTCCCAGATAATGAGCGAGCAGATAGGAGAGGTGGCCTACACCGGCGGCGAGCGCCTTGAAAAGGGCGCAGACTATTACATCGGCGACGACCTTCCGGCAGAGCTTATATTCGTGGACAACGTCGAGGAGGAGGAAAGCGGCGAGACCGTCTCCCCCGATGAAAACGAGGCCATAGCCTCCCGCATACGTCAGCTCATCGACGAGGGGGCGGAGGTCTTTGACAAGGATATGGGCAAGCTCCGCCCCTGCCGTCCCGGGGACTTCTGCGTGCTCTACCGCAGCGGCGGCTCCGTTGACACCCTCGCTGCTTGCCTTGAAAAGTACGGTCTTAAGACCTCTACTGAAAAAAACAAGGGCTACCTCCGCTCCCGGGAGATATCCCTTGCCGTCAGCATACTTAAGGTCATCGACAACCCTATGAGGGATATCCCCCTTGCAGCAATAATGCTCTCGCCCGTTATGGGCTTCACCGCCGACGAGCTGGCAAGGCTGCGGCTGCTTTGCAAGACCGACAAGGGCACCGACCACCTCTATCAGGTCATATCCTCCATCGCGCAAACTGACGAACAGGCTCACGAAAAGGAGAGCCGCCGCCTCGAGGTGAACGACCCCGCCTTAGAGAGCAAGTGCCGCTCCGCTAAGGAGCTTATAAGCCGGCTGGGCTTTTACTCCGCGGGAATGAGCCTTTCTGCTCTTATCCGCCGCATCTATGATGAGACGGAGCTGGTGGCTGCCGCCTCCACCTTCGAGAACAGCCGCCAGAAGCGGGCAAACCTCCGGCTGCTGCTGGAATACGCCGCCTCCTACGAGGAGAATGCCGACAGCTCCGTTGCCGGATTTGTCAGGTACCTAAACAGC
This sequence comes from Ruminococcus sp., assembly GCA_017471405.1. Taxonomy (GTDB): domain Bacteria; phylum Bacillota; class Clostridia; order Oscillospirales; family Ruminococcaceae; genus FB2012. The sequence continues at coordinate 53,748 of JAFUTK010000052.1, forward strand.
CTCACAGTTTCAGGCCGCGACCTCATTCAGGCAGCAGTGACCGTCGAGGACAGCGACAGCGTTTTAGTCAAGACTATCCATTCCTCCAAGGGACTGGAATACCCCTTTGTGTTCCTCTGCGGCACCTCTAAAAAATTCCGCACCGACGACCTTTCCGCTCCGCTTTTGCTGGACGAGTACGCCGGGGCAGGGCTTATCCTCCGGGACAGAGATAAGCTCACCAAGACCGAGACCGTCGCCCACGCCGCCCTCCGCGCCATAGCTAAGGACAAGCTGATGAGCGAGGAAATGCGTCTGCTTTACGTCGCCCTCACCCGGGCAAAGGAGCGCATTTTTATCCCCATAGTCCTTGACCGGGACAAGGACGGAGTATCAAGAACCGAGACCCTCGCCCGGCGCATCGGCGCACAGCTCTCCCAGTCGGGAGGCGTGAACCCCCGCATCGTCAGGGATTGCAATAACTATCTGGGCTGGCTGCTGGCAGCGCTGCTTTGCAGCAGTATCGGCAGGGAGCTGGCGGATAGACTGGGCGTAGACCAAATTCTCCCCACCGTCCCCTATAAGGCAGAAGTGGTCTGCCGGGATTTTGTCCCCGAGAGCAGGTCATCGGCCAAGCCGGAGTTCTATCAAGGAAAGGCCGACAGCGCCGCCCTGACGGATATTCTCTCATCATTCATCTTTACGGACACTCACCCCTTCGGCAGCGCCGCTGCCAAGCTCTCGGTAACGGAGATAGTTACCGCCGAAAAGCAGAAGCAGCTGGGCGACAAAAACCCCGATTTCTACCCCCAGCTTCCCCGCCTCTCCGATGAGGTAGGCAAGCTCTCCGCCGCCAAGAAGGGCACCTGCACCCACCTGTTTATGGAGCTTGCCGATTACCCCTCCGCCGAGGCGGACGCAAAGGCAGAGCTTGACCGCCTGACCCAGCGGGGCTTCTTCACCGAAAAGGAAGCAAAGGGCGTCTATCTCGACGCCGTCAGGAGCTTCTTCTCAGGCGACTTCTACAAGCGCATCAAAGCCTCACCCAATGTAATGCGTGAGAAGAAATTTTTGGTAGCCGCCGACGAGCTGGGCCTCCCGGACAGCTACCGAGAGCATCTTGAATCCGGCTCGATGCTCCAAGGTGTTGCAGACTGCATCTTTGAGGAGGGTGCCGGCTACATACTGGTTGACTACAAGACCGACAACGTCAGCGATGTCTCCGAGCTCTACACCTACAAGACCCAATTGGAGCTCTACAAGGCAGCCCTGAACCTTATCCTCGACAAGCCCGTAACCGCCTGCTATATCTATTCCTTCAAGCTGCGGCAGGGAGTGGAAATTCACCTATAAAAAATAGCCGCCCTGCACCCGCAGGACAGCTTTGCTATTGTTATTCGTCAGTCTTTTTCTTCTTGAAGAAATATCCCAGTACAAAGTAAACCGTTACCGCCATAGCGGTGCCGAGGATTATCCCTCCGATGACATCGGTGGGGAAGTGTACCTCAAAGTAAAGCCTTGAGAACATTATCAGCACAGCTGTAACTATCAGCGGGGCCCCCAGCTTCTTGTTGTGGAAGAACACCGAAAGCGCTACGGCTAAGCTCGATGAGGTGTGCCCCGATGGGAAGGAGTAGCCGCTGGGGTGCTTGATAATCGTGTCAATGTCCGGATGCTGGATAAAGGGTCTGTCCCGACAGACGAGATTTTTTGTAAGCACCTCTCCCAGCAGGAACTGTACGGCAAGAGCGACGGCGGCGTAAATGCCTATTTTTCTTGTCTTGGGTATGATGAGCAGGATAATGCACAGCAGTACCCAGAACCAGCCCTTTTCGCCCATGTATGTAAATATCCTCAGTATGAAGGTGAGCACCTCGTTCCTGATGCCCTCAATGGCTTCGAGAACGGAGAAATCCCACGACGTTATCGCTGACATAAAATACCTCCCGGATATGACAATATTCGCTTAAAATAGTATAGCATAACTGTATGTAAAAGTCAACCGAAAAAGCCGAGCCGCTATGCGGCTCGGCTGAATGGCGATAAAGGGTATACCTCACCTTGCGGCGGGGGATACCCTTTATCGCAGGAAAAGTTCGTAATGTTCAATGATGAAAATCCCCTTGATTTATCCTCCCGCCTGTGATATACTGATATGTGATAAATCTCAAAGGAATGATAAAATGCTAAAGCTTTTCCGCTACCTGAAAAACTACAAGCTGCAAAGCATATTAGGCCCCCTGTTCAAGCTGACGGAGGCCTGCTTCGAGCTGGCTGTGCCGCTTGTTATGGCGAATCTCATAGATGTTGGAATAAAGAATGAGGACACCGACTATATCCTCAAAATGGGAATGATACTCCTGCTGCTGGGAGTGCTGGGGCTGGCGGCCTCGCTGACGGCGCAGTTTTTCGCTGCGCGTGCCTCTCTGGGCTTCGGTACGGAGCTGCGGCGCGACCTCTTCCATCACATCAACACCCTCACCCATAAGGAGATAGACCAGCTGGGCTCTTCCACCCTTGTTACCCGTATGACCGTTGACATCGACCAGACGCAGACTGGCATTAATATGTTGCTTAGATTATTCCTGCGCTCGCCCTTTATAGTCCTGGGCGCTGTTATAATGGCCTTCACCGTCTCGGTGAAGCTGACGCTGATATTCCTTATCGCCTCGCCTCTGCTGGCGGCGGTGATATTCTTTGTGATGAAGCGCACCGTCCCCCTCTTCAAGAGCATACAGAAAAAACTGGACAGGACCACCCTCACAGTAGGGGAGAACCTCTCCGGCGTCAGAGTTATCCGCGCCTTTTCCCGTCAGGAGGATGAGCGGGAGGCCTTCGAGAAAAACGCCGACGAGCTGCTGGACTTACAGCTCAAAGCCGGACGCATCTCCGCTCTCACCAACCCCTGCACTTATGTTTTGGTCTACGCCGCCCTTATCGCCATTATTTGGTTCGGAGGGGTCAGCGTCGATTTGGGAGACCTCACACAGGGAGAGCTCATTGCCCTCATCAGCTATATGAATCAGATACTGCTGGCGCTGCTGGCGGTGGCGCTGCTGGTCACCTCTCTGACCCGGGCACAGGCCTCCTCCCACCGTATTAACGAGGTCTTTGCAGTCTCGCCCTCCTTCACCGACGAGGGCAATAAGGAGCAGACCCCCGACAGCACCAAGCCCGCTGTGGAGTTTAGAAACGTTTCCTTCTCCTATCACGACAACGACGAACACGCCCTGAAAAACATCTCCTTCACCGCCCAAAAGGGCGAGACTGTGGGCATTATCGGAGGAACCGGCTGCGGTAAGTCCACGCTGGTGAGCCTTATCCCCCGGTTCTATGAGGCGAGGGAAGGTGAGGTCACAGTCTGCGGCAACAATGTGGATAAGTACCCCTTCGCGCAGCTGCGGGGAATGATAGGTTATGTTCCCCAGAAGGCAGAGCTGTTCCGGGGCACCGTTGCAGAAAATCTCCGCTACCGCTCCAAGTCCGCTCCCGAGGAGGAGCTCTGGCGGGCGCTGGAGATATCCCAGTCGGCGGACTTCGTCAGAGAAAAGCCCGAGGGGCTTGATACTCTGATTGTCAGCGGCGGAAAGAACCTCTCGGGCGGTCAGCGCCAGCGCTTAACCATAGCACGAGCGCTGGTGGGCAGTCCCGAGATACTCATTCTCGACGACAGCGCCTCCGCCCTCGACCTTGCCACCGACGCCGCTCTGCGCCGGGCAATAAAGAACGAGACCAAGGGAATGACCGTTTTCATAGTCTCCCAGCGGGTGTCCTCCATACGCTTCGCGGATAAGATACTCGTCCTTGACGACGGCGAGCTGGCGGGCATCGGCACTCATGAGCAGCTGATTGAAGGCTGCCCCGTCTACCGGGAGATTTGCACCTCCCAGCAGTATTCCGACAGAGAGGGGGCTGCTGCAAATGAGTAAACAGGAAAAGACCGGCTCCCTTGCCCCTCTGCTGAAATATGTACGCCCCCACAGCGGGCTTCTGATCGTTTCGCTGCTGCTGGCGGCGGTGTCCGTTGCGGCGACTCTCTACGCTCCCATACTGGTGGGCGACGCCGTTGACCTTATAATCACCAAGGGCAATGTGGATTTCTCCGGCGTTGCAAAGATACTTGTTAGACTTGGAGCGGTGGTGCTTATCTCCGCAGTCTCCCAGTGGATAATGACCCTGCTTACAAATAAGGTCTCCTACCTCACCGTCCGGGACCTTCGCAGCGACGCCTTTGCAAACCTGCAAAAGCTGCCGCTGTCCTATATCGACAAGTGCAAGCATGGCGATATGATAAGCCGCCTTGTAGCTGATATCGAGAACGTTTCTGACGGCCTGCTCATGGGCTTTGCGCAGCTGTTCACAGGGCTGGTCACCATCGTCGGCACGCTTATCTTTATGCTGACAATCAACGTGCGCATAACCCTTGTGGTAGTGGTGATAACGCCCCTTTCGCTGTTTGTGGCGAGGTTCATATCCCGCAACACCTTTAAGCTATTCCGCCGCCAGACCGAGGCCAGAGGCGAGCTCACCGCATTGGTGGGCGAGATGGTAGGCAGCGGCAAGACCGTCAAGGCCTTCGGCTATGAGGATACCGCCGAGGAGCGCTATGAGCAGCTCAATCAGCAGCTGCGGCACGTCTGGGTGAGAGCGGTGTTCTTCTCGTCCCTTACCAATCCCTGCACCAGATTTATAAATGGGCTTGTCTACTCCTTTGTGGGAATTATCGGAGCCTTCACCGCCATAGGCGGCGGCTTCACAGTGGGGCAGCTCTCCTGCTTCCTCACCTACGCTAACCAGTACACCAAGCCCTTCAATGAGATATCCGGCGTCATCACCGAGCTACAAAGCGCCCTCGCTGCCGCAAGGCGTTCCTTTGAGGTGATAAACGCCCAGCCCGAGACCCCCGACAGCGACGATGCCCTCACCCTCAAGGAGGTGGACGGCTCCGTATCTGCAAGTGACGTGTTTTTCTCCTACGACCCCAAGGTGCCGCTCATCGAGCACTTTAACCTGAACGTCAAGCCGGGACAGCATATCGCCATAGTCGGTCCCACCGGCTGCGGCAAGACTACCTTTATCAACCTGCTGATGCGCTTTTATGACGTCACCGGCGGAGAGATAAAGGTCAGTGGTGAGGACATCAGGAACTGCACCCGTTCCTCCCTGCGCTCACAGTATGGAATGGTGCTTCAGGAAACCTGGCTCAAGACCGGCACCATAGCCGAGAACATCTCCTACGGCCGCCCCGATGCCACAAGAGAGGAAATAATAAAAGCCGCCAAATCCGCCCACTGCCACAGCTTCATAAAGCGCTTGCCGGAGGGCTACGACACCCTTATCTCCGAGGACGGCGGCTCCCTGTCACAGGGGCAGAAGCAGCTTCTGTGCATCGCCCGCATAATGCTTTCGCTGCCGCCAATGCTTATCCTAGATGAGGCCACATCCTCCATAGATACCCGAACGGAAATACTTATCCAGCGGGCATTCTCGGAGATGATGCAGGGCAGGACCAGCTTCATTATCGCCCACCGCCTCTCCACAGTCCGGGAGGCCGACAGGATAATTGTGATGAACAAGGGCCACATCGTCGAGCAGGGAACTCATGACGAGCTGCTCGCCGCTGACGGTTTCTATGCGGGGCTGTACCGCTCGCAATATGAGATTTGATACCAAAAGAGCACACACCGGAATGGAGTGTGCTCTTGTCATTTACAGCCGCAGTATTTCTGCGGCAAGGCTTTCGAACTGCCGCACGCTGTTGAACACTGAGGGCGAGAACCTGACTACCCCCTGTTCCACAGTGCCGAGGGTCTTGTGAGCCAGCGCCGCACAGTGCAGCCCGCCCCGCAGAGCGTAGCCTCTGTCCGACAGGCGCTGTGATACCTCGTGAGAGCTTATATCCCCCACATTGAAGGCAACGATAGGCAGATGATTGCACCCGCTGCGGTACACCCTTATATCCTCCCTCCGGGAGATAAGGGAGATGAACCGCTCACAGAGCATTTCCTCGTGCTGACGGATAGTGTCAAGCCCCTTGTTCCTGACGAATGACAGCCCCGCCCCCAGCCCGATAATGCCTACGGTGTTCAGCGTGCCGCTCTCCAAACGCTCCGGCATATCCGCCGGCTGCTCCGGCAGCATGGACATAGACCCCGTCCCGCCCTCAATTATCGTTGAGAGAGGGAACCGCCCGTCGGTGATTAGCAAGCCCGTCCCCGCAGGACCGTAAAGCCCCTTGTGTCCCGAGGTGCAGAGAATGTTTATCCCGTCCGCCAGGGAAACGGGTATCACCCCCGCCCCCTGAGAGCAGTCGCAGATAAAACAGAGGCCCCGCTCCCGCGCCAGCTCTCCGATGAGCCGGTAGGGGAGTATCCTGCCAGTGACGTTTGAGGCCGCCATACAGCAGATGCATTTGGTGTCGGGACGTATCAGCGCCTTTATATTCTGCACCGATTCCTCATCATTGTCTGTTATCTCTGCAATGGAGAACTCCACCCCTCTCGTCTGTGAGAGGGCATACACCGGACGCAAAACGGCATTGTGCTCGTAGCTTGAGATTATCATATGCCCGCCGTACTGCATAATGCCCTTTATCGCCATATTGAGGGCGAAGGTGGCGTTGGCGGTGAAGGCGGCGTTTTCCGTCTCGGCGGCGAACATCTCCGCTGCCTGACGCCTCACCTCATAGACCTTTGCGGCAGCCTGCATAGAGAGCAGATGCCCGCTCCTGCCGGGATTGCCGCCGTACTTTGTGACCGCCTCCGAAACCGCAGCCCTGACTGCCGCAGGCTTCGGAAAGGAGGTCGCGGAATTATCAAAATTTATCATAAAACACCCCTTTTTAATTCCGAATTATTTGTGAGGTATCCCTGCCCCGTCAAGCAGGGCAATCACCCTCTCCGGCTCATCGGGAAACGCGATAGAATACCCACAGCCGGAGCCTAAGTTCTTCGGAGTGCGTACCACCTCACAGCGTATGCCCCTTCGCCTCAGGAAATCATATGCCTTCATAGCGTAGGTTATTGAGGTCATCGCTAGATAATGCTTTTTCATAGCCTCTCCTTTCATTTGAAGCTGCCGACACCTCATTCTATGTGCAGACGTCGGAAAATGTGCGGGTATGAGGGGCGGCGGCAGCGCAAAAAGTGTAAATTTTTTCGCTTTCCCTATTGTACTTTTTAAAAATATGTGCTACAATAAATATAAGCATACAATTTTTGCGGTCTGCCGCGGAAAGGGGGAACTGATAATGCTTGAAGCCATAACCGATTCCATTGCTTCCATTTGGAACGTGTTCCGCTCAATTACTGTATCCGATATCATTGATATCGTTATACTCACTTATCTTATTTATCATGGCATCAAGATAATCAGAGAGACCCGTGCCCAGCAGCTGGTAAAGGGTATACTCTTCCTTGTGGCCTTCTATGTTATCGCTGTGGCGCTGAAGCTCCAGACTATGAGGTATATTTTGAAGCTCTGCTTCCAGTGGGGAATTCTCGCAATCATTATCCTCTTTCAGCCGGAGTTCAGACGTATTCTCGAAAAGGTGGGAAGAACAAATCTCTCCCCTTCGCAGCTCTTCGGCAACAATAATGATAACGAGGACGAGGTCACCCGCATCCGCGACTGTATTGATTCGGTCTGTGAGGCCTCGCAGGACCTTTCCTCCACCAAGACCGGCGCACTTATAATCTTTGAGAGAACCACCAAGCTGGGCGAGCAGATAGCCACCGGAACGGTGCTCAACTGCACACCCTCCGCCGCAGTGTTCGGAAATATATTCTTCCCCAATACCCCTCTGCACGACGGCGCCGTTATTATCCGCGACGGCTCCATTCTTGCCGCAGGCTGCTTCCTGCCCAAGCCGCAGAAGGAGGAGCTCATCGCCAAGCAGCTGGGCTCCCGCCACCGCGCCGCTATCGGTATGAGTGAGAATTCCGACGCTATCGTTATCGTCGTTTCGGAGGAGACGGGAACTATCTCCGTTGCCGAGAACGGCGAGCTTACCAGAGGCTATACCAAGGACAGCCTTCGCAGAATGCTTATCCAGAGACTTGTCCCCGAGCAGTCTCAGGACGCTGCAAAGGATACTTCGCTTGCAGGGAGGGTGATGTCCAGATGGAAAAAGTAAAGCTTAAAAGAACTCCCAAAAAGCGCAGCGCAGATTTCGGTCTTCGCATACTAGCACTTATCATCGCCGTTATCGTCTGGCTGATACTTTCTATCACCGAGTACCCCACCATAAACAAGACCATTACCAAGGTTCCTGTTACCTTCTCACTGGACGGCACCGCCGCCGAGGAGCGGGGTCTGCAGGCGCTGGGCTATCAGGATATCACCGTTGACGTCGAGATAAAGGGAATGAACTATGAGATAGGTTCATATTCCGCCAACGATTTGGTGGCATCCGTAAATCTTGACAGCGTCACCAAGGAGGGTACATATCCGCTGGATATCGACGTAAGAAGTGCCCATTCTGCCGACAGAGTGACGATTGTTTCTGTGTCCCCCGATACCGTTGAGGTCAGCTTCGTGCATATCAGCAGCGGAGTGTTTACGGTCACTCCCTCTGCTCCCAATATCAGTGCCGAGCAGGGCAAGACCCTGCGGGATATCACCGTTTCGCCCTCTGAGATAAGCATTGAGGGCTCCGACAGCGAGCTTAAGAAGATAAGCCGCGTCGATGCTGTGATAGACGCTACCGGCGTGCTCTCGGAGGAGACTACCTATACCACCGATAAGATAGTGTTCTTCGATGCCGATGGAAACCAGCTGGACAGCTCCAAGTATAAGATACTGGACGCCAAGAGCTTCGATGTTGCCTTTGATGTCTATAAGAAGAAAACGGTTGACCTGACAGTTGAATTTACCGACCTGCCTCCCGGGTTCAGAGCATCGTCATTGCCCTATGTGCTCTCTGAGTCGCAGATAAATGTCATCACACCTGTCCTTGACGATCTGGATGTGCAGACGGTAAGCCTGGCTACCATTTCAGCCAACGACATAACCGAGGATTACAGCGTCGAGCTGGACGTCAATTCAAGGCTTGCCGCCGGCGAGATAAACCAGAGCGGCATCGACACAGTTACTCTGACCTTTGATTTCAGCGACTATGCCGCAAAGATGTTCACCGTACCGGCCTCGGCCATACAGATACAGAATGTCCCCGAGGGCAAGAAGGTAACTGTCGAGACCAAGCAGCTGAGCTCAATAATGATGTTCGGTCCCGTAAGCATAATAAATGACCTTTCGCTGAGCGACATTGCCGCTGTCATAGACCTGTCTGACAATACAGCAGCCTCCGGCTCAATGTCTCACGAGGTAATGATCTATTCACCCGGCAACGACAGCGTATGGTGCCTGAGAGAGCAGTCAGTCCAGATAGAGATATCGGACAAGCAGGAGGAGACCTCCTCTGTCCCCGAAGAAGAATAACACAGCAGACAGCCTCGGTTATAGGGACTGTCCAACAAGTAATCATCAAGACTGCCGCAGCAAAACTGTCGGCAGTCTTTTGGAGTTGAAAAAATGCCCGTTATCATTGCAGATATAGCCTGCCCCCTCTCGGCAAACGAGAGCGAGGTCATCGCCCGCGCCAAGCGCCTTGCAGGGGTCAGCGAGTGCCGCAGCGCTAGGATATACAAGACATCTTTAGACGCCCGCAAAAGGCAGGATATCCATTTCGTCCATTCGGTGTATATGGAGCTTCCCTCCCTCGAGGAGGAGCAGGCGCTGGAGAGAAGATACAAGAACGTCCGCTTTACTTCTCCCGGCAGGCTGGAGCCAGTCATCGGGACTGAAAAGCCTCAGGGGAGACCCTGCATCGCCGGCTTCGGCCCCGCAGGAATGTTCTGCGCCCTGGTGCTGGCGGAATACGGCTATAAGCCGGTGGTGTTCGAGCGGGGCGGGGACGTTGACTCCCGAGTAAAGGCCGTAAGCTCCTACTGGGCAGGGGGAGCGCTTGATAAGCGCTCAAACGTACAGTTCGGCGAGGGCGGCGCCGGCACCTTCTCCGATGGCAAGCTTACCACCCGCATCAAAGACCCCCTCTGCCGCTACGTGTTGGAGCAGCTGGTGCGCTTTGGCGCCCCGGAGGAAATACTCACTAAGGCCAAGCCCCATATCGGCACCGATAAGCTGAGAGGGGTCGTCAAAGCCCTGAGAGAAAGAATTACCGAGCTGGGCGGAGAGATCAGGTTCCTCTCACCCGTTACCGATATGAAAACGAACGCCCGCAAAGTGACCTCCGTCACCTCCCCGCAGGGGGAGACAGACTGCTCCGCATTGGTGCTGGCAGTGGGTCATTCTGCAAGGGATACCTTCGAGCTGTTGGCGGAAAAGGGAGTGTTTATGGAGCCCAAGCCCTTCTCTGTAGGGGTCAGGATAGAGCATAAGCAGCAGGCCGTCGATGAGAGCCTCTACGGCGAGTACGCCGGCAATCCGCTGCTGCCTAAGGGAGAGTACCAGCTCTCCGCAAAAGACAGCACCGGCAGGGGAGTGTATACCTTCTGTATGTGCCCCGGCGGGTACGTCGTGCCCGCAGCCTCGGAGGAGGGAACGGTGGTCACAAACGGTATGAGCGAGTTCGCCCGGGACGGCGAGAACGCCAACGCCGCCATAGCCGTCTCTGTCTCGAAGGCGGATTACGGCGACAAGCCGCTGGACGGAATGTACTTCGCCAGAGAGCTGGAGCAGCGAGCCTATGAGCTCACCGGCAGCTATAAAGCCCCTGCAACAACCGTCGGCGGGCTGATGGATAAGAAAGGAACGCTGTCCGGGACAGTGTCTGCCAGCTACGCCATCGGCGTGGAGCCGGCGGAGATGGATAAGCTGTTCCCCGCATTTATCGCCGATGCATTGAGGTTCGGGATAAACGATTTTTCGAGGAAGATGAAATGCTTTGGCGACAGGGGAGCAATGCTCACCGGCCCTGAGACGAGAACCTCATCGCCTGTGAGGGTGACGAGGGGAGAGGGGCTTAACTCTCTGACATATGACAATCTTTTCCCCTGCGGGGAGGGAGCGGGATACGCCGGTGGGATAGTCTCGGCAGCCGTTGACGGCATACGCATAGCATTGGAGATAATGAAAAGGCAAGCACCGGTCTAATTCGGAATTCGGAATGCGGAATTCGGAATTGCCGCACAAAAAAATTTTCCCACAGATACCCCAAAACAAATCAAACTAAAAGCAGGTCCCCACACAGTAACCCCGGAAAATAAACCCCAAACCAACCCGCCTGTCCCGTAGGACAAACATTCCCCACAGCACCCCGGCAGCATAGGATATATCAGCAGCGCATACGCTTGCGGCAGTAAGCCGGGGCGCGCTGATGAGATAGATTCTGTCCCGCCGAAAAAAGCGGGACAGTTTATTTCATAAACAGTTTATTATATAAACAGTTTATTTTACAAGAGGTCACAAAGTATGACAGAATTCGACACAAAAGTATATGACGAAAAGCTCCGCAGCGGACTTGTCTGGTACGCAGCCCTCCTGCCAGGATTGGGGCTCTTCTTGGAGAACTACGCTATAAATAAGTATCTCGGCGCCTTCGTCTGGATATTTATCCTCATAGCCCGCCCCCTCTCCTGCCTGCTTGACTGGAAACGGTTCGAGCGCATCAATGGCGCTGCGCCCTCGCCGAAATGGCTGGCACTCCTGCCCACCGTCTATATCTTCAAAAGGTGTACCGCCCTGAGAGAGAATACCGCCGTCGGAGTGGTCTGTGCCATCTGCTTTACCTACGGAGTTATCGGCAACGGCTTTGTGGTGGGCCTGCGGGTGGACGACGAGGCTATCATCAATACCACGAAAAACACCTCCCCCTACTCCCTTTCTGAGTTCAGCGAGTACTATACCGGCCACGATTTCAGCGAGAATATCGAGGCCTCGCTTAAGGATATCGACTACTCCCTTACCCGCAGCGGTGACACCTGCACCGTCACCATAAAGGGCGTGGAGACCTCCACCGGCAGCACCGTAGAGCTTGTTTTCACCGTCGCCCACGACGGCTTTACCTATACCGAGTATGAGCTGACGGAGATACGTCTTGACGGCGTAACCCTCGAGGGCGACGATAAGACCGACCTCATCGACCGCCTGCTTGGCGCCGGCAATTCGGACGAGCCCTCCGGGGAGCAGTCGTGATACCACATTCCTGTCATATAACTGTCACATACATATATTATAATTTACCGAGGATATAACTATGTTCGGATATGTTTTACCCTTTAAGCCCATGCTCCGCGTCTGCGAGTACGAGGGCTACAAAAGCATATACTGCGGCGTCTGCAAGACTATAGCAAAAGAGTTCGGCACCCTGCCGCGCTTTACCTTAAGCTACGATATGACCTTCCTCGCTTTGATGGATATGTCCGTCAATGAGGTGACACTTACTGCCCAGCAGCAGCGCTGCATTGCCCACCCTATGAAAAAACGCAGCTGTGCTGACTGCGAGGGGCTGGAATATTCCGCCTATGCATCAATAATACTCCTCTACCATAAGCTCTGCGACGACAGAGAGGACGGAGGCTTGAAGGAGAAGGCCGTCTCCGGCACCGCCCGCACCGCCTTCGCCGGAGCCTATATCAAGGCAAGGAGAAAATATCCCCGCCTCGCCCACGCAGTAGAGCGGGAAATGCAGCAGCAGTATCAGCTGGAGCGTGAGGGCTGCCGGGATATCGACCGCGCCTGCGAGCCTACCGCCCGAATAATGCAGGCAGTGTTCAGAGAGCTTTCCACCGATAAGGAGCAGAGCAAGCGTCTGGGCGCTTTCGGATATTTCTTAGGCAGGTATGTCTACCTCGCCGATGCCCTTGACGACCTTAAGGCGGACGCCAAAAAGGGCAGCTATAACGCCGTCGCCTCTGCACTGGGGCTCTCCGGGGAGATATCCGAGGAGCAGTATAAAAACGCCTGCGAGTATGTCTCAATGACCGCCAACCTGACGCTGGGACAGCTGGCGGAGGAGTATGTAAAGCTTTCGGTGACATACTATAAGAGTATCATTGACAACGTCATCTATCTGGGACTTAAAAACGTCCTTGAACAGATAAAAACAGAGACCTTCAGAAAACTGAAAAAGGGAAGGAGCAATACAATATGAGAGATCCTTATGAGGTACTTGGGGTATCGCGCAATGCGTCGGAGCAGGAGATAAAGGCCGCCTATAAGGCGCTGGTGAAGAAATATCACCCCGACCAGTATCAGGACAACCCCCTGGCGGAATTCGCCGAGGAAAAAATGGCGGAGATAAACACCGCCTACGATCAGATAATTAACGAGCGCAGAAATGGCTCATATAATTCCTACGGCGGGCAGCAGGGTACATATTCCTACGGCGGCAGCGGCTATACCTACGCCGGCGTGGACTACATAGCCATCAGGAGAATGATATCCTCCGGCAATGTCACCGAAGCGGAGCAGCGTCTTGACGCCGTCCCCCCCGCACAGCGCAACGCCGAGTGGAACTTCCTAAAGGGCAACATCGCCTATGCCAGAGGCTGGCTCAATGACGCCTTCAACTATTTCGGCGAGGCAGCCCGCCTCGACCCCTACAACAACGAGTAGTCCGCCGCGTATAACCGCCTGAACCAGCAGCGGGGCGGTTATATGGCAGGGAACCCTAC
>JAFUTK010000053.1 GCA_017471405.1 Ruminococcus sp.
ATAAGTGGAAGAGTGCTGTACGTCGCGGTTTCCTTTCCAGAACAGCTCTTAAAGACGTTGATGGAGTAAGACCTACCGTAAACAGAGGAGAATATAAAGTAGGCAATGCAACTCTAAAGCAAAATGCACTGACAGCAGACGTAATAGATTCTGAATATCCTGTTCCGATATATGCATATTGTGACGGGACGGTTCTGTACTGGTTTAGTGATGACCCGAATCCTGTTGTTGAAGGAAGTATGGAGTATGCATTCTATTGGCAGTATTGGAAACTGACAGACATTTCTGGACTTGCAGATTGGGATACTTCTTTAATGACAAATGCTCACGAAATGTTTGGACATATGAATCATAATGATCCTCTTACACTTACGGATTATGATTTCTCGAAATGGGATTTGTCCAACTGTACAGTCAATGATTTAAGAGATATGTTTAAGTTAACTAATCTACAAAATCAGACCATAACTTTTGCAGACGGACAGTATTCTATTGATGGAAACGGCAGACCTAATAAGATAGGCAGTTAAATCCCCCCCGCAGGCCCCACGCCTGCGGGGCTTCTTTTTCCCCAAACAAAAAAGCCGCCCGAAGGCGGCTTTAATGCTCGTTATCAAATTATCCCGCAAAGCTGTTCCATGCGGCTTTCCAGCCGTCATAAGCGGAGCCCGTCGCGGGGTCTATGGTCTGAACGCTCTCGGAGTATACATACAGGTCATGAGCCTGTATCTCCGCGCCCTCCGGGTAGCTCATCTTCACCCAGGAAATAAGCGCATCGGTGGCCTTTTCCGGCTGCACCGGTGAGGTGTAGTAGTAATACCCCTCCGTAGGGTCGCCGTCGCCACGCTCGTTTATATATACCCAACCATTGGGCAGATGTTCTATATAAGGATTCTCCTTGGACTTATCGGCGCTGTAAAAGCTGCCCTCAGCCGGAGGGTCGCTCTCATCGGCGGAAAACGAAGCGTAGGACTGTATGTCCGAATCGGAGAACTCCAGCCTTGCCCTTATGTAGCAGGGCACGCTGCCGGTGTTCTTTATCTTCACCAGCTTGCGGTATCTAAAGGGGTCGTGGGTCTGCTCCGGTGGGTCGAAGGACTCAACAATGCTGATAGTGTCCTCGCCGACAGTCGCAAGGTTAGGCTCGTCATCGGCTGCCGAGAAGTACGCCGCCACAATGCCAGCAGCCCCTGCCAGCATAACAGCCGCAGCGCCGGCTGCAATAGCCTTTTTCTTCTGCGTCATAGCCGTCAGCCTCCCTGTCCCGTAAGGGATTTGTTCTCAAGTATCTTGTAAATCTTCACCAGATCGGCCTCGGTGTAGAGGGAGGTTTCGCTGCCGTCCCCGGTGAGGCCCTCTATATTCAGCTCGTTTGCCTGAATGGTGTATGCCCTGACAGTGACCTGCCCCACAGTGCCGCCGGGGATATCGCCGTCCACCATGCTCCGCAGCCGGAGCTTGTCAAAGACGGGTATTGTGGTCTCACCCGGAGCTGTCATGGCATTGTATCCGAAAAGGTAGGTGTTGTATTTGCCGTCGGTAAATCCCGGAACCCGATTTGTCTCCGAGACAGTGAATTGTCCGCCCTCACCGAGGAAGTACCAGCCCTTGACGCCTTCCTCCGCATTCTGATAGGAGAACTCCCCGTATTTGCTGTCGGCAGAGGAGTGCTCAACTGTCAGCGCCCCGTCCTTGTTAGCCAGCAGGTCGTAGATCTCCGCCTCCTGACGGTAGCCCTCCGCATCGGTAGGTGTTGCCCCGGAGGGGATTATCCGCTGACCCTCACTGTCCACAAGGGTGGTGTTCATTACCGGCACGCATATCTCAACGAAAAACAGCTGGTCAACATCTCCCGTATTCTTGACGGAGGGCTGCTTGGTGATGATCTCTCCGGCGGAGAGGGTGCGGTCCTGATCAAAGCTCTCGGTGATGTCCAAGTCCACCTTGGCTACCTTGAACCAGTTTCCGGCGAGGTCCTTCCCCGTCAGGAACGCAGCAGTCGAGCCGACGACCACAAGTGCTGCAAGACTTGCGATAAAGGCTCTTTTCTTTAACTTTGCTTTATCCATCAACTCTTCCTTTCCTCAGCTTCGGTTTCGGTTTTTTCCTGCTCCGGACTTTCTGCGCTCTCGCCCTCGGACTTCTTTTTGTCCGGCACAAAGCTCAGCACCAGCAGCAGTGCTATTATCCCCCCGGCAGCCGCAATGCCGGCAGGCCTGTGCAGGAAGGACAGCAGCACCCCCACCTTAGGGATAACAACAACTGTCTTTCCGATGTAATTATCTTTGGTGACGGGGGAGTTGTCCTCCGTCTGATTGGCGTCGCCCTTAGTGGTGTACTCCCCGCCGTCTATGCTGACGACCCGGTGGGTCGCGGGCATACCGTCGCTCATCTCAAAGGAGATGACCTCTCCTACCTTGACTTCCTCAAGCGGCGTCCTCTCATTCACAAAGCAAACGCTCCGGACAGGTATCGCCGGCTCCATTGATGGGCTCACCACCACATAGGGCCTTATTCCGCAGATGTAGAGCACCACCACGACAGCCGCGGTCACTATCACCAGCGACGCTATAAAGGAGCATATCCCTTTGAGACATTTAAGGAGAGCCCTCAGCGCCTTGTCTCTGCTTATTCTCCCAGAAGCGCCCATATTCTCTCAGCTTTGGTTTCGGTCACTCCGAAGGAACTCAGATGCTCCGTCTGGATGCCGTAGGCCTTTATCTCGATCAGCTGCCGGCTGCCGGACAGCTCCTCGTCCTCTCTGGCGTTTACGAAGCGCACCTTGTTAAAGAGGGACACCTCAGTTGTCTTATCAGGGGAGAGCACCGCCATAGTGTCGGTGGTGTTGTCATCGGCGCCGGTGTAGGCGTAAAGGTAGGTGTAGCTCACCGTTTTCTTTAAGGCTTCATCTATTGAATCGTCCTCGCTGCCCTTTTCCTTGTTGGCAACAGGGTAGCCCGGCATAGGGTACCAGCCCTTGTTTATCTTCTGATCTGGGCTGTCGGGGTCGGTGACGTATTCCTCTTCGCTGTTGACAAATCTGAAAAGCGGAACAATGTCAGTAACAGCCTCAGAGCCCTTATCCAAATCGGGGGAGGCCTTCTCAACAGTTACCTCCACCGCTGGAACGGTGACCTCCATAAAAACATAGGCGGGAGTCTTGTCGGTGTTGGTGATGTAGGGGTCCTTGTCAACCTCCTGCTCGGGGACAATTGTGGGCTCAGGGTCCCAGCTGGGCTCGGTTATCTTTATGCTCAGCGTGGAGGCCTGGAAAGCGTTGGTGACAGCGTCTTCTCCGGTGAAGAAAGCAGCAATGCCCGCAACTACAGTAAAAGCAGCTACAGACGCCGCCAGCAGCCGAAGCTTGTTTTTGTTCATTTTTCCCGCCTCCTGACCGTTTAGATTTTTGGGGATACACATATTATTATACAATATTAATTTAAAAAAATCAATAGTTATTGCAAAAAATACAGACATTTGATATGTGCCTCTTTATACTCTTCCGCTGCCGGCGCAGCTGGGAGCTTCTTGACAGCCGCCAAATAAAAGTTTATAATCGTTATTAGATGAGCGTTTTTTATGGCGAGGTGAGACAATGTCAGAGCTGGTGGAGCGTATCGGCTATCCAAGGCTGGTACAGCTGATAATGGAATGTTGGAACGAAATATTCCTGCTGATGCTTATAATAGTTATGCAAATAGGCAGGCATCGGGATAAGTCCGACGAGCTGGTGAGCAAGGTGGAGATACCGCTCACTGCGGAGCTTATTATTTTCTACTTCGCTGTCTTTGCGTATAATCTTGCGAATATCTTCACACTGATCTACGGCGGACACAATTCCTCCAGCGCTTATTATGTTATGAGGATAGGCATATTCTGCTATTATCTCGTCGGCGCATTTCAGACGGTGTTTTTCCTTGACGTCATAAAAAAACATATCGCTCGGAGAAACAATGACAAGGGGCTGGAGCGTGTTATAATCGGCTTTCAGCTGATTGAAGTTCCGAACGTGCTCCTGTTGCTGGCAACTCCCTTTACCGGAGCCCTCTATTACATTAACGCAAATAACGAATACAACCGCGTCTGGGGCTATTATGTATGGCAGGGGATAACGATAATCACCTTCCTGTTTATCGGCGCTGTCGCTCTGATTTACAGAAAGCGTACCGACCGCTTTATCAAGCAGATAATCGCTGTTGCGTTTATTTTCCCTGTCATCGGCCTACTGCTGAGCGTAGTGTCCTCGGCATTCAACTTCAATAACATAATGGTGTTCGTTTCGGAGCTGCTGATGTTTATGCTCTATGAGAAAAACAAGACCGAAGTAACGCTGAAATACGGCTATGAGCTGGAAAAGGCCAAGACCGAGCTGGCGGAGGCAAGGCTCTCCCTTATGCAGGCGCAGATAAAGCCTCACTTCATCAACAACGCCCTGATAGCTGTGCAGGAGGTCTGCTACACCGACCCGAAGCGTGCAGCAGAGCTTATCGAGCATTTTGCAAGATATCTAAGAAACAACATCAACGCCACAAGCAGCAGCCTTCCCATTGAGTTTAAGGACGAGGTCCAAGCGGTGAAGGAGTACCTTGCTATCGAACACGCTGACACAGGCAAGAAATTTCAGTTTGAGTTTGACATAAAATGCGAGAGCTTCAGAGTGCCGGCTCTGAGCATCGAGCCCCTTGTGGAAAATGCCGTAAAGCATGGCATCGACAGGTATTCCGAGGAGAGCAGGGTGGTGCTGTCCTCCTATGAGACGCAGGAGGCTTTCCACGTTACGATACGCGATAACGGCGGGGGCTTTGATATGAACGCCGAGACCCTCGGCAAGGGCGGCATAGGGCTCAAAAATACCGAAGAAAGGCTCAGAAAGATGTGCGGAGGCAGTCTGGAGATAAAGCGCGATAACGGCTGGACTGAGGCAGAGATAATAATACCCAGAGCACAGGAGGTCAGATATGATAACAGCAACACTTGACGATGAACAGCTTGCGGTGAAGTCGCTTATCCGCAGGCTGAGAAGGATAGACCCGGGCGGAGTTCACGAGGGCTTTGTAAGGCTTGCCGATTTTATGGACTTTGCGGACAGCAGACACATCGACATCGTCTTTCTGGACATTGACCTGGGCGGCGCTGTGAACGGCCTTGACCTGATACGTCACCTTTATGAAAAACACGGCGATATGAACATCATCATCTACACCGGCCACCCCGACCCGGAATACAAGGTCGCAGCCCTTGACAGCAGCGTTTGCGGGTATATCGTAAAGCCTGTGTCGGAGGAGGAGCTGCGCACAGCTATTGCCCGCGTCCGTATACCGATAAGAGAGCTCAATGTGCAGTGCTTCGGCCATTTCGAGGTGTTCTACGGCACCGCTCCCGTCAGGTTTGACCGCAAGGACAGCAAGGAGATATTTGCCTATCTTATTGACAAGCGGGGCGCCGAGGTCTCCGAGGAGGAACTGCGGTATATCCTCTATAAGGAGAGCGATGACGGCGATGAAAAGCGGGTCTATATCCGCAGCATTATCTACGATATCCGCAAGACCTTAGGCAAATACGGCCTGCCGAAGGAGATAATCCTAAACTCAAAGGGCGCCTACAGCATCGACAGGTCAATGCTGCGCTGCGATTTTTACGACTATCTGGACGGCAGGAGCGTTCCCGCAGCTAAGCTTGGGCAGTATATGGAGCAGTACCCCTGGGCTCAGGAGGTCAAAAGCAGACTGTTCAGATAGATGTTAAGGTAATATATGTAAAATTCACATAAAGTTCACAAACTCCCCCGTTTTTTTGGGGGTGTTTGCAACAGATTTGCTACACCGGTATGGTATAATAGAAGTGTAGAACAAAACATTTTAACAATTTGTAAATTCCGCGGTAAAGGGGTTGACATATCATGCGGCTTGTGGCAAAATCAGACAGACAGACAGACAGACAGACA
>JAFUTK010000054.1 GCA_017471405.1 Ruminococcus sp.
CATCTGGTGACCCGTACGGGAATTGAACCCATGATTCCGCCGTGAAAGGGCGGTGTCTTAACCTCTTGACCAACGGGCCGTAAACTAAAGGAACAGCAATTGGTAGCGGTAACTGGATTCGAACCGGTGACACCCTGGGTATGAACCAAGTGCTCTAGCCAACTGAGCTATACCGCCGTATGCTGTTCCCATAGCGACTATATTATTATACACTAACCGAATTCGTTTGTCAAGTCATTTTTCAAATTTTTTGCGCCTGGCTGGGCCTCGAGGGTATGACGGTAAAAAATATTGACAAAACTAACAAAGTGTGGTAATATAACAATACCTATCAAATAAAATATAGGGGAGGAAATAATATGAGACTCCTGAAAAGAATAACTGCATCGGCAGCTGCGGCAGCAATGGCGGTTACCATGATCGTTCCTCTGAACGTATTCGCGGAGGACGAATATACTGTCGTTATGCATTTTGACAGCTTTAGCAGCAGCTATGAGCCGCTGATAATCACTGCCGGTGAAGGTGATAATCTATACTACCACCTGAGTGATCTTTCCTACGATAGTGACGTTAACGCCTTAGCATATCCCGAGCCGGAGGGCGGCAAGGCTATCGTCGGCTGGACTGATACCAAGGACGGCACCGAAAGGTATGATCTGGACTCCACAGTGACAAAGAGCTTTGACCTCTATCCGATCCTTGCGGATACCGTAGAGGCGGGAACTCTGGCGCTCACCGTTGACGCGGGCGTTCTGCCTGCTGTGGGTGAGGCTATCCCTTCGGATATCTCCGACAAGGTGACGGCTCCAGCGGGGTATAAGATCTCCTATGCAAGATACTACAAGGAAGGCAGCGAGACCTCCTTTGAGAACGACACCTTCTATTACTTTGAGGCTAAACTGGTGCCCGAGGGCGGCAAGACCTTCGACTACAGCTATACCGTCAAGAACGAGCCTGTTTTATCCGTTGAGGGAGCCACCGTCAACGGCAGCAAGGCTAACGTTAAGTGGAGAAACACTATCAGCGGAGAGAATGCGGTAACCGTCAGCTATCCCATAGCTCTGGGCAGCCCCGAGACCGTTAATGTTACTGTTCATTACAACGGTCATGGCAATGCGGCGGACAAGACCGTTGCCGTTCCCAAGGCTCCCGCTTATTATGATATCGCATCTTTCTTTTTTGATCAGTCAGCAGCCGAGCTCCACCCCTACGATGATGATTACGCATTCATAGGCTGGTATTCCGACGCGGCGCTCACTACTTCCGTTACATCGGATCTGGGCTTTGTAGTTTTCGATAAGGACACCGACATCTACGCCAAGTGGAGCAAGGTCATAAAGGAGATCAGCTTCACTATCGAGACACCTCTCTGCGGCGACGTTGTTGAGAACACCAACGGCGACGATCCCGAGGGAGAGTTCAGAAAGACGATGCTGGGCTTCTTTAACCCTGAAGCAATGGACAACCCTGTTGCCGGAGTCGCTGGGGACATAGTGCTTTCAAACGAGCCCGAGGTTGAGTGCGATGCGGAGGGCGTCAAGGCGACCTCCGGCTGGATAGAGACCGATATCCCCTTTAACGAGCTGACCGCATTTACCGATGTTGATGTATTCTTCGGCACCATCTACGGCGAGAATGACTATACGTTCGTCATCAACGCCCAAAATGACGGCACTGCCAACGCTCCTTATTTCGCAAAGGATTTGAAGGTAACTGTAAACGGCACCCTTGCGGAGAACGGCTCCGGCGGAGCAAAGCCCTCCACCAAGGCGGGCATCGTTTCAAAGGCGACAGTCGTTTCCAAGGGCGGCAATAAGTTCACCGTTGTGGGTATGATTACCGCCGACCACGTCTGGGACGAGGGCGTTATAACCAAGGAGGCCGACTGCGAGGAGAAGGGCATCAAGACCTACACCTGCCGCAGCAAGGACGCTTCCTACACCGATGACGTTGACGCCTACGGCCACAAGTGGCTGGACTGGGTAGTCGTAAAGCCCGCCACCGCCACAGAGGAAGGCCTTGAAAAGCGCGTGTGCAGCAACGACGGCGAACATTCCGAGACAAGAGCTATCCCCAAGCTGGGCGAGGCTCCGACACCGGCACCTCAGGACAATACTCCTCTGCCGGTTACTGGAAGTGCGGCTCCCGCAGCAGCGGCAGTCACCGCGATAGCTGCTCTGGCAGCAGCTATGCTGATGAGAAAGAAGAAATAATATTCCGATAAATACCGCTCGGACAGGCTCCGGGCGGTATTTTTATGCCTCAATGCGGACCAAATGTGTATACGTTCATAATTCGGACACAGCAAATGCTAGGCAAAGTTTACAATAAACGGAAGTTTTTCATATGGAATATGTCAAAATTTTTAGCGAGTTACAGCAAAATATTATGAAAATGTTGACAATTTATTGTCAGCAAAGTATAATTAAAATGTTGAATTATAAGTTTTGCTCCCGAACGTTTCAGGGGGCAAAGAAAAATACCTAGCGGGGAGGGTAGTTATATGAGCTGGTCAAATCCGACTCCGGAGGAGGCTCAGGAGGCCTACGACGACGCTAAGTCAAAGTACGAGTCAGCGGCGGAGGATTTTTTCAGGTACAAAAACGAATATGAGACCTATGGCTCGTCGCTTTCCAGCGCAAAGCTCCAGCAGAATGCGGCGACCGTAACAAGGGACTTATATCAGAAAAGGCTGGAGGCTCTTGACGATATCATAAAAATGCTTCAGCCGATGGGCGATATGGATATGAAGGTACTTGGTGTGACCACCAGTGCGCAGATGACCGAAATGCTGATGAAGGGCAGCATCTACTGCGACGGAGTGAACGCTCCTTCCATAGGGGACTTTTTCAGGAGCTATTCTGTTGCGAACAACACCCATTCCGCGCAGGCGCTGGAGGAGTTCAAAAAGGAGCGCAACAGAACGCAGATAAACCTTAACGAAGCACAGGCAAGGATGAATTCTGTCGGAGGCACTATGGAAGAGCTGATCTCCAAGGGGCAGGCGGCATATGACTCTATGAATGCCGCCCAGAAAACCATGAAGTCCTGTGCGTATGAAATGGAGCACTACAAGAAATATCTGGATTGAGTACAAATACGGATAAGGAAAGCCGGTGAGTAGATTTGCGGATAGGTATATTTGGCGCCGGGAGCGGCAGCGGTATTGATTGGATACAGAATTCAATGGAAAAGGCACAGGTCGGTCTTTTTGCCGCGAGCTATAATAACCTCATAGACAAGCACAAGGATGTGGTCAAAAGCTTCAAGCTGGTGTCAGCCAAGGCAAACGCCACGCCCGGCGGCACAGAGGGGCTGGAGACTGCGGTAGATGAGCTCCACCAGCGCGTTGAGACCTGTGACAGGAAAAAGGTCGAGAGGCTGGAGAATGCCGGTCAGAGATTTGCGGTATTCATCGTCAATACAATTCAGACCGACAAGCACGCTGCAGATATTCTCGGTATTAAGAATGAAGTGTTCTATCAGGCAAATCCCTGGGCAAGACCGCCGAAGCCGAAGAAAAAAAGCGTCCTGAGAGCCATAGGCAACTTTTTCGTTTCCATCGGAAAGGCAATTGTAGGTGGTGTTGTTTCAGCTGTAAAATGGGTAGTCGATAAGGTCAAGAAGGCGTGGAACGCCGTCGTTGACTTTGTCAAGGAACACTACAAGACAATACTTAAGATAATCGGCGGAGCGCTGCTGATAGCAGGTCTGTTTGCGCTGTCTGTGCTGACGGGCGGCACGGCAGCTGCGATTTTCGCGGCGGCTGCGCAGGCGGCTCTTACGGCGGCGCTGACGAGTACGGCCACGGCCATAGTCACGGGAATAGCCCAGGGCAAATCCGCGGAGGAGATATTCGACTCGGCGGGAGATTCCTTCTTTGCCGGAGCCGTCTCCGGAGCCATATCCGGAGCCTGCGGGACCATCGGCTCGGCAGTGCTGGGCGCTACCGGCTCTGCGCTGCTCGCCAAGGGCGCGGAGATACTGGCGCAGGGCGCGGGAGAATTCCTGGGAGGTATGATAATCCAAGGCGTCGATTACCTTGCGGAGAACGGAACGCTCTCCGGCTTCTTCTCCGAATACGCGGAGAGCGCCGGACTGAACATTCTGGGAAGCATGGCAAGCGCTGCGCTGGGCGCCGCGGGAGACTACCTGAAGGAGGAAGCCAAGGGCTGGCTGAATTCGGCAGTCTCGTGGATATCGGAAAGCTCCGTCGGGAAGGCGTTCACCGATATGGTGGACGGCTTGAAGGACGAGTTTTCGTGGCTTGTGGGCGAGGACGGACTGCTGGGCAACTTAGGCATCGACAGCCTCTCTGACCTGACGGATATAATCAAGGACCCTGCCGCCTTTGCAAAGCACATAGGCGAGGACGTTCTGGAGAACATCTTCGGCACCAGCTCGGTGCAGGATATCATCAAGGACGGCCTGACAAGCATAACCGATGCGCTGGGTCTGACGGACATCATAAACAACCTGAGCCTGTCGTCCATAGCCGATATGCTGGATTTGCCGAGCCTTTCCGAGCTGGGAGATATGATCGGCATAAGCGAGATCGTGGACAGCCTCGGCGATATCAAGGACACTGTGATGGGTATAAAGGACCAGATCTTCGACACAGCCAAGGACGCTATCACGCAGCTGTGCAATTCCGATCTCGGCACCGCTATACAGTCCTCCATCAAATCGGTGCTTGACTTCAAGGGACAGGCAGAGGAGTGGCTTAACAAGATAACAAGCTTCGGGCTTGACGATCTGGGCAAGCTGCTGGGAATTGAAGACCTGAGCAGCCTGACTGATCTTAAAAATCTCATTGACTTAAGCGGCATTGAGGACCTTAAGAGTATGATCGACTTAAGCGGCATCACCGGAAGTCTTTCCGACCTGGGCAACCTGGTGGAGGATAAGCTGGGAGACCTCTCCAAGCTGGTGGATCTGTCCAAGCTGGGAAGTCTGGGAGACTTGGGCGACCTGTCGAAGCTTGAAGATTTAGCGAAGCTGGGAAGCCTTTCCGACTTAGCGGACGGCCTCGGCGACAAGCTGAATGATCTGGGAGGCGACTTATCGAAGTTGGGCGATTTATCCAAGCTGGGAGACCTTTCAAAGCTGGCAGACCTGCTTAAGCTGGGAGGCCTCGGCAACGCAGGAACGGTGCCGTCATAAATGAAACTGACGCAAGTTTAAAAATATATTATCAGAGGTGAGTTGATTTGGATATTGAGAACTACAAGGAAGCAATAGCCAATGCGGACATGGCGTTCGGCAACGACAATTACGAAAGTGCCCTGAAATGGTACGACAAGGCGCTGGCGGAAATGCCTGCTGACGAATACTCTCTTTCGAGAGCCGGAGCGGCGCTGGTGGCGCTGGGAAGATTTAAGGAGTCCTTTGACTACTTCCAGAAGGCTGTGAACGCAGACCCCGAGAGCGGAGACAACATCTTCAATCTGGGCAACGCCTATTTCTTCGCAGGGGATATCTCCAAGGCTATGGAATATTACTCGCGGGCAGAGCTTAAGCCCTGCTCGGAGGACGTGAAGGCCAGGATATACTACCAGATGGCGCTGATGTGCACTATCAAGCAGGACTTCCAGGCAGCGCTCATAAATTATCAGAAATATGAGGACACCGACAAGACTGGCAAGGCGGCGCTGGATACGGAAATAATCTCCGAGAAGATACAGATATACGCCAAGCTGGAGGACTACGACAATGCTGTGAAGTATGCGTCCAAGTGGGTAAATCTGGCGCCCTCCGACCTGCGGGCTTATATGGTTTACTTCAACCTGCTGGCGGCAGACAACAAGTTTGAGAAGGCGCAGGAGACCCTCGACAACGCACTGAAATATGCGGTCAAGGACGAGGCCGGAAAGTTTGCCGTTGACCTGAGCCGCGCAAACCTCTATGTTCAGGCTGCGGGCAGCGACATTGACAAGGACGGCGACTTCAAGCAGAAGGCATATGACCTGATGAGCGAGCTCATCGTCAGCCCCAGCGGCTCAACTAAGGACAAGAACGAGCTGGTGCTCTCGCTGGGCGAGCTGTGCATAAGCATGGGGAAGATAGACGAGGCCATCGACCTGATGAAGATGCTCTCCGAGAAGCCGGAGGTTGTGGACACACCTGCTGTCACCGTTCCGGAGGTAACCCCCGTAAAGCCCGACCCTGCGGAGATCGACGCTATGCGCCAGAGCGATCTGGAGAAGATAGACCAGATGATAGCAAATGGCGAGCTCTCCGACGACGCCGGCAGTTTCCTACAGGTATCCTACGACGAGGACGGCAAGCCTGTCAGAGAGTACCCTGAGGGCTTCTTCGGCGACCTGCCCGAGGGGCTGAACCCGCAGAATTACGGTATACCCTCCGCGGACGAGTACGCCAAGCTGAACAAGGCAGCGGAGATGGCCAACGCAAGGGAGTTCAGAGCAAGAGTGAACTTTATGCTGCTTTCCTGCTACGCCTACAAGGAGGATTACGAGAAGGCTCTGGAGTATGCCTGCCTGGTGAAGAACGACCCCAGCAACGTCTACTATTCCTTCTTCGGGAAGTATTCCGAGGCGTTCTCCATGATGCAGCTGGCTAAACGCGGTCAGCGCTTCACTGTGGAGGAGGCTGAGAGAAAGTACGATGAGGAGATAGCCTTCTTCCGCGCAGAGATGATGAAGAAGAATGAGAGATCGGCCTACGCTCTCATATTCAGAACGAGAATGTATGCCGAGATCGGAAAGTTCACTAAGGCTGAGGACCTGGCAGAGCTTATGTCTCCCGAGGACAGGGAAGCTACTCTGCAATACATTGCGGAGTGCAGAGAAGAGCTGGGCAACAGCTGATGACAGGAGGGATCTGAATGGGCGCGAAAAGTCCGATCATAGACGCGGCTAATCAGCTGAAAAAGGATATCGTCGTTGATGAGGAGGCCTTTGAAAAGGCAGCCAAGGGCTTTGAGGAGCTGGCGCAGAAGATCAATTCCCTTATCACCAACGTGCAGGATATGCTGATACAGCTTGGTATAGGCTGGAACACTCCCGCAGGAAGGAAATACATCGAGTCCTGTCAGGGCTATCTGCTGGTGCAGCTGGCGGCCCAGAAGGTGGTGTGCGCACACGTTTCGGAGAACCTCCGGACGGCGAAGGCCCTGTACCGTTCGGTATTCGAGGAGTACAGAACGGTGATAAACGAACTGAACAGCGGCGAATGACTCTTTTCCCGCGCAGGCGGGTACAATACAAACCAATCATTGAAAGGAGTATATTATCATGGCTTCAATTCTTTCCAGCGCAATAATCGTAAACGCAAAGACCAGCGTTTCGACCTATGTTACAACGGCACAGGGACTCTTCGACGAGCTCTCCTCCGTTATCAACAACCTTACCGCTTCCGGTTTTATCGGAGACGCCTCCAACGGCTTCCAGGAGTTCTTCACCACGAAGGTGACCCCGGTGCTTCAGGCTAACCTCACCGAGCCGGGTACATCAATCACAGCAGGCATTACTTCCATGCTCGACAGCATCAAGGAGCAGCTGCTGGATATCGTTGACCCGCAGCTGGGCGAGATCAACAAGGATCCCACCGCTTCGATGCAGCAGTGACCGGTATGAAACGATAATGAGAAAAGGAGCATAAGGATATGGCTGATATAGTTTTTAAGTTTGATGATATGAGATCCGCCGCTGCGCAGATCAATGATATCGCTGCAAGATACACACAGGCTGCCGCCGTTTTCCAGAACGAGTTTTCAGAGGCAGTCGCCGGCTGGGAGGGCGCCAGCAAGGATAAGCTCACCGCCTTTATCAACGGTGCGGTGAACGATTATATGTCCTCTACAGTTCCGGGCGTTGTTACCGCTCTTTCAGAGCTCATCAAGGCCAACGCCGACCAGATGGAGAAGGCAGACCAGGCCATCGCGGACAATATCCCCGCGGATATGTTCGAGTAACACTTCACGCAGTCAGGAGAGGTGCTTATGGAAAACAACAAAGAGACTCTTACCGATATCGACAGAGCCAAGGAGCTGTTTGAATATGAGATGACAGCCGTGCTGCTCAACCTCAAGGGCGAGTTTGAAAATGTCGGCAAGGATATCGAAAATGAGTACCTTGAGATGGAGGTGCCCGAGCCAAAGCTGGAGTATGCCTCCCCGGAGCTGGAGGCGGAAGGCATAAGGCTTGAGTGCGAGCTCCCCGGAAGCGTGGAGCTGGGCGGCATCGAGCCGGTTTCTGTGAGCCTTGAGGGCTTCGAGGCCGCAGGCGCCCCTGTTCCCGGAGAAGTGGCACTCACCTCCATAGAGGCAGTTGACATTTCCGCTGCGAGAGAAGCGATAGCAGGTATCGCTCCCTCAGAGGTGGGAAAGGTCAGCATGCCCAGTGTGCCTGCGTCTGTGACGGTGAATGTGGCAGGGGCTTTGCCCAGTGCGGGCTTCGTGCAGGCTAAGACCCCCTCTGTACCCAAGCTGCCGGAGGCAGAGAAGGTGCAGGGCGTCAGCGTTGATATGCCTGTGGGTGAAGTCAGAGCCGAGGCCTTTGAGATACCGGCTGTGGATAGGCCTGAGGCGGTCATCACAGGGCTTGAAGAGATACCTGTCGAGGCGGAGCAGAGCTTTGAGCTGCCGCCGGTACAGGTGGAGAGCATCACCGTCGGGTACGGGCCGGCGGAGACGGGCGAGTTCACAGCGCCCGAGCTGTCCGCTCCCGAGGTGGAGAGGATAGAAGTCGGGGCGGTGCCTCCGGAGGAGATAAGCTTCAAATTCCCGGAGATACACCTTCAGAAGGCCGCCCTGCCGGAATACCCCGAAATGCCGGAGAAACCCGATTTCTCGGCAGATATTGAAGAAATACTCGCGGCTGTAAGAGCCGAGGGCTGAATTCGTTTTATCACAGTGACGGTGCGCGAAAATTGCGCCGTCACTATTGAACTTTTTAGTCGGTGTGCATTGAATAACAGGATAAGGGTGATGGTATGGAAAACAACAAGCTGCTGATAGGAGTACAGTTCATTGAGCCGGGGAGCAACAAGAGCCTGGTCTTTGAGCTGATAGTGCTTCGCGACCTGACTTTAAAGCAGCTCCTTGACGGTATAAAGTACGGCCTTGCCAAAAAGGAGGGGGAGGAGTTCTATCAGAGATGCAGGCGCATCTTTGAGGATTCTGTCAGCGTCAGGGACCAAAGCGGGCTCTACCGCAGGATAACTCTGACTGCCTACAATAACGCCGTCTCCGAGGATAAGGAAAAGGGCGGACGCTTTCCCATAACCGAGGAGGATATGACAAGGACGCTGGTGGATATCGGCTTTATTTCCTCCACGAGAATTGTCTTTGACCCACAGGAGACCTACCGCTCCTACGAGATAAACACCTCTGCCATCATTCCCGCATTTAACCCCTCCGAGCAGAAGGAGGACGGGGTATCCTTCCCCGACTACAACATCAGCACCCGTCAGCTTTACCGCTTTGACGACACCCCCATAGAGGTAATCCCTCCCTCACAGCCTCCCCAGAAAAGCGACCAGAATTTGTTCTTTATGATACTGCCTACGCTTATAATGATATCGGTGACGATACTCACAAGGACGCTGGCGGGCAACGGAACGGGAGCTATCACAGGAGTGCTGCTGACGGCTCTGATGAGCGCAGTTACGCTGGTGACATCTATAATCAATTTCATCAGGACGAAGAAGAAATACAAGCGCAATCTGGAGGCCTGGCGCAGGACATATGAGGCATACATCGACAAGACCATTGCGGACATTCTCGAGCGCCAGAAGCAGGATACGGAAAAGCTCAGTGAGCTCTATCCCGACGTAAACGAGCTGTTCGATGAGAAGAACCCCTACAAGAGCGTTTACGGCGTAAGCGGTAACATTTTCAGTCGCTGGCAGCAGGACGCCGACTTTATGACCGTAAGGCTCGGCATATCCGACGAGGTGCCCAATCAGTTTGAGATAGTGGGCAGCAAGCAGGCGGAGATGTTTTCCTCCAATGTTTTCAAGCTGAAATTTGACAAGGTGAAGGTGCTCATCTCCGATGATGAGGAGTACGAGAACAACGACGACGAGACCTTCTATCTCTCGAACCTTCCCAACTATATTTCCGAAAAGTACAAGTATATGAAGCACGCGCCCATGCTGTTCTCCATGAAGAACTGCGGTGCGCTGGGTATCGTTTCTCCCAACAAGGTATTTTCCGACAGGCTGATACAGAGGATCGTCTACGACCTCTGCTTCTACCAGTCGCCGGAGGACTTGCAGTTTATCGTGCTGTTTGAGCCCACTGACGACCCGGACAAGATAGAGAGCGCAGTGGCAAACTACAAGTTCCTGCCTCACTTCCGGGACCTTTTCCCCGACCGCTCGCAGTTTGTCTTTGACCAGACCAACGCCAATATGGTGTTCAGCTCGATGCTCAACATTATGGCGGAGAGGGCTCCCAAGAAGGAGGACGAGGAGCAGGAGAGGGTGCGTTTCCCCCGCATAGTTTTCATCGTGTTCCACGAGTATGCTTTGAAGGAGCACGCCTTTGCGCAGTACCTGCCGAAGGTGCCGGAGGAGGGCAAGAGCTATGAGAACAGTCTGGGGCTGACCTTCATCTTCCCCAAGACCTACAAGGAGCACCTGCCGGCCTACTGCGACCACGTTATCAGCTTTACCAGCGACCACACCGCAGAGCTCATACCTCACGAGAACGAGGGTATGAGGCGGGAGTTCGGCTTCAATATGACGCCCGAGTGGAACGCAAGGATATACAACACCTCGAAGATACTTTCCTCCCTTTGCTTCTCGAAGATATCGCAGAACGGAAAGGTGCCTTCGGCGGTGAGCCTCTTTGAGCTTTACGGCTTTACCAAGAACAACATAGACCTTGCCGCCTTCTGGGACGGCGAAAAGAGAGCCAACGTCATCGAGACCCTTTCGGTGCCCATAGGAAAGACCGAGAGCGGGCTTACATATCTCGATCTGCACGAGGACTTTGACGGACCGCATATGCTGGTGGCGGGTACCACCGGCTCCGGTAAGTCGGAGACGATAATCACCTATCTGCTGGGACTGTGCCTTTACTACCGCCCCGATGAGGTGAACCTGATGCTGGTGGATATGAAGGGCGGCGGCTTTATCAAGCGTATCGGAACGCTGCCCCACGTTGTGGGCTCTGTCACCGATGTTGACGGCGACGAGAACGGTACAGGCGCGGAGTATATGCTAAAGCGCTTCCTTGACGCTTTGCGCTCAGAAATAAAGAGAAGAAAGATACTCTTTAACTCTATGCACGTTGACAGCATCAATCAGTACATCTCGGCGTGCAGGAATATTGACTCGCACATCAAGAAGATCAACAACCGCCTGCGGGGCGAGGACAAGGAGCCTCTTACCGAAGCGGAGGAGGAGCAGATCAGGACACAGGCCAGGGAGAACTCCCTTGCACATTTGGTGCTGGTGGTGGACGAGTTCACAGAGCTCAAGCGTTTCTCGACGGAGTCAAACAACGTTGACTTCATCGGCGAGATAACCACCATTGCTCGTGTGGGACGAAGCCTGGGCTTCCACATCATACTCATCTCACAGAACATTGAGGGCGCCATCACCGACGATATCAGAGTGAACTCCAAGTCGCGCCTTTGCCTAAAGGTGGCGACACGTCAGGCATCGAAGGAGATGCTGGGCAACGACCTTGCCGCCAGCCCCTCTATGCCGGGACACGGCAGAGCTTATTTGCTGGTAGGCACAGGCTCCAAGTTTGAGTATTTCCAGTCCGGCTACGCGGGAGCAGTGGCGGAGGAGAATTTTGAGATGCCTATGGAGATGGTGGAGGCCTCCAAGACAGGCGGCTACACCAAGTTCTATCGCTCCGAGAAGGACAATCTGGACGCCCTGAGACGCAAGAAGGAGCTTGAAGCACAGGGCAAGCTGGAGACCCAGCTCAACGCTGTGGTGGGCTCCATCAAGACCTATTACAACAGAAACAAGCAGCGCTATCCCAAGGTGCATATCATATTCGAGAAGCCTCTGCCCGGCAGAATGGTATTCGAGAACGGCAACATCTACGAGGAGCGCGACGGAAGATTTGAACTGATGAGGGAGGCGGCAGAATGAGCAAGCTTGCAGTAGGCATCTACGATGACCTGGACAATCAGACCCAGCCCGTTCTGAAGGTTGACCTCACCTCAGAAAATATGATAGTGTTCGGGGGACATTCCAGCGGCAAGACCACCTTTATCAAGACGCTGCTGGTGCGCCTCCACGAGCAGATAGATACGGATAAGGAAAGCTCGGTATACATTCTCGACTTCGGCGGAAATCTGGGACAGTACAAGAGCCTGCCGAATGTGGCGGCCTGCTTTGACAACTCCAACGAGGAGAATGTAAGGCGGGTGTTCAAGACAGTTGAGGCAAAGCTGGAGAAGAACTCAAAGCTCCTTACCTCCCGCCGTTTCATTGAGGTATGGGAGAGCGGCGAGGAGAAAGAGCTTTGCCATATGGTGCTCATCATCGACAACCTCAATTCCTTCTTTGCCGACGAGCGCTACGAGCCATATCAGGACACCCTGACCAAGTTCTGCCGGGACGGCCTTTCAAAGGGGCTTTCGCTGGTGTTCACCGTCTCCGAGCTGGGGGGAGTGTCAAGGCTTTTAGGCAGCTTCGGGTCGCGCTTTGCGCTGGACGGTTCTGCCGACAAGTATATGGACATCTTCGGAATGAGGATATCCGAGCCTATGAAAAATCCGGGGCGGGGTATTACCGTCATCGGCGGCAAGCCCAGAGAATTCCAGTTCTTCCTGCCCTTTATGGACGAGAAGCGGGATTTGCCAATGTTCACCCAGTCGCTTTCGGAAATAAAGACCAAGACCGAAAAGCTCACCGCCTTCGAGGGCGACCTGACGGAGGAGAACTTCTTTGAGTACCTCTCCGGAAGCTTCGGTGAGGAGACCGGTACTGACAGACCGGTGGTGGGGCTGGATTACTACGACCATATGCCGGTGACAGTCAATATGCAGGAGGCTCACGCCATCGCCATATACGGCAAGAAGAAGTTTGGCAAGAGCAATCTGCTGACGGTGCTTATCCGCTTCATCAGAAAAAATCACCCGGATTACAGGATAGTGTTCTTCGACGACGGCAGAAAGCAGCTGGAGGAGCTTTACCGCGAGCAGCCTCAGGGCAGCTTCTACTTTACGTCTATGGAGCAAATGTATGAATTTCTCGACTCCTACGGCTACGCTGCCAAGATGGAGAGGGGAGTCATCAACCGGGAGTTTACCGAGAAGCAGAACCCGGGAACGGTTTTCGTGCTGCAAAACAAGATGCTCTTCCAGTCGGCGGGCTCGCAGCTGCTGAAAAACGTCTTCCCGAGAATGACGGCTGCGGCGGAGGAGAAGAAATACTGGTTCATCTACTCCGATGTGAGAAAGATAAGCAACAACGACAGGGACACCGAATCCTCGCTTAACAACAGCATTGCGGTGGCGTTCCTGCTGGACAATATCGCGGAGTTCGTCGCCGACCGAGGCAGCAGGTCTGTCTTTGGAGAGATGGACCCCAAGGAGCTCAAGACCGAGTATGCCAGATGTGAGCTGGGCGACGGCTACTACTACGACATTGAGGCCGACGAGCTGAAAAAGATAAAATTCATCAAAGCGTAAGGAGGTCATAATATGGCTGACTATAGTGAGTACCACAGCATTGACACCCGAGTGTTTGACAACTGCATAAATAAAAAGAACAGCTTCATCAGCAGCTACAATGAGATAGTGACCGATTATGACAAGATAGTTGGGGAGCTGTCGCAGAGCTGGGCAGGGCTGGGCGCTGACGCCTTCTTTACCGACGCCACCCAGATAAGGCGCAACATCACCGGCATCGCGGATATCCTCGCCACTATGTGCTCCACGCTGGAGGACTGCCGGGAGATCATAGCGGACTGCGACAAGGAGCTGGGGAATTTCAACAGAGACCCCTCGGCGGAGCAATAAGCTGCTATGAAGATAGAACACAGCATTTTTACCGACAAGGGCGGCAGACCCGTCAACGAGGACTGTGCCGATGCCGTCCGCTCGGGGGAACGTTACTGCTTTGTGATTTGTGACGGCTTGGGCGGCCACGGAATGGGGGATAAGGCCTCATCGCTGGTGACAGGCCTACTGACCGAATATTTCAAAAGCGTGAGCTTAGATGAATTCGCGCGTGATGCCTTGCAGCGGGCGCAGACCGCCCTTAAAAAAGTGCAGCAGACCGATGCCCGCCTCAAGCAGATGAGAACCACAGCTGTCATACTCTGCATCGAGGGGAGCCGAGGGATAGCCCTGCACATCGGGGACTCGAGGCTTTACCGGTTCAGAGAGGGCAGGGTGCTCTCCCGCACCAGAGACCACAGCATCCCTCAGATACTTGTGATGGCAGGGGAAATAACCGAGGAGGAGATACGCTCCCACCCTGACCGCAACAAGCTGCTGCGGGCGCTGGGTGATGAGAACGATGAGCTCAGAGTTGAGAAGTCGGAATTTGACGTAAGGCCGGGAGATGCCTTCCTGCTTTGCTCAGACGGGTTCTGGGAGCCTGTCACCGAGGCGGAGATGGAGCGCACCCTTGCGGAAAACGGCAAGGTAAAGAAGTGGCTCTCATCAATGTCGAAGCTGGCATTTCAGAACAGCGACCGCTCTAAAATGGATAACTGCACCGCCGTTGCGGTAACGGTCAGGGAGTGATAAAAATGGTTTGCGAGATACGCACTTACATCGGCACAAGAAGCTATCAGGAGGACGCCGCAGATTTCTGTGAGACCGAAAACGGGCTTTTCTGCGCCGTCTGCGACGGCATCGGCAGCCGCAAGGAGGGGGGCGCCTCCTCTCGCCTTGCAGTGGAGCGCTTTACAGAGAGCTTCAAGGTGGGCTTTGAGAGCAGCTTTGCCTCCTTCATAACCGACCTTGCCGAGCGCATAGACCGGGAGGTTTACGAGAGCTACGGCAGCGGCTGCGGCACCACCGCCGTCACCGCCTGCATCAAGGACGGGGAGCTCAACTGGCTCTCTGTGGGCGACAGCCGCCTCTATATCCTGCGGGGCGGACGCTTCAAACAAATAACTAAAGACCACGATTACTCCTACGTCCTGGACCTGAGGCTCAAAAAGGGGATAATAGACGGGGAGACCTACGCTGCCGAAAAGCATAAGGGCGGGCGCCTAGCAAGCTTTATGGGAATGGGCGGAATAGATATCGCGGACGTGAGCCTAAAGCCTCTTAGGCTTGAAAAAAACGATGTGCTGCTGCTGACCACCGACGGGCTTTACAAGTCCATTGGTGATGAGCGGATAGCAGAGATAATGAGAGAAAACAGCGAGCCCGCAGCCGCTGCCGACAGCCTTATGAGCGCTGTCAAAGCGCACACCGGCTCGATAGATAATACTACATTTGCAGTCATAGGCAATTTTATGGAGGAATAGAAATGAAATTAAAGCGCTGCCCAAATATGCATTACTACGACGAGGATAAATACCCCCAGTGCCCCCACTGTGCGGCGACCCAGCAGCCTGCACCTGCTCCAGCTCCGGCTCCCGCACCGGTATCCGCACCCGCACCGATACCTGCTCCGACACCTATACCCGTACCTCCCCCGGAGCCTTCACCTGCTTCCGCCCCTGATAACGGTATGTGGAGATGCCAGTGCGGAACGGTAAACGGAGGGAAGTTCTGCGTTCAGTGCGGCACACCCAGACCTGTCCCCCAGCCGGCGCCTGCGGCAGACGGCAGCTGGACCTGCTCCTGCGGAGCCGTAAACGACGGGAGGTTCTGCTGTCAGTGCGGCTCACCAA
This sequence comes from Ruminococcus sp., assembly GCA_017471405.1. Classification (GTDB taxonomy): domain Bacteria; phylum Bacillota; class Clostridia; order Oscillospirales; family Ruminococcaceae; genus FB2012. The sequence continues at coordinate 15,794 of JAFUTK010000054.1, forward strand.
AGCCGGAGGCACAGGCTGCACCTGTTTCGGAGCCCGCTCCCGCACCTGCGCCCGAGCCGATACCGGAGCCCGTACTAGAGCCGGCTCCTTCTCCCGTTCCGGAGCCCGATGAGGAGCCCTCGCTGACGGCTGTTATCGAGGAGGTAAGCTTCACCGGCAACATCGAGGACGCAAAGGAAAAGGCCGCTGCCAATAACGACGACGAGGGCGTTACACAGATAATCTTTGACGAGCTGGCGGACGACCTTGTGCTGGGCTGGCTGGTAGCCGGAAATACCGAGATAAAGGGCAAGGTATTCACCGTTACCGATACCAAGGTGACCATAGGCCGTTCAGACCCGGAGCACCCGGTCATCATTGACCTTCATGGAGACAGAGCGGTTTCCAGGGGCGCACAGGCTATGATGGTATACGACCCGCTGAACAAGAAGTTCTTTATACAGAGTGCGGGTGGCAAGACGCCGGTGTATGTCAACAGGAATATGCTGCTGGCACCTACGGAGCTTGCACCCTATGACAGGATAATGCTGGGCGGCACCGAGCTGGTATTCGTGCCGCTGTGCAATGAGAAATTCTCCTGGTAATAACCGCAAAGCCAGGATAACGAACGCGAAGTGCGTTAAAAAGCGCGCGGTCGAGCCTCGCGCCAGAGGCTCGCGGGGATATTTTATCCTCGAACAACTCGGATAAAATGGGGCTGGCCCCGGCAGAGCAAATTTCATTCTCGAACGACTCGAATGAAATTGACAGCGTCTCGTTCGCGGCTCAGCCGCGACCCGGCGCTGCGCCCAGTGACCGAAAAGACACAACACTTTCGACCTATGCAAAGCTGCAAGAACAAACCAATTTCGCAGCGCCGAAAGTGAGCAGCTCACGCCTCACAGGAAACAGTGAGCGCAGCGAACGTTTTTCCGTCCCCCAGCACGCAAAGTGAGGGGCCGCGTGTCCGCACTAAGCAGTAATCGCGGGCTCAAAGCCGCGGTGCCGCTCAAATGTAAGCGACCAAAGGGAGCGCCCCGCGACTTGCGTGGTGCACGCTGTGCACAAACAGTGAGCGCAGCGAACGTTTTTCCGTACCTTTACCGGCAAACTGCGGGCGCCCGGCTCCTCGCCGCTGACGCGGCTCGGAGTAAATCCGGAAAAGAATATTTTCTCCGCCTTCGGCGGAGAAATACCCTTTTCCGGCGAAATACAGTGTTGGAAACGCGGGCACTACCTTTGCGTAGCGACTTCGCCAACGGGGGCGTGTCCCGCCGCATCAGAATATAGCAAAATAGCAAAGAGGAATCAAGGATAATGAGCTACTGTCCCTATTGTATGAATGAGATTCCGGAGGGGAGCGATAACTGCCCCGCCTGCGGAAAGGACCCGAAGGAATATGTGTCCCCGCCCCATACCCTCTCGCAGGGAGCGATGCTGGGGCATAGATACCTCGTCGGCGGAGTGCTGGGCGAGGGCGGCTTCGGCATTACCTATATCGGCCTGGATACGCTGCTCCAATTTCGAGTAGCTATCAAGGAGTTCTATCCCGCCGGAATGGTAAACCGCAATAACACTGTCTCCAACGACGTTCAGAGCATCAGCGCCGACTCCGCAAGAGAGCTGTTCTCCAAGAGCCGCGAGCACTTCCTCCACGAGGCGAGAACGCTGGCGAAGTTCACCAACGAGCCCGGCATCGTCGCCGTAAGGGATTTCTTTGAGGAAAACCATACAGTCTATATCGTAATGGAATATCTCGACGGCATCACCCTAAAGAGCTACTTAAAGCAGGTGGGCACCATCTCCAGCTATAACACCATCTGCCTGCTGATGCCGGTGTTCCATTCATTGAAAAAGATACACGAGAAAAATCTGATACACAGAGATATCAGCCCCGATAATATAATGCTGGTGGGAGAGCAGGTCAAGCTGCTGGACTTCGGCGCCGCAAGAGAGTTCGCCGACGAAAAGAGCCTGTCCGTTATGCTCAAGCATGGCTATGCCCCTATGGAGCAGTACCGCCGCCACGGCAAGCAGGGCGCATGGACGGATATCTATGCCATCTGCGCTACCATCTATAAGTGCATAACCGGAGTTATCCCCCCTGATGCACCCGACCGCATCTATGAGGACGACCTGAAAATGCCCTCGGAGCTGGGCTTCGAGGCCTCTCCGGAGTTTGAAAAGGTGCTGCGCCACGGCTTGGCTGTCAAGGCGGAGGACAGAATACAGTCCATAGACCAGCTGCTTTCGGAGCTGGCGGCAGTGCCGGACCTGGATATTGATTTCAGCGAGGGAGCAGCGACCCCGACGCAGACCACTGCCCCCGCACCCTCCGCACAGCGACCCGACAGCAAGGAGGACGCACGGCTCTCCCAGTATGTGCCGAGAGGTGCATATGACGATGAGAGCACTGTATATCAGCAAAAGCCCTCTTCCGGCGGGGATACACCGTCCGCCGATGACGGTGACCGCAGGCTCTCGGAGTATATCCCCTCATCAAAGTATGAGGAGGCGGCTCCCGAGAAGAAAGCGGATAAGCCCGCTCCGGTACCGGAGGAGACTAAGAAAAAGAGCAGCAAGCTGCCGGTCATCATCGCGGCTGTGGCTGTGGCAGTAGTCGCCGCTGTGGTGGGGATAATCGTCCTCGCAGGAAAGGGTGATAGCAAGCCCGGGACTTCCTCGGCAGCGGACAGTCAGACGGCCTCCGCCGCTGATACCACCACCACCCAGACCACCGCAGCCCCCGAGTCCCAAACACAAACTGAGACCACTCCTACCACCACTACAACCACCTCGGAGACCTCTGAGCCTGACGACTCCTCCGAGGAGCCGCATATGCATATCATCTACCCGGAGCTGAACGGCAACTTTGCCGTTGAGGAGGGTATGCTGACTATGAACTCTGCGGTGTTCAGTATGAAGAAAACCTCTATCCAGCTGCTGTTCGGCGCAGGAACCCTTTACGTCACCGACCAGCACGACCGCTGGGTGGACGGTCAGACGGTAATGCTGGTGCCTATTGATCTGGGTGTGTATGAAGAGGACTACTTTGATTCCGTTGACCTCTACTTTATGGACGACACCCTCTACGCCGTCCAGTTCGAGAACGGCGACACCTTTGATAATTACATCAAGGCCAAGGCAACAGAGAAATTCGGTGAGCCGGTCTACGACGACGGCGAGGACGTAAGGTGGGCGATAAAGTCCGACCACTGCCTCTTCCAGCTCTATATGCAGGATTACGAGGGCGAGAAGATATTCACCCAGAGATACATCTACAAGGATATGGCTTACAGCGAAAATATGGCCGAGGAAGGCTCCCTCGACTGACAGACAGGCGGGATAATAAAATGAAATTCTGTATGAACTGTATGGCACAGTATGACGACAGCCTGAAGATATGCCCCGAGTGCTCCTTCAAGGAGGGGACTATGCCAGTAAACTCCCGGTGTATGGAGCCGGGGCTGGTGCTGGCTGACCGCTACATCATCGGTATGCCGCTGAACATCGACGGCTGGTTTGTCAAGTACATAGGCTGGGATGCTCTGCTGAACAAGAAGGTCACCGTCTATGAGTACAGCCCGGTGAGGTTTGCCTCCCGTAATATCGGAGATACAAAAATAACTCCGATAAAGGAAAAGGAATTCTACAAGTACATGGAGATATTCCAGCGGAAGGCTCTGCTGCTGGCGGAGCAGCATCTGCCGGACAATATCTGCTCGGTATACGAATCCTTTGAGAAGAACGGCACCGCATACGTCGTGACAGAGTACGTCAAGGGCAAGCCTCTGCCGGAATATATGGCGGACGAGGGGGCTATCCCTCCCCAGACGGTGGAGAAGATGTTCCTGCCCATATTGCGCTCACTGGATAAGCTCCACGACAGCGGCTTTATCATTGGCGGCTTCTCCGCCTTCGATATGCTGGTGCTGGGGGACGGGACGCTGTTTTTAAATTCCTATCTGGAGAATATTCTCTTCAACGTCACCGACGACCAGTCGGATATCAACCAGAAGGAAAAGCAGAAGTACTTCCCGCCGGAGCGGCTTTCCTCCGACGACCAGCCGGGGCTGTCTCCCTCCAACGACGTTTTCTCGGCGGCAATGATAATGTATGCTATGATGGGAGCAAGGCTGCCGGAATACAGCGAGCGGGCGGCCTACTACGCCAAAAACAAAAACGACAAGCTCAAGCCCTTGGGTGCCTATCACATCAAGGTGGATAAGAGCAAGGAAAACGCCCTGCGTAACGCCTCCTTCTTTGACGCATCCACCCGCACCTCCGACACCGAGACCTTCATCAAGGAGCTCTCCGGAGACAAAAAGACCGCCCTGCGGGTAAAGAGCGGCGGTCTGCCGGCGTGGGTGAAGATAGCCGTTCCCGTTATCTGCGCGGTGCTCATCGCGGCGGGAGTGCTGGTATTCCTGACCCTCAGGGACGACGGCGAGCCTCCGAAGGACGACCCCGCCGGAAACAGTAGGCAGGAGCCTGCCCCCGACGGCAGGAACATCGTCATTGACCCGGAGGAGAAAAAGCTTCGCCCGGGAGACGAGTTCACTCTACATATTATGTGCACCGGCATAGAGGACCTGCGCACCGTAGAGTACGACATCTCTCAGCCGGGCATCATCGAAGAAAAGTATATCAACACCGCGAACCTTGATATGACCTTCAAGGCATTAAAGCCTGGCTCTGTCACCGTCACCATAAGCTGCGGCGACATCAGGCGGGAGTGCAGAGTAGAGGTCGGAGAATAGCATAGTGATAAAGGCACGTTCCAGCGGGGAACGTGCCTTTTTAGCAGTCTTACTCAACTGTCCGAAATTTAGTATAGCAAAACTAACTTCAAATCGTCAACTGTCCGTTTAAACGGACTTGTAGCTATTGACCGGAACAATTGTTTGTGCTATAATAAATACAACAGGAAACGTTCCGAGCCGGCAAAGGAACAGAAAAAACGAAGCACCAAAACAGGAGGATGAGCACTATGTTTGATCTGGAATTTGTAGATATACTTAACGAGAGCGCCAGCGAGCGTGAGGCGGTACGCATCAGGGAGATGGAGCGTCAGCAGAGAAGCGAGATGGCGGCAGCAGAGGGTGAGCTGGTATGTCAGCAGGGCAGAATGTTCCGGGAGCTGCGCCACAAGGCTAAGCTCTGGGACAACGCCTATAAGCTTTTGAGCTGCGGCGCAGGTGTGCTGTGGATAGGCGCACTTATGCTGATAGGCGGCCTCTGCGGCTGACGAAAAGCTGATATCTATACAGAATGGGGTTGTTGCAAGAACAGCTTCAGGCGAAAAATGGTGCCTCACCCCGAAGGGGGTGAGGTACCATTTTTCGCACTTTGCGCCGCTGCAAAGCAGCGGCGCAATTATATTATTTACAGAAATTCGGCTGATTACAACAGCCCCATTTTGCGCATACTGTTAATTAAGGCATTTTTTGTTCAGCTCTCTGAACCACTTCTGGAAGCTGGCGCGGGTGTATTTCTTTGTCAGCTCTCTTGTGATGCCGGTGTTATCAAGGTCCAGCACCTTGATGGCAAGTATCTCGTCGGCGTGCTTGGTGCCGGCCTTGGCGTAATTCACAAGATAGAGGGTGGCGTTCAGAGCCTTGGCCGCCTTCCACAGAGAGATGAACTTTCTGCTGTTTTTGCTCCAGTATCTGTTGGGGTGGCTGGTGTAGGGGGAGACGGTCTGCCTTTCGTCGCACAGCAGCCATTCAAAGATGATGTAGCCCTCCTCCGGGCTGTATTGCAGCCTGTCGAAGTTTATGCCCGCGGTAGGGTCACCGGCCAGCATTTCCTGAACGAAATCAAATCCTGAGGAATCGTCGTGCCCGAGAGCCTTGCTTGTCTTTTCGTCATTCATTTAAAACAGATCCTTTCTTTCTCCGCTCAGAGACGGTCTTTTCGATATGCTCTATGTCCTCGTCATTAAGTCCCAGCAGAGCATAGAGCTGGTTATCCAGCGACTTTGAGAAGTCCAGCAGCGGGCTTAAGCTGCTGTAGTCCCCCAGGTCAGGGACCTTTTTGCCCAGAGAGGTCAGAGCCTCATCGGTCATCAGGAACAGAAACCGCACCAGATATGTGTTGGCATAGGCGAAGAAGTTTTCCGCCTCCTGCTCAGTCTCAAATGTACCCAGAGCCACTCGGGAGCGCCCGAAGGCGGAGCGGTCATCTATTATCTCGATCTGATTGTCCCGCTTTTGTCCTCCGGCATTTGCACTGGAGACCACCACCTGCCATTGGGAGATATACTCCTGCTTTGATGCCGGGATAACGTCCCTGCTTGTGACGAACCAGGTTGCCCGCCCGGCCTTGCCGGCGCGGTCATTGGTAAAGAGCTTTATCTCCTCAGGCTCTAGGGGAATGTCCTCATAGTAGGGCTTGACCAGATTGGGAGAGTCCGCCACAAAGCTGCTCTCAATGCCGAAGAGATTTCTTGGCAGCACTCGCTCGTGCAGATAGGAAAGTCTCCGGCGCTTGACGAACCTGTCCGCCTTGGAGATAACGGCTCTGTCCCGGGGGTCAAGGGGCATCAGCTCCTCGCCGGGGTTGTCAGCCTTGAGAAGAATGGTCTTGTCCTTCCCATGATAAACGTAGGTAAAGCCCAGGGTGCGCTTGTTCCTGTTCTTGCAGACCACAGAGATGCCGTCGGCAAGGTCAACGTCCGCAAAGAGCTCCTTTGAGTCGGCGTAAAGCTCCAAGCGTTCCAGCGCGGAGTCGTTTATCTGCTCAAAGCCGAAGCGGTCCATTCCCTTGCCGGAGCGGTGTATCCACCTTGCCCCGGGATAGATGAGCACTGAAAATTCTGATGAGAGCCTGTCGGCGGAGGTCTGGAAGTGCTGGAAGATGCTTCTTCGTGGAGCTTGCCCGTTGGTGGCGTCCTTCTTTAAGGCAGCCTCCTCCTGATAGGGGGGATTGCCCACTATGGCGCCGAATATCCGTCCGCTTCCTCGGCGCTTTTCATCGCCGGGCTTAAGGGTCAGCCTTCTGCCGGAGGCAGTGCGTATCACGCAGGGTATGCCGTCGTCAGGCCCGCTGCCGCTGTAGGGCGCGGTATAAGAAAGGCCGTCCATCTGCCAGATGTTCCAGGAGATGATGATAGCTATCTTTTTCTGCTGTGAAAGCGAGGGCTCTCTGCCCCAGCAGTGCTTGAACCAGTCGGAGAAGGTAAACAGCAGGTTGGCTCTTGCCAGCAGCAGGTTGTCCCCCTGATATTCGTAGCCGTAGATACTCTTGTAGGCCTTTACCGCCCAGTCGAACCAGTCGTATTCGTTGTTGGTGTTTTCCGTCACCACCCGCAGCTTACGGTCAAGAAGTCCGATGCGCTCCCGCACATCCGTCAGCGGTATGCCGGAGACGGTGTCATACCGGCTGGCGAGATAGGGTGCTTCGCCGCAGGTTATCTCAAGGCGTCTGGCGCGGACGTAATCCTGCCAGCTCCTGCCGGGTCTGCCGGGGAATTTTATTTTCTTATCTGTGGGCGTCCAGCTCTTGCCGTCTGCCTTACCGAACACGTCCGCCCTGCCAAACCACATCTGGTCTGTCAGGCTGTTCTGGATATTGCATATCCAGGAGGGGGTGAACACCTCCGCCCTGTGACGGATGCGGCTGCTGCGGTTGCCCTTGGCCTTGGTCACCCGGGGCTTGATGACGCCGGAGTTCAGCCCGGTGAACTGCAGGGGCTTTATCTCACATTCCGGGCGGAAATCCCTGCCCAGGTCGGCGTAATCCGTCGTTGCCCAGACAATGCTCCTGCCGGTGGTACGGTCGGCAAGAAGTACGGGCAGCAGGCGTTCGTCAATCAGGTTTAAATCGCTGTCGAAAAAAGGATAGTCCATTGGTACACTTCCTTTAAAGAATTATATGTGCATTGCTTGACTCCGTTCAGAGGGGCGCATAGAGAAAGCTGGGAGTTATAAGCTTCAGGATATTTTCCACCTGATAGGATTTGTGGGCTCCTGTCTTGCACCATATGGCAAAGTGCTCGCAGTTGTTGAGCACAAGGTCGTATTCCTCCTCGAAGTTGTGCTCGTTAGCACCGATGACGCTCTTAGCCCGGGCAATGGTTTCCTCCGGGGAGTAGATGTGCTTGATGTCCGGGTCGTCGGGGCCGGCGAGGGCGTCCTCCAGAGCGTCCCTGATGACCTTTGCTCCCACCTCGGTCAGAGGCGTCAGCACAGAGGGGTTTCCCTGTGCCTTCTTGGAGGGCCGCTTGCCCACCTCCGTAAAGTCCAGCACGAAGAATTCCCGCTGACCGTCGAGAAAGTCGCTGATGGGTGCCTCTCTGACAGCCGCTTCTCCGAAATCCCCGTCAGCGGAGGCAAAGTGTATCACCCGCCCCTTGCCGATATAGACGGCGTAGTGGTCGTAGCCGGCTGGTCTGGTGATGCCGATGACGTCCCCGGCCTTGAGGCTGTACTCCGGCTCATCGGAGAGCCTGTATGGGTCGTAGCCACCCATTTCCCGCAGCTGCGGCTCGATATTGCTTTGTATTATCTTGAACAGTCTTCCCATAGCGGAGACCTCCTTTGGCTTTTCACGCTATGATAATTATACCACACATCGAAAGAGATTGTCAATCGCCGCTTGGAGGGTCTGCCGGTGATGTCCGCAATAATCGGGCAGACATCTTTTAAAATAGCAGTTTTACACTTGAAATAACTGCCGCTACGGTGTAAAATGTTTATAAAGCCGAAAATAACAATATAGGGGGAATACAAATGATAAGAACAGCTAAAACAGAATACGGAACGGTCAGAGGTCTGCCTGCCGCCGACCCGAGGATAACCTCCTTCAAGGGGATACCCTTTGCGGCTCCGCCGGTGGGGGAAAACCGCTGGCGAGCTCCCCAGCCCTGCGAGAGCTGGAAGGGCGTCCGGGACTGCTATGCCTTTGCGCCTATCTCTATGCAGGACACCCCGGGCCTCGGCACCGACATCTACTGCCGGGAGTGGCACGTTGATCCCGACATCGCCATCAGTGAGGACTGCCTTTACCTTAACGTCTGGACAGGGGCAAAGAGCACTGACGAAAAGCAACCGGTGCTGGTATGGTTCTTCGGGGGCGGCTTCCAGTGGGGCTACACCTCCGAGATGGAGTTCGACGGCGAGCGCATCGCAAGGCGCGGGATAGTTGTAGTAACGGTCAACTACCGGCTGGGAGCATTCGGCTTTCTCACTCACCCGGAGCTGGCTTCCTCACAGCCCGATGCTCCCGCAAACTTCGGCTGCCTTGACCAGCAGGCGGGAATTAAATGGGTCAAGCGCAACATTGCAGCCTTCGGCGGCGACCCGGATAACATCACCATTGCAGGGCAGTCGGCGGGCGGCGGCAGTGTTATGGCGCAGATGGCCTGCTTAGATAACGAAGGGCTGTTCCAGCGGGCAACGGTAATGAGCGGAATGTTCAAGAATCCCTACTATCTCAACCGCTTCTTCGTTCCCCTCAGCTTGGAGGAAGCGGGGAAGCTGGGCGAGCAGCTGTTCGAGGCTTTGGGAGTAAAGACCCTCGCTGAGGCCAGACAGCTGGATGCCGAAACGGTCAAGAGCAAGTACAGCGAGCTTAGAAACGAGGGTAAGGTGTTCTTCAATATCGTCAACGACGGGCGCTTCTGCACCGGAGACTCCCTTAAAGCCTTTTGGGAGGGCAGACGCTGCCGGGTGCCGGTTATGTCCGGCAACACCGAGGACGAATTCAAGGAGCATATCGGCGCCGCCAATGAGGAGGAGCTAAAGGGCTTTGCCGCCGAGCGTTTCGGTAAGGACGCTGAGCAGTTCCTATCCTTCCCGGAGGCAAACATCAATGACGGGGACGGCTACGCCCCGGTGAGCTCCATCGAGCTGGGGGCAAAGTCGGCGTTCATTGCCGAGAGCCGGCTCCCTGACGCCAACAGCTGCTACTACTACCGTTTCGCTCCCGATATCCCGGGAGAGGATCACCCCGGTACCTTCCATTCGGTGGACCTCTGGTTCTTCTTTGAAACACTTGCAAAATGCACACGCCCCTATGAGGGCAGGCACTACGATATCGCAAGACAGATCTGCGATTACTGGTGCAACTTCATCAAGACCGGCGACCCCAACGGCTTTGACATAAACGGAAACCGTCTGCCGGAATGGAAGCCCTACACCGATACAGACAGGAACGAAATGGAGTTCACCCCTGACGGCGCCCTCCCCAGAGAAGAGCACAGCGCCTTCACCAAGTTCCTGCTTGAGCATCTTTGATAAGGGAGGAAACGATATGAGTGCAAAACAAGCCTTCAACCCCTACCTTCCCAGCTGGGAGTATATCCCCGACGGCGAGCCTTATGTTTTCGGGGACAGAGTTTACGTCTACGGCTCCCACGACTTCTTCAACGGCTATGTGTTCTGTATGGGAGATTACGTCTGCTGGTCGGCACCGGTGGACGACCTCGGAAACTGGCGCTATGAGGGGGTAATCTATCCCAGAAACGCCGACCCGCTGAATAAGGAGGGCAAGATGTGCCTCTACGCTCCGGACGTTACAGTGGGGCCCGACGGCAGGTACTACCTCTACTATGTGCTGGACAAGATATCCATAGTCTCGGTGGCGGTCAGCGACACCCCCGCCGGGAGGTATGAGTTCTATGGCTACGTTCACTATCCCGACGGCACAAGGCTGGGAGAGCGAGAGGGCGACGAGCCCCAGTTCGACCCCGGTGTGCTCACCGAGGGAGACCGCACCTACCTCTATACCGGCTTCTGCGGCAGAGGGGACAAAAGCAGGACAGGCGCCCGCGCCGTTACCCTTGATAAGGATATGCTCACCGTCATCACCGACCCTGTGCTGATAGTCCCCGGCAGCGAGTACAGCGCCGGCACCGGATATGAGGGCCACGCCTTCTTCGAGGCCTCATCTATCCGCAAGGTGAAGGGGAGATATTATTTCATCTATTCATCGGAGGTAATGCACGAGCTTTGCTATGCCGTCAGCGACGAGCCTTTGAGAGGCTTTAAGTACGGCGGAGTGTTGGTGAGCAACACCGACCTGCATATAAGCTCCTACAAGCCGGCGGAGCTGCCAATGGCAATGGGTGCCAACAATCACGGCAGCATCGAGCAGATCAACGGCGAGTGGTACATCTTCTATCACCGCCACACCAACGGCACCTGGTACAGCCGTCAGGGCTGCGCCGAGAAGCTGACGCTGAATGAGGACGGCTCCTTTGAGCAGGCAATGATAACCTCCTGTGGCCTTAACGGCGGCCCTCTGGAGGGCAGGAGAGAATACCCCGCATATATAGCCTGCAACCTCTTCACCGAGAAGCACTCCCTCTATCTGGGAGAGCCGGGTGCCCCTAAGATAACTCAGGACGGCCGGGACGGCGACGAGGAGCCGGGCTACATCGCCGGAATGTGCGAGGGCTGCACAGCGGGCTTCAAGTTCTTTGACTGCAAGGGAGTTCACCGCGTCAGCGTCACCACCAGAGGCTACGCCTTCGGCGGCAGCTTTGAGGTGCGCACAAAGTGGGACGGAGAGGTCCTTGCGGTGATAAACATCGACTCCACCAACGTATGGGAGACCTTCTCGGCAGAGGCCGCTATCCCTGACGGGGTCAACGCTATCTACCTTACCTACCGCGGCGGCGGAACAGCAATGCTTAAGTCATTCACATTGGAATAATACAAAAGATGAAATAAAGGGATATACTGCCCTGCAATGGGCGGTATATCCCTGCGTTTTGTATTTTACCGTCAGATAAAGGGCTTTATCTTATTTAGAAGAAACCGTATCTGGTATCGTTTGGATCCGGTGTTCCGCTGTAAAGCACCAGCACATAGTCAGGCTTTACCTCTTCAATATAGTCCTTAACATTAATCTTATCTCCGATGCGGTAGAAAATCGTTCTGACATCGCAGATGTGCAGCTCCTTGGTCTGAAGCGACAAAAACGGTGCGGCAATATAAGCAAAGGAATCTCTGACTATCAGTATCTTCTTTCCGTCGGGCTTATCGTTGTTTTTGACTATCTGCATCCGGTAATCATCGCCGCAGTATGTTGCATAGGTGTTGATGTAGTAATAGTTTTTTGTCAGGTTATCAGGAAAAATAACCGTCTCCTCAAACGAACCACTGCGTACTCCGTCGATAAATAGCTTGCTTTCCGTAAGGGAGGTATAAAACTTCGGAGTTATAAGCTCAAAATCGTCCGCACCCCTCCAGGAGAAGCTGAGCCCTGTCTTTTTTCCGTAAGAGCCCAGGAACCAGTCGGGATAGAGCTTGATGTTGTAATTTGCGATATCGGCAGTATAGCTGTCGTATTCAAAGCCATACAGTCTTTCAAGCTCTTCAAGAATAGCTTTATGGGCAAAGAAGCCAGCTCTTGCGGTCCAGTGATGGTCTGTGTAATAATACAGGTCAAACTCGTTTTGGTGCTCCTCCAGGGCATCTGACAGGTCAAGAGCTGTGATACCGGCATTTTTCAGCTCCGACATAAACAAATCATAGTTCTGCTTTTCATAATTATCAATATTAGCCGGAGCCTTTTCGTATTTTTCTTTGTTCGGAGCAGCACAGAACAAAAACCTTGCTCCGCCCTCTTCCGAGACAGTCTTTAGCTCCTTCAGGGCGGCTATGGCTTCGTAATAATCCTCCGGGGATTCCTTTGATATCTCTCTAATAATGCTCCCCGAATCAGAAAGCACATAAGTGCCGTCGCTCTTGCGCATGACCCTGTTGCCCAGAAGTCTTTCCTTTAAAGTGTTAAGCTCAATAAGCTCATTATGATATTTGAGGTTTTTTGTCATAAAGGAGGAGACCCTCTGCTGAAAGGTCTTATCTGTTTCAGAGCTGCTCTCAAAGGTGTCAAGGCTGTAGATATACTTGCTTATGCCATATGTCAGAAATATTACACACGCCAGAAATAAAAACAGGTTTGTATTCAGTTTTTTCTTTTCCATAATAAATCACCCGTCAGAAATTGAAATAGATGAATGGATTATGTGTGCTGCTGACAAGGGAGGCTATCGAAAGCACGAACAGGCAGAAGAGCACAACGGCCTTGATTGCTGCGACAACATTCGATTTTTTTGTCTTTTCTGAAAGAGCTTTGAACACAGGAGTAGAAAGCACAGCTCCTGCTGAAAGCAGTATGGCGTTCTGCTGAAACCATCCTATGAAACTGTCATCAGAGAAGCTGCCGCCTGCTCCAAACAGTGACTGGATATATCTGAATGCATCTCCCAGAGACTCTGCCCTGAATATTACCCAGCCTATAACAACAAAGAAGAAGGTATATATCCAGCCCAATACTTTAAAGACCCTTCCTCCTTTTTTGTTGATGCCCGTCAGCTTTTCTATGGTGAGCAGAACAAAATACATCAGCCCCCAGACGATAAATGTATAATTTGCTCCGTGCCAGATGCCGGTAAGAAGCCACACTGCAAACAGATTTAAAACAGTGCGTGCTTTACCGCAGCGGCTGCCTCCCAGCGGGATATAGACATAATCCCGAAACCACTGCCCGAGAGAAATATGCCAGCGTCTCCAGAACTCCGTCACAGAGGCCGAGATGTAAGGGTAATTGAAATTCTCCGAGAAATGGAAGCCGAACATTCTGCCAAGCCCGATAGCCATATCACTGTAGCCGCTGAAGTCAAAAAAGATCTGAAATGTGTAGGAGACCGCTCCCAGCCAGCCGAACATTGCCGAGATGCCTTCTCCGTTCTTGACGGCGTCAAAGGCACTGTCTGCAATCAGAGCAAAGCTGTTGGCAAGCAGCACCTTTTTTGACAGCCCGACTATGAATCTTGCCAGACCGTCAAAGAGGTCGTCAGGTGTTTCGTTTCGGGAGCGTATTTCTTCAGCTACGGTATTGTAACGGATTATCGGGCCGGCAATAAGCTGCGGGAAAAAAGAAATATACAGCCCGACATTCAGTATGTTTTTCTGAACCTCGCCTTTTTCCCGGTAAATATCAATAACGTAGGATATTGCCTGAAAGGTGAAAAAGCTAATGCCTATCGGCAGTGCAATATTTGGGACCGGCAAGCCTGTTCCGAAAATATCGTTAATGACACCCACAGAAAAAACAAGATATTTGAACACAAACAAGACGGCGAGGTTTATCAGAATATCCAGAGCTACGAGCATCCGGCTTTTCCTTTTGTCATCTCTAAATCTACCGACGCCTATGCCAATGAACCAGTTGACAATAATCGAGCCTATCATCAACAGCACGCATTTAGGCTCACCCCAGGCATAGAAAAACAGGCTGGCAGCAAGAAGGGTCACATTTTTCAGAAATCTGCTTTTTCTGAAAACCCCATAGTTTAAAATAAGTACTGTTGGAAGGAACAGATAAATAAACTCTATGCTTGAAAAAAGCAAAAAATCACTCCCGAGTCAAATTCAGCAGGGTGCAAATAATCTTATTGAACATAAGAGCAGGTCATTTCCGGTGATACCGGGGCCAGCCCTTTTTTACACATTATTATACCACATCTCAGCAGGAAAAACAACAGGCTGCCACACAAGCAGCAGCCTTTTTGAGTATGTGTCGTTTTACAGCTTATCTCTTTTCTCCCATAAAGAAGAATGCCAGCGTACCGGGGCCAGAGTGGGCTCCTATTACCGAGCCGGTGTAGGAGATGATGACCTTGATGTTCTGTCCTAGCTTCTTGCGGGCAAGGTCGGCAACGTAGTCGGCGTCGCCCCAGCAGTCGCCCTGACAGATGGCAACGACAGGGTTATCATAGCCCTTGACCCTTTCCTCCATAAGCTCAACGAGCTTGTTGAGGCTCTGCTTTCTGCCCCGGACCTTTCCGATAGCCACCAGCCTGCCCTCGTCGTCAACGTGCAGGATAGGCTTGATGCCCAGAACGGCTCCGGCAATGGCAGTGGCCTTTGAGATGCGTCCGCCGCGATGCAGGTATACCAGATCATCAACGGTAAACAGGTGGCAGAGGTGGAGCTTGTTGTCCTCCAGCCAGCGTGCCAGCTCCTCGAGGCCCATGCCCTCCTTTTTCTTTTCCCAGGCCTTGTAGAGCAGCAGACCCTCTCCTGTGGAGGCGCAGAGGCTGTCAACGCAGACTATCTTTCTGTCGGGATATTTTTCAAGGAGATTGTCCCTAGCGATGCAGGCGCTGTTGAAGCTGCCGCTAAGTCCCGATGAGAAGCAAAGGTAGAGTATATCATTGCCCTCGGCAAGCACCTTTTCAAAGGCGGTCTCCGCCTGTGAAGGGGAGATCTGAGAGGTCTTGGTGGGAGCACCCTTTCTCATACGCTCATAGAACTCGTGATAGTCAAGGTCGCCGTCGGGATGAGCCACGCCGTCGATCTCGAAGGTGAGCTTCATTATCTTTACACCCATCTGGTCGTAGAGCTCGGGGGGAAGATCGCAGGTTGAGTCGGACATCAGTATATAGTTTCTGTCAGCCATTGCAGTTTGACCTCCTTGAAATGATTAGCCTTTGAAAACGGCAGCCGGTGTATTTACCGCAGTATATCGACTGCCTGTCTTTCAGCGCCCTGCCCTTTGGGAAGGTAATCACTGATAACTAAACACATTATAGCACATAGGAGGGCAAATGCACAACAGGTATTTTTGATTCAGGAGGGGCTAATTTGTAAATATTGTGTGAACTTCCCCTGGAGAGGAGACAGTAAAGCCGTCTGACGAGCAGCCGACGGTGAATTCTCTGCCGTCAGCCGACAGCAGACGTCGGCTCAGGAGGGTCTCTATCTCGGCAGTGATGATGCGCCTTATCTCTCTTGCCCCGGAGCTGCTGCCGTAGGAGCGGCGGGCAAGCTCGGCGGCGGCCTCATCTGAAAATGTCAGGGTGCAGCCCAGCGCCCTTGCTCTGGCGGAGAGCTCCCCAAGCTGCAAACGGGCGATGTCGCAAAGCTGCTCCTGTGAGTGCCGTGAGAACACGATGACCCCGTCCAGCCTTCCCATCAGCTCGGGAGAGAACAGCCTTTCACAGGCCTTCCTCGCGGCAGCCTCTGTCTCTGAGGGGGAGCGCTTGTCACCTCCGAAGCCCAGCTGTGCCTTGCACTCCAGCTCTGCCATTCCGGCATTGGAGGTCATTATCAGCACTGTGTCGGAAAATGACACCCTCCTGCCGGAGGTGTCGGTGAGGGCGCCCTCGTCAGTTATCTGCAAAAGCAGCTCGAACACTGAGGGGTCGGCTTTTTCAATCTCGTCCAGCAGAACTACACTGTAGGGGCGGCGCCTTACCTGCCCGGTGAGCAGGCCGCCCCGGTCGTAGCCGATATAGCCCGGAGGCGCGCCTATGAGCTTTGAGACGCTGTGAGCCTCCCGGTATTCGGACATATCCAGCCTGATGAGGTTATCCCGCCGTCCGAAGAGCTCGCAGGCCAGCGCCTGAGCCAGACGGCTCTTGCCCACCCCGCTGGGACCGATGAACACAAAGCTCCCCACAGGCCGTCTGTCGTCGTGGAGGCCGGAGCGGCTGCGTATCACCGCGTCGCAAAGACGGTCGATGGCCTCGTCCTGCCCGATGACTACTTCCTTAAGTCTTTCCGGCAGAGCCAGCAAACGGCGGGATTCCGGCATAGTCAGCTCGCCGCAGTCTATCCCCGTCAGTCGTGAGACAACAGAGCAGCAGGTCTCCTTTGTAAGCACCGGGCGCTGTCCGCTGCGGGAGGTTATGGCGGAGAGATATTCCTCCCGAGAGAGCCTGCCGGAGACGTAATCCTCAAAGGCCTTGGAAAGCTCCCTGCGGCGGGAGCTGCCCTCGCTTTTGAGCCGCTCACAGGCGCAGGCCTCGTCAAGGATATCTATGGCCTTGTCGGGGAAGCGCCGCTCGGGGATATATCGCTCCGCCAGAGCGGTGATGTCCCGCAGCACCTCCTCCGGGACGGTGACGCTGTGGAACTGCTCGTACCGGGGTGCCAGACCTTTCAGCACCGCAAGGGTGGCCTCCCTGTCCGGCTCGGAAACGTTCACCCGCTGAAAGCGGCGGTCCATAGCCGAGTCCTTTTCTATGGTCTGGCGGTATTCCTCATCGGTGGTGGCGCCGATTAGCCGCAGCTCCCCCCGGGCGAGAGCCGGCTTTAAGATGTTCGCCGCGTCGATGGCTCCCTCGGCAGCACCCGCACCCATAATGTTGTGTATCTCGTCGATGAAGAGTATCACATCACCCGATGATACCGCCTCGTCAATGCAGTCCTTTAAGCGCTCCTCGAAGTCGCCGCGGTATTTCGCCCCCGCCAGCAGAAGGGTAAGGTCAAGGGCGAAGATTCGCTTGCCGGAGAGCATCTCCGGCACGTTCCCTGAGCATATCCTAGCGGCCAGCCCTTCGACTATGGCGGTCTTTCCCACGCCTGCGTCCCCGGTCAGGCAGGGGTCGTTCTTGCTGCGGCGGCAGAGTATTTCCAGCATCCGGGAGATCTCCTCCTCCCGCCCGATAACCGGGTCAAAGCCCTCGCAGACCGAGCGGCGGGTTAGCTCCCGCCCGAACTTTTCCAGATTTTTAAGCCTCGGACGGCTCTGCCCCGAAAGCTCCTGCCCGCCGCTTATGCAGCGGGAGTAGAGCTTTGTAAGGCTCACCCCTGAGGCTCGCAGCAGCCGCACTCCGCCACATTCCGTCTCCCGGAGTATGGCCGCTAAAATATGCTCTGAGCCGGTCTGGACGCTCCCAGCAGAGGCGGCAATAGCCGCCGCCGAGGACAGCACCCGCCTTGCCTCAGAGCTTAGCATCGAAAGCTCCGTCCGGCAGGGAGTACCCCTGCCGAATACGGCAGTCAGCCGTTCCTCGAAAGCCTCAAGGGTCAGGCCGCTGTCCTCCAAGATAACACAGGCGGTGCAGCCGCCCTCCTCCAAAAATCCGCAGAGCAGGTGCTCCGTTGAGATATATGTGTGCCCGAGCCTCCCAGCACAGCGTGCGGCGCAGGAGAGTGCGCTGCGTGCCTTTTTGGTGAAGCCCTCGGCTGGATAGCTGTTGGTGTTCATTGAGATAGCTCCTTTCCGGCGCAGAGGCGCCTGAATATAGTTTCGTCAAACAAAAGCAGGATAATCACCCGCCGCCCTTTATATAATGTCTATTCATAGGACAATTTCTCCTTTCCTGCGGACGGGCGTTATTTTTTGAGGGCAGGGCAGCGAGGCTTTTTTGGGTAACACATTTTTCTCCCTCGGCATACTCTGTAATATAAGGCAGCGCGGGAGCGCTCCTTAAATCACCTTCAAAGGAGGAGCATTATGAACAACGGTTACTGGTGGATCATCATCCTTATCCTTATCGTGGTTGCATTCGGCGGCTGTGGCTGCGGATGCGGCGACAACAACTGCGGCTTTGGCTGCGGCTGCAATAACGGCTGCGGCTGCAACTAAGCAGCGGTGAAAGGTCGGGGAGCCATAGTGCTCCCCGATTTTTGCGTTTCTCCGGACCGATTATTGCGGACTTTACCACGTACATATTCTGTTCATAAAATCTTTATGCAAATTTAAGGCAGTTTTTAAGTTAATAATTTATAATTATTTAAGGTAAGAAACCTACAGCTATGAAACTGACAGGAGGAAATAAAATGAGACTGCTGCTGGCAGAGGACGAAAAGGAGCTCTCCAATGCGCTCTGCGCCATACTAAAACATAACAATTATTCCGTCGATGCCGTCTATGACGGTGCTGACGCCTACGCCTACGGCAGAATGGGCGACTACGACGGCATTATCCTGGATATAATGATGCCCAAGATGAACGGCATCGAGGTGCTTAAAAAGCTCCGAGCAGAGGGTATATCCTCACCGGTGCTGATACTCACAGCCAAGAGTGAGACTGATGATAAGATAGTGGGTCTCGATGCCGGTGCCGATGACTACCTCACCAAGCCCTTCTCAATGGGCGAGCTGCTGGCCCGCATACGCGCTATGACAAGGCGCAAGGCGGACTTCGCCCCCAACCTGCTGGAAATGGGCAACACTAAGCTCTCTCGGGAGACCTTCGACCTGACAGGTCCCGATGGCACTCTGCGGCTCTCCTCAAAGGAGTTCCAGCTGCTGGAGATGATGATGATGAACAAGAGCCAGCTTATCTCCACCGAGAGATTTATGGAGAAGATCTGGGGCTATGACTCCGACGCGGAGATAAACGTGGTGTGGGTGTACATCTCTTACCTGCGCAAGAAGCTTTCGCAGATAGGTGCTGATATCGAGATAAAAGCCACCAGAGGCGTCGGCTATTCGCTGGAGGAAAAGACAAAGTAACGGAGTAGGCTTATGATAAAAAAGCTGCAAAGAAAATTCGTGCTGATAGTCGCGCTGACGCTGCTGTTCGTGCTGGGCGCCGTGGCGGCTGCCATTAATATAGTCAACAGCTACCAGCTCACCAAAAACGAGGACGAGCTGTTTGAGATGATATGCGACAACAACGGCAAGTTCCCCGACTTCTTCCGGGACGACAAGCACAGCGGAGATATGTCCGGCGAGCCGGTGCCTATCGCCAAGCCCTCTGAGCGGCGTTCCAGCTTCGGGGACAGGCATACCATCAATGAGGAGACCAAGTACCAGACGAGATTTTTCGTCGTGTATTTCAGCAGCAGCGGCGAGATAAAGAATATCGACACCGGGCAGATAGCCTCGGTTGACAGCGATGCTGCCGCAGAGCTTGCCCAGCAGGCAAAGGACTCCGGCAAGGAAAAGGGCACTATCGACATCTTCCGGTATATCCGCTCCGACAGCGACAGCGGCGAGATGTATATCTTCCTCGACTGCCGGCAGGATATGGCCACCAAGCAGCGCTTCCTTTTAATAAGCATCGGAATCTCGGCGGCAAGCTGGGTGATCGTTGTGGTGATAGTAATGCTGCTTTCGGGAAGAGTGGTAAAGCCCGTCATCGCCGCCCAAGAGAAGCAGAAGCAGTTCATCACCGACGCCAGCCACGAGATAAAGACCCCGCTGGCGATAATCTCCGCCAATACCGAGGTCATCGAGATGACAAGTGAACCAAGTGAGTGGACCGAGAGCACCAAGAACCAGATAAAGCGTCTGGATGGACTTGTCAAGGACCTGATGAGACTTGCCAAGATGGACGAGTCGGAGGTCAGAACGGAATTTATCAAATTCGACCTCTCGGAAACGGTGGCAAAGACCGCCGCCGAGTTTGAAGCCCCGGCCAGAACTCATGGCGAGCAGTTCGAGCTGGACATCGACGAGGGATTGGAAATAACCGGCGACAAGACGCTGATTGCCCAGACCGTCGGGATATTTGCTGATAACGCCGTCAAGTACTGCGACGAGGGCGGAAGAATAACCGTCAGCTTGAAACCCTATCATAAGGGTGTTAGGCTGGCAGTAATCAACGACTGCAAGAACCCGCCGGAGGGTGACCTTTCCAGACTGTTCGACCGTTTCTACCGCGCCGATGAGGCCAGGGAGCGAAAGGGCAGCGGAGGCTACGGCATAGGGCTTTCCATAGCCAAGGCGACGGCTGAGGCCCATAGGGCCAAGATAAGCTGCACCGCCGAGAACGGCAGGATAAGCTTTTCGCTGACCTTCAAGGAGAGGGCGTAAAGAAAAAATAATCTTCACACAGTTTTCATATTTGATTTAAGTTAGTTTAAGGTCAGGGGAATATAATAAAGACAATGAAAGCAAGGGGGATGAGAATATGGCATTCCAGACCGTATTCAAAAGAGTCGAGAAGAAATACCTTCTCGACGAGCAGCAGTACCTTGCACTCAGGGAAAAGCTTAAGGACTATATGACGGTAGATGAGTACGGCGAGACCACCATATGCAACATCTACTACGATACTCCCGAGCATATCCTGGTGCGAAGGTCGCTGGAAAAGCCCATCTACAAGGAGAAGCTCCGGGTCAGGAGCTACGGAACGCCAAAGCCTGACGGAACGGTGTTCGTAGAGGTCAAGAAGAAGTATAAGGGCGTCGTCTATAAGCGCCGGGCCTCAATGAAGCTGCCGGACTCCGATAGGTTCACCAAGGGCATACCGGTGGGCACAAAGGATAAGCAGATCGAAAACGAGCTGCTGTACTTTATGAAGTTCTATAGGGGGATAGCTCCCGCAATGTATTTAAGCTACGAAAGGATAGCCCTTTTCGGCAACGAGGACCCGGCGCTCCGGGTGACCTTCGATCGCAATATCATCTTCCGCGAGGAGGATCTAAGGCTCGAGAGCGGCTCCTACGGCAGAACGATACTCCCCGAGGGAACAAGGGTGATGGAAATAAAGATCACCAACGCAATGCCTCTCTGGCTCGCCCATATGCTCGACGAACTGAAGATATTCCCCGCATCCTTCTCTAAATACGGCTCGGCTTATACGCTGGTCTGCAAGGATAAGCTGGCGGCAAAAGAAAATGAAAATACTGAAAAGAAAGACAAGGTGACCAACTGTGCTTGAAAATTTAGCTTCAACAGTAACAACGACAATATCCTCTATAACCGTAACAAATGAGAGCTTCGCTGTGTGCAGCATCGTTTCCCTGCTGCTGGGTGCTCTGATAGCCTTTACCTTCTGCTTTAAGCAGAAGAAGTCAAGAGGCCTCGTCCTCGCACTGACTATCCTTCCCCTGCTGGTGCAGGTAGTAATTATGATGGTAAACGGAAATATTGGCACTGGTGTTGCAGTGCTGGGCGCATTCAGCCTTGTTAGGTTCCGTTCCGTTCCCGCCAGCGCCAAGGATATCTGCGGCATATTCCTTGCCATGGCAGTGGGCCTTGCAGCAGGCAGCGAGCAGCTGGTGCTGGCAACAGTGTTCACAACTATCGTCTGCGCTATTACCCTTATCTACAGCTTCTCGCCCCTGGGCAGAGCAGATAAGGCAGTCAAGGAGCTGCATGTCACTATCCCCGAGAGCCTTGATTACAGCGAGATCTTCGACGATATCTTTGAGAAGTACACCTCAAGCAGCGAGCTGGTATCCACCAAGACCACCGGTATGGGAAGCCTCTACAAGCTGACCTATGAGATAACCCTCAAGGACGTCAAGGAGGAGAAAAAGATGATCGACGAGATCAGAACCAGAAATGGAAATCTCGAGATCAACTGCTCCAAGAAGGCAGAAAACCCCGACCTGCTCTGATACATCTGAATAAGACCGATAATTCCCCTCTCCGGTAAAACGGAGAGGGGAACGCACTAAAGGAGATGCATTGCAATGAGATATACAAGGCTTAATAAGGTCTGCGCAGGGCTCTGCGCCGTGGTGACGGTGCTTACTGCTGCCGGCTGTTCATCATCGGACAGCTCATCATCTGTCAGCGACAGCTCTGTTAATGAGGTGCTGTCATCGACCGCAGAGGTCGATAACGTAACCTACGACACCAGCGTTAAAGCCTCCGACCTGGAGACCGGTTTTGATGAGCAGTTTTCCTCGAAGATAAGCTTTGAGGAGGGCTCTGTGACTGCTGGCGAGGGCGTGACCGTCACCGGCACCACCGCCACCATTACTGCCGCCGGGACTTACCTTGTCTATGGCAGCTGCGGCAACGGCAGGATAGTCGTGGACGCCGGCAAAAAGACCGAGGTGCGCCTTGTGCTGAGCGGCCTTGACCTCACCTGTGCCGACAATGCGCCGATTTATGCCGCCAGCGGCTCAAAGCTCATCATCACCCTTGCCGAAGGCACAGAAAATAAGCTGACCGACGGCAGCGAGTATGTCCTCTCTGACAGCGAAAGCAACGTAGATGCAGCCCTGTTCTCCAAGGCAGACCTGACGATAAACGGCAGCGGCTCTCTGACAGTGAAGGCCAACTACAAGCACGGCATCGTCAGCAAGGACGCCCTTGTTATCGCAGGCGGAAAGATAACCGTTGACTCAGCCTCCACAGCCCTCACTGGTAAGGACTCCGTCAAGATACTGGACGGTGAGCTGGATATCACCGCCGGCACCAACGGCATCAAGTCCAGTAATTCGGAGGACGCAAGCTTAGGCTTTGTCAGCATTTCCGGTGGCAATATTAAAATAGTCAGCGGCGGCGACGGCATACAGGCCGAGTCCTCTCTGATGATAGAGGGCGGCGAGTTTGACATCACCTCAGGCGGCGGCAGCGCCAACGCCTCATCCTCCGGCAGAGAGGATATGTGGGGCAGTATGGGCGGAAACCGCGGCGGCAACGGCTTCGGTGGCGGGGATATGACCCCTCCTGACGGGGATATGTCCCTCCCGGACGATTTCTCAATGCCTGACGGACAGATGCCCGATGATTTCTCCTTCCCCGACGGAGACTTCCCCGGCGGTATGCAGGGCGGAGATATGCGAGGCGGCAGAGGCGGAATGAGAGGCGGTATGCGTGATGATATGCAGGGCGGCTTTGAAAACACAGCCTTTACGGTAAGCGACGACACCGCAGCCTTTGAGCTGACAGCAGCCACCTCCGATGACAGCTCTACCTCCAGCAAGGCTTTAAAGGCGGGAGGCTCGGTAGTCATCTCCGGCGGAACGTTCACTATCGACTCGTCAGACGACAGCGTTCACTCCAACGGCAGTGTCAACATTTCAGGCGGAAAGCTCACAGCCTTGTCCGGCGACGACGGCATCCACGCCGACGAGGACGTGCTGATATCCGGCAGCGCACAGGTGGATATACAGAAGAGCTATGAGGGCATCGAGGGCAATACCATCACTATCTCCGGTGGGGACACAAAGGTCACTGCCTCTGACGACGGCCTCAACGCCTCGGCGGGCAGTTCGGACAGCGCTGGCGGCTTTGGAGGGGGCTTTGGCGGCATCAGCGAGGGAGTATACCTGAAAATAACAGGCGGCACCCTCACCGTCAACGCCTCCGGCGACGGACTGGACTCTAACGGCGATTTCTATATGGAGGGCGGCACAGTTTACGTCAGCGGTCCCACCAACGGCGGCAACGGAGCGCTGGACTACGGCGAGCGCTGCACCGCCACTGTAACTGGCGGAACGCTGGTGGCCTGCGGAGCAGTCGGCATGGAGGAGGGCTTTGACGCCTCAGGCTCCACTCAGTATTCCTTCCTGCACAATCTGGCCTCTACGGTGTCGGGCGGCACCGAGCTTACCGTTACCGACAGCAAGGGTAATGTGCTGCTCGCCTTCACTCCTGAAAAGAGCTTCCAGAGTGTAGTGTTTACCTCTCCCGACCTTAAGGACGGGGAGACCTACACCATTACCGCCGGCAGCCTGACCGAGACAGTTACCCTGAATGGCATCTCCACCTCCAACTCCACCGGAATGTCTATGGGCGGCTTCGGAGGTGGCAACCAGCGCGGCGGCTGGAGATAACTAAAGACCTATTCTTTTCCCCTATTTTCATTTTCTTGGAGCGGCTCGCCAGGAGGCGGGCCGTTTCTTTTAAGTCACGCTGCGCTCCCGTTGGTCGCTGCCACTTATACGGGCGTGTGTTCCCTGTGCCGCGACCGGGGTCTGCCCGCGCTGTGACCTTTGGTGCTCGCATTCCACAGGGTGGGGTGTGTTGGTCGCTGCCGCTTATATGGGCGTGTTCCCTGTGCCGCGACCGGGGTATGTCCGCACTGTAGCCTTTGGTGCCCGCATTCCACAGGGTGGGGTGCATATGGGACTTTCGGTGCTGCACTGAGCTCCCGCAAAAGGTGGGGCGTAACATAAAGTGCTTTACTTTTTCTCCAGGGTGTGGTATGATAGGATATGAAAAAGAAATAAAAAGGAGTGCAGTCATATGCTATATCTAAACGGAATACCCGCGGACAGGCTCACAGTCAGGACCTCCGGGGACGGGACTGAGTTCGTGGTGCTGTTTCTTCCCTGCAAGGAGTCTCTTAACGGCAAAATGTCACTGTCCTTCAGTATGAAACAGGTGCTGGTAAACAAGCAGTCTCCCGAGACCCACCGCAACCTTATCCTCGGAGACCCGGACAAGGAAAAGCCGGTGAGCATACTTGCCGATGACGGAAAGGGTACAGTCTACAAGCAGATAAAGATGAAAAATTCCGATATCTACAAGGCATACTTAGACGAGATAAAGAAGCGCACCGAAAACAAATCCGATTAAAGCAACGCCCTTCCGCATTTGCCGGGAGGGCGTTTGGCGTTGGTATGTCTGTGAGTTAGCGTATAGCAACTATTACTAATATCTTTTGTCAAATAAGGGCATTTTTGTGATAGACGCCAAAACAGATTTTTCATTCTTGACATTTAAGTTAGTTTATGCTAATATGATGAGTGCAGGATCGTCCGTACCGAAAATCGAGTGAAGTCTGCCCCGCAGGCTTTATTTTTGACGCCTACGTTAGCTTTTGCTAACGTTTATTTTAAGCATTAGGTTAGTCACTGCTAATAGCGGACGTCCGGATAAAGGAGGCATTGAGATGTCATCAGTCGGGAAGAGACTGAAGGTCCTTCTGTCAGCACTTGTGCTGATCGCGGCCCTTATTTGTACGGGCTTTGCGGGCAGCATCAGGGCATTCGCCGCAGTGGATTATTACGCCACCTGGGACGATTACGTTGCCGCCGGCGGAGCCACCGAGACCTGGAACGATAAGGCTAACGCCATCGACGCGGTAGTTGAGGCCTGTATCGCTATGTACCGTCAAGGAGATCAGGACGGCGCATATCAGGCAGCGCTGGCAATATACAATTTCTACTATGAGACTTCCGGCTTCGAGCGGAAGGTCAACGGCTACTCCGGAGCGGAGGTCAGCAAGGCTGAGCTCCAGTTCAAGACCTGCCGCAAGGCGGTCAAGAAGGGTCAGCCGGAGGATGAGGTTGTAAACAACTTCATTGAGCTGAGCACCATACTCCACACACAGGCCAACTACCTTGACGGCATTGATGAGCCGGGAGTAAGCGGGCTGAACCTTGACGGCAGCGCCGAGACGGACACAAGCACCGACTCACAGCAGTCCGGCGACACAGATTCAAAGGCAGATACCTCATCGTCTACGACTACAACCCCTAAGTCCACCGGCAGGAGCAGCGAGATGCTCACCTTCCTTTCCTGCTTCGGAATAATCCTCCGCGAGGGACTTGAAGCGATACTGGTAGTGGGCGCGATAATCGCCTATCTGGTCAAGTCCGGCAACAAGGACAAGCTCAAGGCAGTGTACCTCGGCTGTATCCTCGCCATCGGCGCCAGCTTCTTAAGTGCCTGGCTGCTGGAGGTACTTAAATTCGCCAACACCGAAAATCAGGAGATAATCGAGGGTGTTACGGCGCTCATCGCAGTCATCGTTCTCTTCTACGTCAGCAACTGGATGGTTTCCAAGGCGGAGGCAGAGGCGTGGACTAAGTACATCGACGACCAAGTAAAGGTTTCGGCAGAGACCGGCAGCGTGTTCACGCTGGGCTTCACAGCATTCCTTGCAGTGTTCCGTGAGGGCGCAGAGGTCATACTCTTCTACCAGCCCCTCATCAATGAGGAGGGCAGCGGAAAGTACGTCTGGGGCGGCTTCGGCCTCGGCTGCGTGGTACTGGTGTTCGTATTCCTGGCGATACGTTTCTTAAGCGTAAAGCTCCCCATCAGGCCCTTCTTCCTGGGCACAAGCATACTGATGTTCATTATGTCGGTATCCTTCCTGGGCTCGGGCATCAAGGAGCTCATCGAGGGCGACGTCATCGACATGACCTCTCCCGAGTGGCTGCAGGAGCTTATCCCCTTCAACGACACGCTGGACGTTCTGGGCATCTACCCCGTACTCCAGACCCTTATCCCTCAGCTGATACTCATTCTCATCACTGTGATGATATTCGTTATCCAGAAGTGGAAGCGTGACAACCGGGTTGAGTGCGGCATCATCGCAATGATATTCGGAGCTGTGGGACTGCACAAGTTCTACAGAGGCCAGTACGGCAGAGGGCTTCTCTACATTGTATTCTGCTGGACGTTTATCCCGGCAATAGTCGGAGTGCTGGAGGGCATCCACTACCTGACAGAGACCGACGAGCAGTACAAAGAAGAGCTGGCTCCCAAGCCGAGAAAGCCCCGCACGCCTAAAGAGAAAAAGCGAAAGGCAAAGGCAGAGGCAAAAGCATAACAAAGGCTTTATTTTCCCGGGCGACCGGGTCATATAAAGAGACGGAGGAAACGCCTCCGTTCAAGGGTAAAATTCAAAGGAGGAAATCACTATGGCAAAGAAGAACCTTATCGCTCTTACACTTGCAGCCTGCGCAGCACTTTCCATGGCAGCCTGCGGCGATACAGATTCCAGCAGCAAAGCAGCAGACGCTTCCAAGACCGATGCTGCCAGCACAAACGATTCGGCAGAGGCTACATCTGCTGATGTAAAGGACAGCGACGCTAACGCTGATGACGGCGGCTTCACCGAGTACCCCATCTTTGAGGACGAGGAAGTAGGCTTTCTGAACGTATCGGCTGTTTATTTCCAGCCCGTTCCTATGACTGACGGCAACGGCATCGAGGACTACAACATTCACCTTGAGGCTGATATCTCCGCTTTGGAGAATGACCTCGGCTTCGGCACCGGTGACTGGGTTCCTTACCTCACTGTTGACTACAAGGTAACCGCTTCCGACGGAAACGTTGCAGCAGAGGGAACCTTCATGCCCATGAGCGCTTCTGACGGTCCTCACTACGGCGCTAACATCAAGCTGGATCAGGCTGACACCTACAGCGTAGAGTTCCAGATCCACAGCCCTGCTGAGAAGAACTATCTGCTCCACACCGACGCAGAGACCGGCCCGGGAGGAAACTGGGACGAGTTCTTCAAGGACGGCAACCTGAAGGTAACCTACGACGGCTGGAAGTACGCTCCTCAGGAGTGGTAATCCCAACTTAAAAACGAATACACGAATGCGCTTTGCACGAAAAATGCACTGCGCATTTTGTGCGTTTTTGAAGTGCTGCCCGGGACTGTCCGGAGCAAAAACTCCAAAACAAAAGAGAGGTCATTTTCTTGCTTAAATACTTTACAATGACAGTGGACGCGCTGGTGATCTGCGCGGTGCTGGTGGGAATGCTGAGGGCCTACATAGCTCTCACCTGCGGTAAGGCTGGGAGAATAATATCGAACTGCGGCGCAGGCCTCGGGCTTATCCTTGCGGGGATAATGTCCTATATGAAGAACCGTACCGCCAAGATAGACACCTCGATGTGGAATTACAGGATATTCATTTTCGCCCTTTCGGTGCTGGCAGCGTTTATAGCGTTCGCGCTGGTGAAAAGGCTGGTGCCTGTGTTCAGAAAGAAGGGCAAGCCCGCTCTGACAGGGGATATCGTCCTCTCGCTGACGGCGGCGCTGCTCATCGCGGCGCTGATGCTTTACGCTCTGCCCGATGTGCTGGCCTATCCCTACACTATCCTACTGACCGACCAGACTGCGCTCTCCACAGACTATCTGTTCAAGCTTATAGGTATTATCTTGGGTGTCGTATTTATGCTGCTGCTGGAGATGGCGGCCTTCCGCGGAGTGCAGAGGCTGGGTCACTGGCAGGCATTTACAGTCGTTGTGGCTGCCCTTGTCATCAACGGACTGCGTCAGGCGGCGGGCATTATCAGGATAATGTTCAACAAGCGCATGATACTCCCCACCGACGAGCACTACGACGATTACTTCGAGATAATCAGATTTTCCTCCAACAATGATATATGGTTCGTTTACGGCGTGCTGGCAGTGCTGGCGGCAGTGCCGGTGATAATATGGATAAAGAGCTTCCGGGCAAAGGAGCCCTACAGCAACCCCGCCGAGAAGAGAAAGATACGCAAGAAGTGGAAGGTCAACCGCCGCTGGGCAAACCTTGCGGTGTGCTGCATAGCGATGATGCTCCTGAGCATATTCGTTATTGAGCCCTGCACCAACCGCCCCGTTGAGCTCTCCCCCGTAGAGGACACCACAGTTGACGGCGACAACATCATAGTCAGCTTCGACCAGGTGGACGACGGACACCTCCATCGCTTCGGCTATACCACTCCTGCCGGCAAGCATACCCGCTTCATCGTCATACAGAAGCCCGGCTCCTCCGGCTACGGCCTGGGTCTGGACGCCTGCGATATCTGCGGCGAGACTGGCTACTATGAGCGTGACGGCCAGGTGGTCTGCAAGCTCTGCGATGTTGTTATGAACATCAACACCATTGGCTTCCCGGGAGGCTGCAACCCCATAGTTATCGAATACAGCATTCAGGACGGAAAGATAATCGTTCCCGTCAGGGAGCTGATAGAGCACGAAAACGTGTTCAAGTCTTAAAGGCTGTTAGGAGGATAGATATGTTCGGCAGAATGATACGCGGAACATTGTTCAGGCAATGGAAAAAGATGCTGATGATAGCATTTACTATAGCGCTGGGTGCCTCCCTCGCCTCGGCTATGCTGAGCGTAATGCTCGACGTAGGCGACAAGGTAAATCAGGAGCTTAAGACCTACGGCGCGAATATCAAGGTGGTGCCCAAGCAGTCATCGGTAGTAAGCGGGCTTTACGAGGTGGAGGACGGCTCCGCCGGCGCCTACCTTAAAGAGGACGAGCTGGGAAAGATAAAGACAATCTTCTGGACCTACAACATCGTTGACTACGCCCCCTTCGTAAACGTGGACGCCAAGCTCTCGGACGGCAGCGAGGTAACGGTAGTCGGCAGCTGGTTCGACCACTTTATGGAGCTGCCCACCGGTGAAAAGCTCAACGCCGGAATGGAGAGCATGAGAAGCTGGTGGGAGATAACCTCCGGCAGCTGGCTCAACGAGCAGACAAGCGGCTCTGTTTCCGGTCAGGCAATGGTAGGAACGGAGCTGGCGGAAAAGCAGGGGCTTAAGGTGGGAGATAAATTCTCCCTCACCGGTGAGAGCTCCTCAGCAGAATACACCGTTGCGTGCATCTTTGATTCCGGCGGCGAGGAGGACAGCCAGATATTTATCCAGTTGGACTCTGCACAGGCGCTGGGCGGCCTTGACGGCAAGGTGGACTCCATAGAGGTCAGCGCCCTTACCACCCCCGATAACGAGCTGGCGGAGCGCGCCGCCAAGGAGGGCCCCACCTCTCTGACGGTAGCACAGTATGAGCTTTGGTACTGCACCGCCTACGCTTCCTCTATCTGCTGGCAGATACAGGAGGTAATCACCGACTGCGTCGCCTCGCCTGTTCGGCAGGTGGCCGACTCAGAGGGCGAGATACTTAACAAGACAGAGCTGCTGATGATACTCATTACCATTCTGAGCCTTATCGGTGCGGCGCTGGGAATATGCAACCTCGTTACCGCCAGCGTAATGGAAAGAAGTCAGGAGATAGGCCTGATGAAGGCCATCGGCGCCTACAACGGCTCGGTGTCGCTGCTGCTGCTGACGGAGATATTCATAACCGCCATAATAGGCGGCGTTGCAGGCTTCTTTGCAGGCTTCGGCTTTGCGCAGATAATCGGACATTCGGTGTTCGGCTCGGCTATCACCTTAAGACCTATGGTAATACCGCTGGTAGCGGTGCTGGTGGTAGTGGTAACGCTCATCGGCTGCATACCTGCCATCAGGATGCTGCTGAGGCTTCGCCCCACAGAAGTACTTCACGGCAGATAATACGGAGGGATAGAGATGATAAAGAAAAGAAGAATGTTCTTCCGTATGATATTCGCCTCGCTGATGAGGCGGCGCTCCAGAATGATAGTGGCGCTGCTTTCTATCGCAATTGGCGCGACGATACTTTCGGGCCTCGTTTCCATCTACTATGACGTCCCCAGACAGATGGGAGCGGAGTTCAGAAACTACGGAGCAAATATGATACTTACCGGAAGGGACGGCAGCTTTACGAATACAAACATCGCGGCGGCGAAGGGCGTTATACCCTCTAATGAGCTGGTGGGCGCTGCACCCTACCGCTATGAGAACGTCAGGATAAGAGAAAAGCCGGTGGTCGCCGCAGGCACAGACCCCGCAGGCGTTAAGGCCACCAGCCCCTACTGGCTCATAAACGACGGCGAATGGTTCGAGAAGAGCGGCGAGCTCCTTGTGGGAGCCAACATCGCCGATGCCTTCCGCCTCAAAGCCGGGGATAAGATTGAGGTAAGCTACACCCCCGAATCCCAGCAGGCAGCCGCCGCCGACAACCAGGTGGTGGAGGATAATTTCCGGGAATTCACCATATCCGGCATACTAAAGACCGGCGGCTCGGAGGAGGATTACGTCTATATGCCTATGAGCGACCTTGAAGAGCTCACCGGCATATCCGACAAGATAGACCTGACCGAATTGAGCGTCTCTGCCACCTCCGACAAGCTCAAGGATTACGCTTCTGAGATAGACAGCGTGGTTCCCGCAGTGAACGCCAGCCTCGTCAAGAGAGTAACGGCATCGGAGGCAACGGTGCTGACAAAGCTTCAGGCATTGGTGCTGCTGGTAACAGTAGTCGTTCTGGCGCTGACCATGATATGCGTCGCCACCACAATGACCGCAGTTGTAGCCGAGCGGAGAAAAGAGATTGGCCTGCGCAAGGCCATAGGCGCCTCCGACGGCAGCATCATCAAGGAGTTTATGGGCGAGAGCATGCTGCTGGGACTTTTCGGCGGCATTATCGGCTCGGTGCTGGGATATGTTTTCGCCCAGCAGGTGAGCATACACGTTTTCTCGAGCTCCATATCCTTCCGGCCGCTGCTGGTGCCGATAACCATTATCGTTTCCATTCTGGTAACGGGAGTATCCAGCCTTATGCCCATCAGGAGCGCAACAGATATAGACCCCGCGCTGGTGCTCAAGGGCGAATGACAAAGGAGGAAGCAATACAATGAGTTTACTTGAACTGAAAAACGTTTATAAGATATACGGCGAGCTTCACGCCCTTGATGACGTGAGCCTTAAAGTCGAGAAGGGCGAATGGGTTTCCATAATGGGGCCCTCCGGATCCGGCAAGAGCACGATGATGAACATCATCGGCTGTATGGATAAGCCCACCAAGGGCGAGGTGCTCCTTGACGGAGTTGATATCTCCAAGGAGAGCTCGAAGAACCTGACCACTATCCGCCGGGACAAGATAGGCCTTATCTTCCAGCAGTTCCACCTTGTAAATTATCTGACGGCTGTGGAGAACGTAATGCTGGCGCAGTATTACCACTCTATCCCCGACGAGAAGGAGGCGCTGGAGGCGCTGGAGCGCGTGGGCCTTGCGGACAGAGCAAGGCATCTGCCCAGCCAGCTTTCCGGCGGCGAGCAGCAGAGAGTCTGCGTGGCGAGGGCACTTATCAACTACCCGGAAATAATCCTTGCCGACGAGCCCACCGGAAACCTTGACGAGGCCAACGAGGAGATAGTAGTAGACCTGTTCCACAAGCTCCACGACGACGGCACCACCCTGATAGTGGTCACCCACGACCCGGAGGTGGCAGAGGTCGCACAGCGCACACTGGTGCTGCGCAGCGGCAAGTTCTCTAAGGAGATAGTCAACGAGAACTTCACCGGCAAGATAAGGTTCGGGGACAACAACCCCATCTGAGGAGGATATCTATGAGAATAAAAGCAGCACTGCTGGCAGCCCTTGCTCTGACCCTTTCCCTTTCCGGCTGCGGCAGTAAGACCTATAAGGACGGCACCTACACCGGCAGGAGCGCCGAGTACATCAACGAGGACGAGAATGACCTGGCCGGTAACGGCTACGGCATCGCCGAGATAACAATCGAGGGTGGCAAGATAACCGCCTGCACCTTCACCACCTACGAGCTGGACGGCACCGTCAAGGATGAGGACTACGGCAAGGAGGGCGGCGAGATAAAGAATCGCGATTTCTACAACAAGGCTCAGAAGGCAAGAGCCGCCTGCGCGGTCTATGCCGAGGAGCTGGTGAAGAAGGGCTCCGCACAGGAGGTCGATGCCGTCAGCGGTGCAACCGTCAACTACAACGAATTTCTGGAGGCTGTCGGCGCGGCACTGGCGCAGGCAGAGGAATAAGCGGTGAGAGCCCTGCGGCACACCCTGACCGTCGCTGCGCTGCTGTTTCTGATGCTGGGGCTGCCCTACCTCACCTCCGACCACTTCAAGGCGGTCATTAGCGGTGAGGCGGCGGACGCTGTCACCTCCGCTACCACAGCGGTGGACGCTCCCTCCGGGGAGTTTCTGGTGCTCATCAACCGGGATAAGCACACAAACAGCGAAAACCTCGCCCTCTGGCACGATTTCTTTGAGGGGAGAGATTTCTCCTTTGTGTTTGAGGATATAGTTTGCACCGTTTCCTCCGGCGACCCTGCCGGGCTGGAAATGGCCCGTAGCTTTCAGTCCCGTCTGCCGGAAAATCAGATGAAGATAAAGACCGAGGACGGCGTTCTGATGCTCTCAAAGGCAGACTCCGGCAAGTTCGATATCATCATCATCTCATCGGAGCTGGCTGAGGCTATGGGAGCCGGAACGGTATACACAGGCAGCAGGGTGGACGTCATCAGAGTAAAAGGAGAGCACAATGAGGAAGCTTAACGCTGTTCTGGCAATGGGGATAACCGCACTGTTCCTTGTTCACGCCATCACCGGCGCATTTCAGCTAATGGGTGTGATGAGCGGGGGCTCGGCATTTCTGTCTGTACTCTCCTGGGTGATGCTGGGTCTTATTGTCCTGCACGTCATCATCAGTGTCAAGCTGACGGTGGATACTGTTGTTGCAATTAAACGTGCAAAGGCCTCCTACTTCAAGGAGAACAAGCTGTTCTGGATAAGGCGCATAAGCGGGCTGGCGGTGATGCTTTTCATCGTCTGCCACGTTGTCATTTTTATGGGCAGGAACGAGGACGGCGCTTACCGCCTCGCTCTCTTTGAGGGGGTACAGCTTGCCACGCAGATACTTCTGGTGCTGTCGCTGGCGCTGCATATCCTCTCGAATATCCGCCCGCTGATGCTGGCGCTGGGGGTCAAGAGCTTTAAGGACGCACTGATAGACGCTATGCTGGTGCTGTCGGTGATAATGCTGTTTGCCGGAGCGGGCTTTGCCATCTACTGGCTGCGCTGGAACGTGTTCTGAAAAAGGGGTGAGTAGCAGTGGGAGCAATAAACATCATAGGCGCCGGGCTGGCGGGGCTTTCCGCTGCCGTCACTCTGGCTGAAAGGGGAGTGCCCTGCCGGCTCATATCCCTGCAGCCCTCCGAGAGGGCGCAGTCGGTGCTGGCGGAGGGAGGCATCAATGCCGCCCTGGACACTATGGGCGAGCAGGACAGCCCCGCCCTCCACTTTGAGGATACGGTGAAGGGCGGCTGTGACCTTGCCGACCCCAACGCAGTAGCAGCCCTCACCGAGCACGCCCCGGAGACCGTCCGCTGGCTCGAGAGCTTAGGCGTTCCCTTTGCCCGTAGTGGCGGGGAGATAGCCCTCCGCAGCTTTGGAGGTCAGAGAAAAAAGCGCACTGCCTACGCCCAGAGCAGCACCGGCAAAATGCTGATGACCGCCCTCATCGACGAGGCGAGGAAATATGAGGCGCAGGGGCTCATCAGGCGATACTCTCACCACGAGCTCATAAGGCTCGTTATCAGCGGCGGAGAGTGCCGCGGCGCCCATGTGAGAGACAGGATAACCGGCCTGTGCGCAGAGCTGCCCGGCAGGGTCATACTCGCCAGCGGCGGTATGAACGGAATGTTCCCCTCCCGCACCACCGGCACCGTTATGAACTCCGGCGACGTGACAGCTACGGCTTTTTCACAGGGTGTGCTGTTAAGCTCCCCGGAGATGATACAGTTCCACCCCACCACCGTCGGCATACCCGGCAAGCGATGCCTTGTCAGCGAGGCGGCCAGAGGCGAGGGCGGCAGGCTGTTCATCGCCAAGGCCACCGGAGAGAAATGGTACTTTATGGAGGAAAAATATCCCGAGCTGGGCAACCTCAGCCCCAGAGATGTGGTCTCCCGGGAGATGTATTTCGCAAGGAGACAAGAGGACACCGCGGGAGAGGTCTGCCTTGATATGACCGGTCTTTCCGATGACATATGGAAGAACAGGCTGTCCGACCTGCGTGAGGAGCTTATCCGCTACACCGGCATCGACCCGAAAAATACCCCTGTCCCCGTTCACGAGGGCATACATTACTTTATGGGCGGCATCGACGTCGATATCCGCCACCGCACGAATATCCCGGGGCTTTACGCCGCAGGGGAGTGCTGCGGCCAGTATCACGGCGCCAACCGTCTGGGAGGCAACTCAATGCTGGGAGCCGTCTACGGCGGCAGAACGGCGGCAGAGACCGCCGCAGAGGGCTTTTCTCCCTCGCAGGAGAGCGAGCCCGCCTTTGCCCCCCTTGATGACGAGCCGCTGCTGACCCCCGCCCGGGAGAGCTTCAACGAGCGCCTTGCGGTCATACTCACCGAGGCGCTGGGAATAGTCCGCCGAGCTGATGTGCTGGAAAGTGCCATCGGTAAGGTCAGGGCACTGTCAGAGGAGGCTGTCTGTCAGCGGGAGAAGCTGCGCTGCGCGTTGGCGCTGGCTATGCTCCGCGGAGCGCTGGAGCGCCGGGAGAGCCGGGGTGCCCATTACCGGGAGGACTTCCCCCAGCGGTCTGACGATTTCCGCAGGACCACAGTAGCCCGCTTTGAGGCTAACGACGCCGTCATATCCTTCAGGGAGATACCCGAAAGGAGGGCGGAGCAGTGACCTACATTCTTGATATCACAAGGCAGCAGAGCACGGACTCACAGCCCTATGTTCAGAGCATACCCTTCGAGACCGATGACCCCGCCGCCACCGTAGCCTTTGCCATGCGGCAGATAAACGCCTCCCCAGACTGTAAGGACATAAACGGGGAGACGGTCACTCCCATCAGCTGGGAGTGCGGCTGCCTGCAAAGAAAGTGCGGAGCCTGCGCTATGGTCATCTCCGGCAGGCCTATGCTTGCCTGCGATGCTGTATTGAGTAGGGTAGCAAGGGGCGGCAGAGTGAGCATAGCTCCCCTTAAAAAGTTCCCGCTAGTGAAAGACCTCACCGTTGACCGCAGCGCTATGATGGAGGCTCTCAAATCAGCGGAGGTCTGGCTAAAGGCCCACGCTTCCGCCGAGGAGCGCAACGAGGGCTTCGTTTTTGACGCCTCAAGATGTCTCCAATGCGGCTGCTGTCTGGAGGTTTGCCCCAACTTTTATGCGGGCGGGGAGTTCTCCGGCACCGCCGCTGCTCTGCCAATGGCAAGGCTTATGGCAGCCCTCCCGGAGCGCGATCGGGAGCTTGAAAAGAGCTACCTCCGGCACTTCTACAACGGCTGCGGAAAATCTCTTGCCTGCCGTAACATCTGCCCTGCAGGGATAGATGTGGACTCGCTGCTGGTAAACTCCAACGCCGCCGCAGTCTGGAAGCGCCGCTTCGGCGGTAGGGGAAGATGAAGCGCCCCGGTATGCGGGGAGCAGCGCTCATTCTTGGAGGACTGCTTTTAGCAGCCCTGGCGGTGATGACCGCCTTTACGGATAAGCCCTCCACTCCCAAATATCACTACGAGGTAAGGCGCGACCTCTCGGTCTATTTCGCCAATGCCGACGAGGTGATAGAGAGCGTCAGGAACTCCCTCAAAGCCCGCAAAAGCTCGGTGACGGTCAGCTACATCTCCCACTCCGACAATATGGAGGATATCGACGCCCTTGTGTCTGAGCTTATGGGCTTTGCCCTCTCGGAGACCGAAGACCCCGCCTGCGGAGACTATATCTTCTATCAGTACGGCGGGTATGAGACCCTTTACAGCTACACTAAGGAGGGCGGCAGCTACCGCTACGAGATAGTCATCACCCCCATATGGTAC
Source organism: Ruminococcus sp. (assembly GCA_017471405.1). Lineage (GTDB taxonomy): Bacteria > Bacillota > Clostridia > Oscillospirales > Ruminococcaceae > FB2012. The sequence goes on from JAFUTK010000054.1 coordinate 52,352, forward strand.
ACCACCCGCGCCCAAGAGGAGCAGGTGGACAAAAGGGTAGACGAGATACTATCCTCCCTCTCCCTTGACGGCTTATCCGATGAGGAAAGGATATCCCGCATTTACGGCTGGGTGTGTGATAACGTCAGCTTTGACCTTATCCACGAAAAGAACCGCAGCTACCACCTTAAAGCTACCGCCTACGGCGCGCTGATAAACCGCACCGCCACCTGTCAGGGCTACGCAGTTACCCTTTACCGGCTGCTGCGCGAGGCGGGAATTGACGCCGGGGTAGTCACCGGCATCGCCGTCACCTCCGACGGCAGCGAGGAATATCACGCTTGGGTGCGCATAGGTCTGAACGGAGAATATTTCTGCTCCGACCCCACCTGGGACAGTGCCTCCGGCAGCAGGGAGTTCTATATGATACCCGAGAGCGAGTTTCCCCGCCACACCCCCGACCCCGGCAGATGACCCGCAACAGAAAGGAAAGTTAATATGAACAAGAAAAAATCCGCGAGACTTACCGCCTACATTATCCTGCTTCTTTGCCTCACACTGGCAATGGGAGTAAAGCTTCTGTTCCACGCCTGCGGCCCCCATATGGCTCACGACGGAAGTGCCAGCTATATGAACTGCCACAACGCCGAGCAGACCGTCGCTATCATAGGCACCTGCCTCACAGCTCTGGCAGGGCTGCTGCTCCTGCTTGAAAACAAAACGGTCAAGACCGTGATAGCCCTTGTAACGGGGCTGGGAGCCATCGCTGCAGCGATAATACCCAATACCGTCATAAAGCTCTGTATGATGACGGATATGCGCTGCCATTCGGTAATGCGTCCGGCAGTCGCAGTTGTGGGCGGGATCATCGCAATATGCTGCGGAGTGTATGTCATACTCATAAACGGCAAACAGGAAGACTGACGGAGGGCAGTTATGTTCAAGGGACTTGCAGTAAAGAACCTTAAGGGCAGGCCCGTTAGGACAGCAGTGCTGGTAATTCTGACAGTGCTGCTTTCGGTGACGGTCTTTGCCGGAACGGTGATAGTCCAGAGCCTTCGCTCGGGGCTTGATTCTCTGGGCTCGCGCCTCGGCGCAGATATAATGGTGGTGCCCAGAGAGGCCACCAGCAAGAAGAGCTTTGAAAATATGATATTACAGGGCAGCACCGGCTATTTCTATATGAACAGCAGCGTTGCCGAAAAGGTCGAGCGCACAGAGGGCATCGGGGACCTTTCCGAGCAGTTCTTTTTAGCCTCCACCTCCGCCAGCTGCTGCTCCGTTTCTGTGCAGATAATCGGCTTCGACCCGGAAACGGATTTCGCCGTCACCCCCTGGATAAAAAAGAGCTTTGGCAGAGAGCTTGAAAAGTTCGAGGTGGTAGTGGGCAACGACCTCAACGCCTTTGTGGGGGATGAGCTCTCCTTCTACGGCACAAAGGTAACGGTAGCCGCCAAGCTGGAGCGCACCGGCACCAGCTACGACACCGCCGTTTTCGCCAATGAGGAGACCATCAAGGAGCTGATACGCTCCTCCATTGACCGGGGCATGAACGACTTCACCGACGTTGACCCCGACAGAGCCGTTTCCTGCATACTCATAAATACTGCCGAGGGCTATACCCCGGAGGAGGTCGCCAACGACATCAATATCCACAATACCAAGGTGCGGGCAGTCAGGACGCAGGAGCTCATCAGCGGAGTTTCCGACAGTCTCGGGGGTGTTTCCAAGATAGTGGGAATACTTATAGCCGCGGTGTGGGTGCTGGGTGCGGTGATACTCCTGCTGACCTTTACCATGTCCTCCCACGAGCGGAGGAAGGAATTTGCAGTGCTGCGCGTAGTGGGAGCCTCAAGAGGAAAGCTAGCGGGGATAGTGTTCAGAGAAGCCCTCATCACCTGCCTGCTGGGAGGCGTCGTCGGCATAGCTGTGGGGCTGCTGCTGCTCCTGCCCTTTAGCGGGCTTATCGAGCAGCTGCTCTCGCTGCCATATCTTATGCCCGGAGCCGGAAGGATAGTCCTCTGCGCACTGGCAGCTGTGGCAGCCACTGCTGCGGCGGGTGCCATCGCGGCGGCAATATCCGCTCACCGCATTACCGGGCAGGACACCGGCGCTATCTTACGGGGGGATAACTGATGGAGCTTATCGCTAAGGATCTCACAAAGGAATTCATAAGGGAGAGCAAGGGCACCAACCGATTTGTGGCGGTGGATAAGGCAGAGCTCACCCTGACAGGCGGAGAGACCGCTGTCCTCTTCGGGCGCTCCGGCTCCGGCAAGACCACTCTGCTGAATATGCTGGCGGGACTACTGACCCCCACCTCCGGCAGCGTCACCCTTGACGGGCAGGATATCTACTCCCTCTCCGACCGGGAGCTTTCCCGACTGCGCAATCAGAGCATAGGGGTCATACCTCAGGGACAGACGGCCATACACAGCCTGACGGTGCTGGAAAACGTCCTGCTGCCCTTTACCCTCTATAACGACCTGACCGACGATGCCTGCGCCTATGCCGCAGAGCTTTTGGAGCGTCTGGACATAGCCCACCTTGCTGCCGCAAAGCCCTCCGAGCTTTCGGGCGGGGAGCTCAAGCGTATGGCAATAGCCAGAGCCGCAGTCAGAAGGCCGCAGCTGCTCCTTGCCGACGAGCCCACCGGCGACCTCGACGACGAGAACACCCGAGAGGTGCTCACATTCCTTAAAGAGCTGGCCGCCTCAGGCTCCGCAGTGTTCATCGTTACCCACGAGAACGATGCCGCAGACTATGCCGACAGGGCGCTGCGAATGAACAAGGGCGTCCTCACAGAGGCAGAAAAACAGTAACAGAGCAACGGCTTCCCTTTTTGGAGGGAGGCCGTTTTTATACTCTCTGATTGACAAATCATAACCCATATGCTATAATAAACAATATATGAGTACAAATCATTCTATACCGGAAAGAGGTAGTATAATGCTTAAAATATCGGATATGTATTCTCTGGAGCACTCTCTGGCAGGGGAGTACCTCTCTCAGTTTGAGTACCCCTGGGAGGCACTGAGCGGCATCAAGGAGCTTATTATCAAGCTGGGTGAGAGCCTTGACAAGAACGAATACGATGAGGTCAGCCCGCAGGTGTGGGTGCATAAGACCGCTAAGGTGTTCCCCACAGCCTATCTGGGAGCTCCCTGCATTATCGGTGCGGAGACGGAGGTGCGGCACTGCGCCTTCATCAGAGGCTCGGCACTGGTAGGAAAAAACTGCGTCGTGGGAAACTCTGTGGAGCTTAAGAACGTTATCCTCTTCGACAACGTCCAGACCCCCCATTATAACTATGTGGGCGACAGCATACTGGGCTATAAGTCCCATATGGGCGCCGGTTCCATCACCTCGAATGTCAAGAGCGACAAGACCCTTGTGGTGGTAAAGAGCGGTGATGAGGCAATAGAGACCGGTCTTAAAAAGTTCGGTGCAATGCTCGCCGACAACGTTGAGGTGGGCTGCAACAGCGTCCTCAACCCGGGAACGGTCATCGGCAGGAACACCAACATCTATCCCGTTTCCAGAGTAAGAGGAGTTATTCCCGCCAACAGCATTTACAAGGCTCCGGACGATATCGTACCGAAGCACTGATGATACAGGAGTGAAATTATAATGGGTAAATATTTCGGAACAGACGGCTTCCGGGGCGAAGCCAACATCAACCTAACCGCCGACCACGCCTTTAAGGTCGGCAGATTTCTGGGCTGGTATTACACCGAGCTCAAAAAGCGTGCCGGGGACAGCTCCCCTGCAAGAATAGTCATCGGCAAGGACACCAGACGCTCCAGCTATATGTTCGAGTATTCGCTGGTGGGAGGGCTCACTGCCTCCGGCGCCGATGCATACCTGCTGCACGTTACCACCACCCCCTCCGTCGCCTACGTCGCAAGGGTGGACGAATTTGACTGCGGAATTATGATATCCGCCAGCCACAACCCCTACTACGACAACGGCATCAAGCTCATTAACCGTAACGGCGAGAAGATGAGCGAGGAGGTCATCAGTCTGGTGGAGGCATATCTCGACGGCGAGCTGGAGCTCTTCGGTCAGAAATGGGAGACTATCCCCTTTGCCGAGAGAGAACACATCGGCTGCACTGTGGACTATGTTTCGGGCAGAAACCGCTATGTGGGATATCTCATCTCTCTGGGAATGTATTCCTTCAGGGGAGTAAAGGTAGCACTTGACTGCGCCAACGGCGCCTCGTGGAACGTAGCAAAGGCTGTGTTCGACGCACTGGGAGCCTCTACATATCTCATCAACGCCGACCCCAACGGCCTCAACATCAACGAGAACGCCGGCTCCACACATATCGAGGGGCTGTGCAAATATGTGGTGGATAACGGTATGGACGTGGGCTTTGCCTACGACGGCGACGCCGATCGCTGCCTCTGTGTGGATGAAAAGGGCAACGTCATCACCGGCGACCATATCCTCTACATCTACGGCAGATATATGAAGGAGCGGGGAAAGCTCATCAACAACACCGTTGTTACCACCGTTATGTCCAACTTCGGACTGTATAAGGCCTTTGACGAGTTCGGCATCGACTACGCCAAGACCGCCGTGGGCGACAAATATGTTTACGAGTATATGATGAAAAACGGCTGCCGCATCGGAGGCGAGCAGTCGGGACATATAATCTTCTCCAAGTACGCCTCCACAGGAGACGGAATACTCACCAGCCTCAAGATTATGGAGGTAATGATGGCGAGGAAGAAGAAGCTCTCCGAGCTGGCTGAGCCCCTGACCGTTTACCCGCAGGTGCTGGTGAACGTCAGGGTCAAGGATAAAAGAGCTGCTCAGGACGACCCCGATGTGGTCAACGCAGTTGAGGCCGTAGCTGAGGAGCTGGGCAAGTCGGGCAGGATACTGGTACGAGAGAGCGGCACCGAGCCTCTGGTAAGAGTAATGGTAGAAGCACCCTCTCAGGAGACCTGTCAGCGCCTTGTGGACAAGGTCGTAGATGTGATAAAGGCCAAGGGTCACGAGGTATAAGTAAGCGAACAGACGGGTGCTCCGTTCAGAAGCGGGAGCACCCGTTTATTTCAATAGATAAACGAAAACGGGGTAAAATCAATGAAAGCTAAACGTATCCTTGCGCTGATATCGGCGCTCACAATGCTTACCGCAGTCTCCTGCGGGAAGAAGGATAGCTCCTCCAAGGAGGAATCTGTGACAGAGACCACCACTACCTCACCGACCACCACCACAACATCAGCCACTACTACCACCCCCACCGAGACCACGCCTCCCGAGCCGGAGCTTCCCGAGATGACCGGCCCGATAAAAATAATGGAGAGCTTTGATGCGCCGGGCAGCGTGCTGGCTGTAATGACAGGGGGCAGATATGCCGCCGTTCAGACCATTGACGTTGATGAGAACAACGACAGTCTGACAGCGTTCTACCTTGTAGATGTGGTCAGTGACGAGCTGGTTGCCTCCCACCTTGCCGATGAGGTGAAATACAGTGAATTCCTGCTGGGCGTTCGCTCTGACGGCACTATCGTCACCTCCGACTTTGCAGACGAGCAGCTGAAATTCTATCCTCTGGACGGGGAAGCCTATACTATGAAATATCCCAAGGAGACCGTAAGCATTGCTATGGATACTAAAGGCGAGCTCTATTCCTTCTACAGGGATATTGAGAGGATATCCGAGACCGGCGAAAAGACCACCCTCTTCCACAGGGAGGATATCAGCAACCTACAGTTTGCAGACTTCGACAGGGATATAGTCGTGGCGGGGCTGCTTGCTGAAAGCCTCAGTCACGAAAGCGAGTTCTGCGCCATCTCGCTGGAAAGCGGAAAGGTGCTTTATACCGTCGATGAGCCAAGTGAGGCTCAGGTCTCCTATGCAGGGGATAAAATGGTTTTCTCCCGCCCGAATTATGATGAGAGGGACAGCCACACCCTGAGCGTCTACGACCTTAAGACCGGCAAGCCTGAGGGCTGCTATATCGACGACCCCGATGATGACGTATACACATTCTCCTCCGGCGGCTACGGTATGACCTACCGCGTCAAGGACGAGGATAAGCCCTTTGGCCTCAAGCTGCTGGATATCAGCAGCGGCAGAACAGCCGTCCTTGAGCCGGACGTGGAGAACGCCAGCTGGTGCATGTTTAAGGCCTTTGGAGCTACCGGGCTCTTCGTCTGCGCTATAGACAGCATACATAATGAAGACGAAGATGTGAGCGCACATATAAAGCTGGCGGTCATTGACCCCGCTCAGGCAGATTATACCGGCTCCCTCAAGGAGGGCAGCGCCTATACCTCCCCAGCGGAGCAGCATCATCTGATAGGCGAGCAGCTGGGTGAGGCCAGAAGTATGGCCGACAGTCTGGAGGAAAAGTATGGCATAGATATCCTTGTGGGCGACGAGATTTTGGACCTTGAAAAAATCGATGCCTCCTCTATTCCTGTCTCCATCGAAAAGGACTTCTATCCTTATAGGCTGGAGGAGCTGATGGAAGCTCTTGATATGCTGGACGAAGCGCTTGCGCTTTATCCCGAGGGCTTCTTTGAAAGGTTCAAGAAGGAGCGTGGTGGAGGCCTTATCATAGGCATCAGCTCTGAACTTGAAAATGCTATGGGCGGTGGTTTCTCCGCTGCTGGCATCACCTGCCGCTTTGGACTGTGGGATATCATCTGCCTCAATACCACAGCACTGAAATATGACCTTGGAGCTATTCACCACGAGCTGTGGCACGCTGTCGAGGACAGGATAAGCCTTGACACTCCCTTAAGTGAGGAGGACTGGCTTAAGCTCTGTCCCGAGTGCTTTGAGTACTTCTGGGATTTTGAGGGCTATAACGACGGCAATGTTTCCAACGCTGACACTTTCTTTCAAAGCGATGACCCCTTCTTCATCACCACCTACAGCAAGGTAACACCTATGGAGGACAGAGCCACCCTCATAGAGGACCTTTTCCTTTCGGGTATGAATGATGACACTGACTTCTTTGAGAAGCTGGAAAGCTCCACTCATCTGCAAGCTAAGTATGATTTCCTTGCCGATTGGTCGAAGAGCTTTTTTGGCTATGTATATTGGGAGAAGATACCGTACATAGCAGAGTATTGGAGCTCTGCCGCATGAGCGCGGTATACTGCCAGTACGCCTCTCCGCTGGGAGGGATAACTCTCTCCGCCGACGAGCAGGGTATTACAGGCCTTTGGTTCGACGGCCAGCGGAACTTCGGCTCCACCCTTTCCGGAGCGCAGGAGGGGAGCAATCCTCACATAGAGGACGCCCTGCGCTGGCTGGATATCTATTTCTCCGGCAGAAAGCCGGAATTCACCCCGGCGCTTTCCCTTTACGGCACACCCTTTCAGCTGCTTATCTGGGAGGAGCTTGAAAAGATACCCTATGGCAGCACCGTCACCTACGGCTCCCTTGCCCTCACTGCCGCTATGCGGCTGGGAAGGGAGAGAATGTCCGCCCAGGCTGTGGGCGGAGCGGTGGGGAGAAATCCCATCTTGCTCATCGTTCCCTGTCACAGAGTTATAGGTGCAGACGGCAGCCTCACAGGCTACGCCGCAGGCACCGATATCAAGCGGGAGCTGCTCAGGCTGGAAGGGGCAGCCCTAGGCGCAGTGGATATTTCTTATCCTTGACACCTACCCCGCTTTGTGCTATAATTAGACAGGAAAATACATACTCTCAGGAGGTATAAATATGAGCACCATAACCGTATCCAATCACCCGCTTATCAAGCACAAAATATCCCTGCTTCGAGACGAGAACACCGGCACTAAGGATTTCCGTACACTAGTCAGCGAGATAGCTATGCTGATGTGCTACGACGCTCTGCGCGACCTGCCGCTGGAGCTTGTCAGCATCAAGTCGCCTGTGGCGGAGTCCATGCAGCCTGTGCTGGCAGGAAGAAAGCCCGCAGTAGTTCCTATCCTCCGTGCAGGGCTGGGAATGGTGGGCGGCATACTGGAGCTGCTGCCCTCCGCAAAGGTAGGTCACATTGGCCTTTACCGCGACGAGGTCACCCACGAGCCCCATGAGTATTTCTGCAAGCTGCCCGACCATATCGACGAGCGCCTTGTTATCCTGCCAGACCCGATGCTCGCCACCGGCGGCTCAGCAGTAGCAGCAGTTGACCTTATCAAGAAAAAGGGCTGCAAGAACATCAAGTTCATGTGCATCATCGCCGCTCCCGAGGGGCTTAAGGTGCTTAAGGAGGCACACCCCGACATTGACATCATCGTGGGCTGCGTAGACGAGCGCCTCAATGAAAGAGCCTACATCGTCCCCGGTCTCGGAGACGCCGGCGACCGTATCTTCGGAACACTGTAATAATGGGATAAACAGAAAAGCGCCCTTCCAAAAGGGCGCTTTTCCTTTTGAGAGTTGAGCTGCCTTGGCAAAGAAACCAAGTCATACATCTGTCTCATTCTGTGGAATGCGAGCACCTAAGGCCGCAGTACGAGCAAACCTCGATCGCGGAACAGGGGACACACGCCCGCACACACCCAAGCGACCAACGGGAGCGCAGCGCGACATAAAAAAGTCCCCGGAGCGGGGGTAGCGCTCCGGGGAACGGGGGTAAAAATATTTAGGGGGAAAAGGAAAGCTTATTTAAGCGAGGCGATGTACTTTACCGCCTCTGTTGCAGCAACGGCTCCGTCCGAGGCGGCGGTAACGAGCTGCCTAACCTCCTTGACGCGGTTGTCGCCCGCTGCGAATATGCCGGGGGTCTTGGTGCGGCAGTTCTCCGAGGCGGCAACGTAGCCTGCCTGATCAAGCTCCGCAACGGAAGCGAAGTTCTGATTTTCCGGCACTCTGCCTACTGCCACAAACAGTCCGTTGACTTCAAGCTCGGTGACCTCACCGTTCTTGTTGGTGACCTCAATGCTCTTTAAGCGCTTTTCGGCGTTAAGCTTGGTGACGGTGCTGTTTAATACCAGCTTCACGTTCTCACGCTCCCGCAGACGCTGAGCATTAGCCTCCTCGCCTCTGAACTCGTCCCGGCGATGGATAAGATATACCGTCTGCGCCAGGTCGGCAAGATAGAGGGCGTCCTCCAAGGCTGTATTGCCTCCGCCGACAACTGCAACTACCTTGTTGCGATAGAAGGCGCCGTCACAGGTAGCGCAGTAGCTTATGCCTCTGCCTACCAGCTTGTCCTCGCCCTCAACTCCCAGCTTTCTGTTCTCGGAGCCGGTGGCGATAATGACTGCCTTGGCGGTGTAGCTGTCCTTGACGGTAACAACAGTCTTGGTGTCGCCTTCGTCCTTTATCTCAACAGCCTTTTCAAACTTGAACTCAGCCCCCAGAGCCTTGGTCTGCTCGTAGAGCTTCTGCGCAAAGTCAAAGCCGGAGATGTGCGCCTCAACGGGGTAATTCTCAATATCGGGAGTGTTTATTATCTGCCCGCCGTAGCTTTTGGCCTCCAGCAGCAGCACGCTCTTGGAGGCGCGTCTGGCGTATATAGCAGCGGTCATTCCCGCAGGGCCAGCTCCGATGATTATGATATCATACATCTCATCAGCCCCCGATCAGGTCGATGACAACGTCCTTGGGCACGAGGCCTACGTTTCTTGCAGCCTCCTTGCCGTTCTTGTATACTACGAGGCAGGGAATGGAGGAAATATCGTTATCCTCTGCCAGCTCGTCCTCATCGTCGATGTTGATGGAAACAACCTTGATGTCGTCTCTCTCTGCTGCCAGCTCATCGAGAACGGGCCTCATCATTCTGCATGGTCCGCACCAGTCCGCATTGTAATCAACCAGTACGGGCTTATCGGAATTAAGCACCTCCTGCTCAAAGGTATCCTTGGTTACTTCTATTACTGCCATAGCTATCGTTCCTTTCTGATGTTATTTCGCTGGGATATTTCACAGCAGAGCCTCGATGTCCTTTTCGATCTTCTCGGGCTCAACGGTGGGATTGTAGCGGCCTACTACCTTGCCCTCTCTGTCAACAAGGAACTTGGTGAAGTTCCACTTGATGTCCTCGGGGTTTACGGTGGTCTTGCTGATCTTGGCAACCATCTTCATAGCGGCCTTTGCCTTGAGACCTGTGACCTCCTCCTCGGGCATTTCCTTTTTGAGGAAGGTGTATACGGGGGACTCGTTCTCACCGTTTACGTCGATCTTTGCCAGCTGGTCGAACTGGGTCTTGTACTTGGCGGTGCAGAACTGGTGGATTTCCTCATCGGAGCCGGGAGCCTGACCTGCGAACTGATTGCAGGGGAAGTCCAGCACTTCCAGTCCCTTATCGTGATATTTCTCATAGAGCTTCTCCAGACCCTCGTACTGGGGAGTAAAGCCGCAGCCGGTGGCGGTATTGACAATGAGCAGCACCTTGCCTTTAAGGGTAGCGAGGTCAAGCTCACCTTCTCTTCTCTTGTTTACCTTGTAATCGTAGATCGACATATGGGTGTCCTCCTTTATTATGATGTTTCCCGTTAAGGCTCTTTCTTATTCAGCCGGCGGGAATGATTTACTTTTTGCGAGCCATTCTCTTTGGCTCAATTAAATTGTATCAAATCTAATTTGATTTGTCAAGGGGGCAGAGGTATAGTTTACGCTTTGTTCACAACTTCTTGTCTTACTTGTTTTTTTGCCGGAAAAGGGTATTTCTCCACACCCGTAGGGTGGGGGCTTGCCCCCACCGCTGAATGAACCCTCACTTTGTGAGCTAAGGTACGGGAAAACGTTCGCTGACGCTCACTGTTTCCTGCAAGTGCAGGAGGATAACTTTTCGGCGCTGCGAATTGGTTTGTTCCCCAAAACTTGGTGTGGGCGGAAAAGGCAGCGCCTTTTCCTACACTTGCGCCGCGCCGAGTTGCGGCTGGCGCCGCAAACGAGGCTCTGCCTCGAGCTCCGCAAGGGCTCTGCCCCATTTTATCCGAGCTTGTCGAGGATAAAATTGACCCGCAAGCCTCTGGCGCGAGGCTTGACCGCGCGCGTTTTTTATGCGCTACGCGTTAGTTGCCCCGCAGTTTCCGATATCAAAGTCACAACCGCGGGTGATACCTTACGTCGTCCGCATAACTGAAAGCGACGAAGGAGCGTAACGCGAATTCGGTGGTGCACCGCGTGCACGGCTTCTGATTTTCCTGCCTCACTCTTGATTTATTATAAAAGATGTGCTATAATGTGATAGCACAGAAAATCATAAGACAGGAAAGTATGAACTAAAGCGAAAGGAAAAATATGAAAATGAACAAAAGGCTTATCACCGCAGCCCTTGCCTCACTCATCGTGATGACGGGCTGCTCAAATGAAGTCGAGGAGCTGGCAGAGATACCCGCTGCGGTGGACTCCGCTATGACCTTGGAAACTACCGTCACGACCACTACCTCCGCCGCCCCGACAGAGACAGTCCCCGAATCGGAAAGCGAAACTGAAACCACTACTACCACGACTACGACCACTACTACAACCACCACCACCACCACCTCGGAGACTACTACCACAACAACTCCAACAACTACAACTACCACCACAACCACCACCGCCGCTCCCACTACTACTACCACCGTCCAGACCCGTGGCTCCACTACCACAGTGTTGCCCAATGTTCCCATTTCCGGCGACCTGCTTCCCAAGTACGGCGATTGGTACGGGAACATCGTGGTGGGCGATAGATTTGAGGGCGAGAGGATAAGAGCCCTTCTGCCCTTCTACGGCCTTGCCTCCAACGGAAAGCTGTTCGCGTCAGTTATCAATGACTATAAGGCGATGGTGGGCGATAGCGTCAACGTCTACTGGATGGGAGCGCCCCTCTCCTCGGCATATTATATGCCCGAGTCGATGAAGAATACCTTCTCCGACCAGCACAAGTGCATAAAGATAATCGGCGATGCCCTCCGCACCGACGTTGAAGTGATAGACACCTTTGACACCCTTGCCTCCCACGCGGCAGAGTACATCTACACCCGTACTGACCACCACTGGCAGCCGCTGGGCGCCTATTATGCGTCACAGCTCTGCGCCGAGGCAGCCGGCGTCCCCTTTGCCGACCTCTCTACATATAAGGCCTGCTATAAGACCGGCTTCGTCGGCTCCTGCTATGCTTATAGCGGCAACCTGCCTGAGTTCAAGCAATACCCTGACACCTATTGGTATTACAAGCCTCAGAACAGCTACACCACCACCTATTATAACCGCAGCTTTGGCTCCGCCTACAAGGGCTCACTGTTTTTGGACGACCTTCAGGGCTCCGGCGCCTACTGCACTATAATGGGCGGCGACGACAAGATCGTTGAGATCTCCACCGATGTAAACAACGGCCGCGTTCTTGTGATAGTCAAGGACAGCTACGGCAACTCAATGGTGCCCTTCTTTGTGGGCAGCTATTCCAAGATATACGTCGTGGATTTCAGGTTTTTCAATCTTAAGATGAAGGACTTCCTGACAAGGATAGGCGCCACAGACCTGCTGTTCGCCACCTCCCTGACCGCCTGCTATACCGACAGCCATATCAGAACTATCAAGAATATAATGCAGTAACACAAGGCTGTATAATGACAAAGAAGGTGCCGATGTGCATATAGAGATCCCCGGCTTTCCTGAGAGAATGAGCCTCTCGCCCCTGACAAAGGAGTTCGACAGCGCTCTGGCAGAGCTTGTCCGCCTTACCCTGCGGCAGCATCAGCTTGATATCCCCGGGACAGTCTATTTCGACGAGGGACTAAATCACCTGAGCCGCTTCTATTCATCGGAGGGCTGCGCCTATTTTGTCCTGACAGAGGCAGGCAGACTTGTCGGAGGCATCGGGCTTGCCCCCTTCGAGGGCTTTGAGCGCTGCTGCGAGCTGCAAAAGCTCTATCTGGATAGCTCCGCCAGAGGCAAAGGCTTGGGCTATAAGCTTATCTCATTCATTGAGCAGCAGGCCCGCCTTATGGGATATGAGCGCATCTATCTGGAGACCCACACAAACCTTGCCGCCGCAATGCACATCTATGAGCGCAGCGGCTATGTCCTTATCCCGCGCCCAGCAGCCGTCGTCCACAGTACAATGAACAGATTCTACAGCAAGGAGCTGTAAAAAAAGCATACCCCGCAGGGTATGCTTTTTCATTTGGTCGATTTGATCATTCTGCAGGAAGGAAGCCGTACATCTGCATTCTTACCTCGAGAAAATACAGATACTCCTTCATAGCCTGGCTCTGAGCCTTAAGAACATCGGCACTGTCATCAACGTCAGCCTCCTGACCGGCATTGAGCTTTGCGATGTAAGCATTTAGCTTTTCCATTCTGTTCTTTGTCTGCCAGTACTCGGCTTTGAGCCTTTCTTTTCTGTTATCCGACAGCATCAGATCAATAGTTTCGTTAAGCTCCATGATTAGCCCTCCTTATTTCTTCTGATTGGTCATTAATCGATCACCGTTCCTGATCAATAATTTATTATAGCATTTTTTTGCAGGATTGTCAACTGCAAAATTCATTTTTGCAAATCTGTCCTCAGCCGTATTTTTCCTTGAGCCTGTCACGTGCCATATCTATCGCTGTTTTTCCCTGATCCTCAGGGTTAAAGTCCACATCTCCGGTATTGACCCGCCAGGGGGAATCCTCCGGCAGCATATAGTAGACCCAGTTGTGCTCGCTCCATTCAAAGACCATATCCTCCGGAGTGCGAAAGCTAACTCCGTCGCTGCCGTGAAGCGGGTGCTCAGCTATCAGCGCCTGACAGATAAAGTACATATCCGCCTTGCTGGTTATCCTGTAGGAGCTCACTATCTTCCAGTTGTCGGGAGTGTAGACCGCCCTGAAATCCTCACCGCCGTAGGTAAAGAGATACTCCGTCCCGGCTCCGTCAGTATCCCTAAGGTCAATCTCCTCCGCGGAGGAAAGAAGGCCAGGCTCCTCCTCGGAGCTGTCATCGCTTATCTGCGTAGTGACAGAGGATTCAGCCGGCGTCTGTGCAGTTAGAGAGGAAGCTGACGTTACCGGGGCAGCGGTCTCCTGCCGAAGGGGAACGCTCTCAGCCGTTCCGATAGCCTCTCCGCAGCCGGAGAGAAGCATCAAGGAAAGCCCCGCCGTCATCACTAAAAGGCGCCGTATCATTCCCTCGCCTCGCTATTGCTCCGCCTCACCGAGATATTCCTCCAGCGTCAACCCGGAGGCGGATATCTTCTTGGCGTTCTCTACACCCACATATCTGATGTGCCAGGGCTCGTAGGAGTAGCCGGTAATTCCGTCCTTCCCCTGAGGATAGCGCAGAATGAAGCCGTGCTCCGCAAGACGGCTGTGGAAAGCGGCGAAGTCCTCCAGACCGTTGGTCTGACCGTCTGCCATATAGTATAGCACAGTGCCGTTCCTTATAAGGCGGGCATCTATGGCAAGGCCGGTGTGATGCTCCGAATATCCCGGCACCGCCACATACGCATTGCAGTACCAAAGCCCGTAAAGCGCCTCGTATTCGTCCCATATCTCCTGCTGGGAGGCTATTGATCGGTAGGCGCTGATGATCTCGCAGTCCAGCCCGACTGCTGCCATATCCTCCTTGAGCTCCTGAAAATGGGCAAGGGTCTCCTCCTCTACCCAGAAGGTGTTGCCCTCGTAGTTCTGCATAGTGGTCAGCGACAGCACGTTAAAGAAGTCACCCGGCAGCATATGGGTCTTGTTTACAAGTGTCAGGTAAACGTCATCGGAGGCCGGCAGCTCGGGAACAGGCTCCGTCTCGGTAGTGGTGGAGGCGGTAGTAGTTGTTGTAGTAGTTGTTGTTGTGGTAGTTTCGGTCGTAGTCTCTGTCTCTGTTAAGCTTTCTGCGGAAGCGGGCAGGGCAGAGGTGTCCGCTGGAGCTTCAATGACAGAGTTATCGGCAGCTGTCCGGGAGGAAACGCTTAAGCGTCCCTCATCATCGGAAGCTGAGCCACAGGAGGTCATCAAAGCCAAAGCTGATAAAGCAATGCAAACGTATCTTCGGATATTATTCATAGCGATTGTTGTCCCTTCAATTTTTTTCTTTCTGATATTATAACATATCAATATCTGATTTTCAACTGTGAAAAAGGTGCTGCTCTCTGGGCGCTTTATCCGTCACGCTCCTTAGCAGTAATAAACCTGTACAAAAGCACCAGCGACACCGCCATCATCACCGCCTCGGTTATCGGCTGGGCTTTTATCATTCCGCCGAAGCCGAACGGCGAATTGAGCACAAGCAGCAGCGGGATGTAGAGTATCAGCTGCCGCACCAGCGTTATGCAAAAGGCGTAGATAGGCTTTCCCATCGCCTGAAACGACATTCTGCACATTGACACCGTACCCACAAAGGGCAGGATAAACATGATGTTGCGGGGCACCCTTGCGCCTATCCTGATGACCTCCTCCGACTGGGAAAACCACCCGATAAGAAGCGGTGCAAGTGCGCCATAGAGCACCATTAAAACCAGCTCGGTGCAGGTGACGATCATAACGCCCGAGCGCAGTATCGCTTTCATTCTCGGGAAATTCTTTGCGCCGTAATTGTAGCCCATAAGCGGCTGAGTGCCTGCGGCGAAGCCCTGATAAATGTAGTTGCCGAGGCTCAGCAGCTTCTGCGCGATGCCCATAGCCGCCACTGTCAGCTCGCCGTAAGCCACCGCAAGGTTGTTGTTGACAATAAACGCCGCCGAGGAAAGCAGCGTCTCCAGCGAAGCGGGAATACCCACCCAGTATATCTCGCCGAGAATTTTCCCTTTCGGGAAAATGTATTTCGCCGAGGGCGTGAGCAGTGTCTTGCCCCGCAGATAAAAGAACAGCGATGCCGCCATTCCTGCGCCGTTGCCGATGATAGTGGCGATAGCCGCACCCCTTATCTGCAAGCCGAATGTGAAAATAAACAGCGGATCAAGTACGATGTTGACGATAGTGCCGACGATCATTCCCACGATAGAGTAAGTCACAGAGCCCTCGCTTCGCAGAAACTGCCCGAAGGAGTAGTTGCCCATTGTGAAAATGCTCCCGAAAAGCAGAATTTGCACATACTGCTCGGTGTAGGCGAAGGTGTTGTCCTTTGCGCCCAAGCCCTTGACTATCGCCGACAGGAACACCAGCCCCACCGCCGTGACGATAAGGCTGTTGAGCACGGTCAGCACAAAGCCTGCGGTCAGGGTATGCCGTGCTTTTTCGCTGTCGTTTGCACCGAGACACCGCGCTATCAGCGACGAAGCGCCCCTCCCGACCATATTTGAAATGGCGATCATCACCATCATCACGGGGTAGGCGAGGTTCACCGCCGCCAGCTGGTAGTCATCATGGGTC
>JAFUTK010000055.1 GCA_017471405.1 Ruminococcus sp.
CTGATGTGTCATAAGCGCCGCCATTTCCGCCGAGGAATAGCTGTAACCCCCGAAGTATTTTCTAAGCAGAGCTTCGGTATCGCTGCCTGTCCTGTTTCGGGCAGCAGTGTCAGCGGCGCTGAGGGACAGCACCAGACAGCCGGTCACAGCGGCTCCCTTGATGAGCCAGTTGAAGGCCAGCACCTTGGAGCCTTGCCTTGCATCTCCCAGAACGGCTCTGACGTCCGAGAGGAAAAGGGTCAGATATATCCCCGCCGACAGCAGCAGAATCAGCCCCAGCGCCCCAGCGGCGCAGATGACGGCATAGCCCGCAAAGCGCATGGAAATAAGCACTCCCGAGACTGCCGCCAGCAGTACAGCATACACCAGCGTGTCCGTCAGCAGACGTTTGGCGACGGTGCCGCCGACGGAGCAGCCGCCTGTCAGCAGTATGACTGCCTCCTTGCGGAAGGCCGCCACCTCAAAGGCTGTCATAACAGCGATGACCGCCGCAATGCCCAGCCAGAGATATGCAGTAAAGGCCGGCAGCAGACTGCGTTCACTTCCGGCAGTCCTTGTTACCGAGACGGTATTCTCCTCAAAGTGCGCCTTGGCATACTCCGTGAACTCCCTTATAAGGGCGGCGGTGTCTCCCTCACCGGTGAAGCAGACGTCGTGATAATAGAGCAGCCCGGCGGCATTTTCAAAGGGCTTGAGTGAGAAGTGATAGTTATATCTTGCTGCGGCCGAGTCCCGCAGGACGGCCTCTTTGAGCCTCCATTTCTGCTCCAGCTCACTGCGAGCGGCGCTGTCGGCATAATAGGTAATATAAACCTCCGAGCTGCCGTCGGAGACGCTGTCATACACGAACACTCCCGCGCCGTATTTATCCGCAAGTGCGGCAAGCTCACTCACCGCCTCCCCGCGGTTTTGCTCGGTAAAGCGAAGCTGGACTGTGGGATAGGCGGGGGCTATGTCCTGCCAGCTCATCACCAGCTCCGCGGAGGTCATTATTATCCCGAAGGCAAACAGCAGCGCAAAGAAAAAATACCGGTATATCCTCATAGCATCACCTTCTTACTTTTTGAAATGCTCCTGGCCGAAAAGCTCAAAAAGCCTGTTCCAGAGGCTCTTGATATCACTCATATATCTGTCAGCAAAGGCCCTCTGTTCCTCTTCATTCAGAGGGGAGCCGTCCTCGCCGCGAATGTAGCTTTTTTTCTTCTCGAGCCCGGGAGTGAAGGTGATAAGTCCGCCCGCTCCGGGAGAGGATGTATCGGTGCTTACCTGGGGCGGAAGCAGCTCTGTTACCTGCGCCTCATATACCGGGTCGTCGCCAGGGCGGTAGCGGTAGATGCAGCTTATCCGATATCCGATGACGTCTCCCTCGCCCTTTTTTGATACGTCGTGCTGAAATATCTGTAGCTGCAGCTGCCCCGATTTGTCGCTAAACTCTCCGCCCTTAGTGGTCAGCACTGCGATGAGGTCGCTGTCAGTCGCAGCGTCACTTCCACGGTACATTTTGCTGCTGCCGTCGTCCTCGTAAAGGGTCAGCAGCTTGCTTGTGACGATGGAGTCTATATACTGTCTTTTGAGGTGCGACCTATAAAGCATCGCCCCGCCCACAGCAAGCCCTGCCAGCAGACATACTGCGATAATCAGAAGAGGCAGTCTGCTTTTCCTGTGCTTTTTGATCACTATCTCTGCGGAGCTGTCCGAAAGCTCGCCGATGTTCATAATGCCGCCCCCTTTCGCTTTATATTATAAGCTCTGCCCTTGGGGCAGAGTCAATAGAGGAAGGGCAAATTTGTGTGCTTGCACAATTTCTGCGTTTTCCATTTATTTATTAGTGACAAAGCAGGAGAATCTCTTCTCTATACTCTCGGTACTTTTTTTAATTGATCTTTTTCCCCCTGCGTGGGAAAGCTGTGACTCCAAAAGATGGGGATAAAAAACGGCATACCAACAGGTATGCCGTTTGAGTATTAATACTTTTCCGACCAGCTGTGCTCTCTTAAAAGTGCAGTGAACAGAACGCAGACGAGTGTGCCGCTTACACCTATCACAAAAAACAGCATCGCCGCCCCGGAGCCCTTGCCCTCGCCGAAAAGCGCAGATATTAAGCCCGATGTGTTATCCGCCATGAAGGGCTCAAACACCTTGTCCGTCAGCATTCCGCCTAGCAGAAAGCCTATGGGTATCGTGAAGAATTGCAGAGTATTTCGGCAGGAATAGACCCGTCCCTGCATTTGTGTCGGTATCTCGCTGCGAAAGATAACGTCCATGTTTGCATTCATATACGGTATCGCTATCCAGCCGAGAATTGCGCCGACACACCATATTGCAGGTGCTTTCCCGAGCGCGAGCATATAGTTTTCGGTACTCATCGAGATAAACAGCGCCGCACATATCGCATTTACACGATTATTTGGCGCAGGCAGAAATGTCACCAATACGCTGCCGACAAGCGTAGCTACCCCAACGCAGGTATTGACGATACCGAGGACGGTCTGACCGCCGTTTTGTTTTGAAAGAATCATCGCTGGAAGCGCTGCGTCATATGTCGAAGCCACAAGGTTTATGCAGGACAAAAACAGTATCAGCTTTAGTATAAGCGGATTATCTTTCAGCCATTTCAGCCCTGCTCTCAAAGCCGATAGCAGGCTTTCTTTCCTTTCAACCAAGCTTGGAGCCTCGGGTATCTTTATGAACAACGCCAGCGTAAGAAACGCTATCCCAAAGGTCGATAGGTCAACGGCTATGACTGCGCCTATCCCTGCGAGTGAGAACAGAGCTGTTGCAATAATAGGTGTAAGTATAGAGTTCAGCGACTGCGAGAACGAACGCAAGCCGCTTGTTTTCTGATAATACTCCTTTGGCGTGAGCAGCGTTGCCGCCACCTCGCTTGCTGGCTGCTGAACGGTATTCATCAGTCCGTTTACCGCGTTTATCAGATACAAATGCCAGGGGTGCAGGCTGTTCGTTTTTATTAAGACAAGGACTGCGACCGTGCTTAGCGCAGCGATAAGGTCACAGGCAAGCATTGTTTTCTTCTTGTCCCAGCGGTCGCTGAGAGTTCCTGCAAAAATGCTCATCAGCACATAGGGCGCATAAGAGCATATGGACAGCATAGCGGTTTTCAGCGCCGAGCCGCTGTTAAGATAAAGCCACAGTACCAGCGCATAGCTTGTCATTCCGCTGCCGAGGGCAGAGAGCGACTGTGTTGCCCATAGTATGATATACGATCTTAAATTTTTCATTTGACTTTGCTCCTTTGATATTTTTATATCGGGAATGCAAAGTCCGAGGACTAAAGCCCGAAGGCTACCCTCCATGCAGCGTCCTCAAACCTTGCATGGAGCTGTGTCATTGATGAGAAGCATGGTGCACCTCCTTGGTGTTACTTGCTATGATCATATCATATCGGAAAGTATAAGTCAAGCTCTGCGGCGGTTAAAAAAGATGCTAAACAAAAAAAAGGACGACCCACCACGAGTCGTCCTTTTTTAGGGGGTGTTTCAAATTCAGATAACTTATGTCTGCTTCTGTCTTATTGACGCCGTTTCCTCCCTGTCAGCACAAAATATACTACAAAGCCAAGCCTTAACAGAAAAGAGATCGCTCTGCTGAGAGACAATCCCGACGGGACAAAAGACAACGCTCACGTTTTCGGATATCTGCTCAACATCAAGCGACTAGTCGATAAAA
>JAFUTK010000056.1 GCA_017471405.1 Ruminococcus sp.
ATCCTGCGCAGACTGAAAATGCTGTCCCGGCGAAACGCAGAGACAGCACAAATAAGCCTTATTTCCCTACGTCGGCATTATCCGAATCAGGTTACGGGTCGAAGTATAGCTTTACTTCCTCTCAGCCTTTTCAAAGCTCCCCATTGTATTGAATTTTAGCGGTTCCCCCGCCTGATATATGATAGCACAAAAACGCGGAATTGTCAAGGGGGATTGTGCAAAATTCAGTTTTTCAGAATTTGTCGGGTATTGTATTTCTCCGGAAAAGGGTATTTCCCTGCCGAAGGCGGAGAGGAGACGGGCGCCCTCACTTGTGCGTCTGGGGACGGAAAAACGTTCGCTTCGCTCACTGTTTCCTGCGAGTGCAGACTTGTAACATTTCGGCGCTGCGAATTGGTGTGCTCTTGATAACTTAGAGCAGCTGGAAAACGTAGTGCTTTTTCGTTTCTTGTCGCAGCGCCGCGAACGAGGCTCTGCCTCGAGCTCCGCTGGGGCCAGCCCCAGACCCCGCAAGCCTCTGGCGCGAGGCTTGACCGCGCGCTTTTTAACGCGCTTCGCGTTTGCTCCCCCTACATCTTCCTAACGCTCACACAATTATGCTCTTCCTCACCTCGTCTAAGGTGTCAATGAACAGCTTCTCCGTCTGCGAAAGACGGTAGTTGCCCTGATAGATAAGCAAGTCTCGATTGCGCTTGATAAGGTCGGCACAGGGCTTCTGCACCAGCCCGTAGCGTCGCAGCACCTCCCTCGGCAGAGGCGATACCCACATATAGGAGTTTGGAACGGTGCACAGTATATCGAACTGGCTGCCCCGCTCATATACAAAGATGTGCCGCCGGCTTGACCCCAGCTGGGCGTCCTTTTTAAGGAAGGTCTGGGAGATGTTCGGCACGATGTTGTCACCATGAAGTATCTCGATGTAATCGTCCAGAACGGAGGCCCTTATCTCCGGGGCGCGGGCAAGGGGGCTCTTGGCGCTCATCAGCAGGACGTAATCGTAGGTCCAGACCTCTCTGGCCTTCAAGCCCTTCTCCTCGATAGCGGAAAGAAAAAACGCCTCATAGTTGACGGGATAGCGGATAATGCCCAGGTTGTACTCGCAGTCCGCCACCAGATCAATGGCGGACATTGAGTTGGTCTCCTTGAACTTGATGTTCATTTTCTCCACCGCATCCACCTCATTGAGGAACAGCGTGAAGGCGTGGGAGATGTAGCTGGCTCTGGGAAGCAGCAGCGAGAATTCCAGACTGCTGCGGTCGTCCTCCCGGGATAGCTGCTCCATCTTCTCTACCTGCGAAAGTATAGCCTTGGCGTGGAGCAGCAGCTCCTTGCCCTTTTCTGTGGGCACTACACCCTTTGCCGAGCGCTTGAAGATAGGCACGCCGAATTCCAGCTCCAGCTCCTTGATAGCCTTGGAGAGGTTGGGCTGACCCATATAGAGCGCCGCCGCAGCCTTGGTAATGGAGCCGTGGCGCTCCACCTCCACCATATATTTCAGATGTGTGAGATTCATAAAAGCCTCCATATAAAAATTGACATATGCTTCCTATTGATTATAACATATAGGAAAGCATATGTCAACTCATCAAAGGCTCTGCACGATTATGTTAAGCAGGCCTATCACAACGCCTATCAGCGCGCCCAGGCTTATGACGGCGTTGAGCTCGTGCTTCATCACTGACATCACCAGCTCCTCCACCTCCTCGACACTCATAGCGTTGACCTTAGCCTCGACTATGGCGGGGATATCGAGGGACGCCAGCAGCGGGTCGATGACCTCTCCGGCGGCCTTTGCAAACAGTGCCGCCGCTCCGGACTTCACCGCATCATAGGAAACGCCTGCGCCCTCCAGCAGCTGGGCGGGAGTGCTTGCGGAGAGCTTTTCCAGCTCCTCCTCCACTGCCCTGTCGATGACCTCTGGAGCATGGCTGTCGATATACTCGTCAATCTTCTCGCCCAGAGGCGCCGCAAAGGAGGCGATAACCTCGTCGTTTATGAACATTCCCAGCATCGAGCCGGAGACCTTCTCATTGATGGCAGCTGTCCCCTCAGAGATTATCATAGCGGAGATGTCCGCTTCCTTTATCTTTCTGACGGCAAGCTCTGTGATGGCAGTTTTGGCATAGCTCTTAACCGCTTCGGAATTCTCCTCCCCGGCGATGGAGCGCAGCAGCTCTCCCACCTGCTTGTCTGAGAACAGCGCCCCGGCGGCCTTTTCGGCGGCAGCGGAGGCAGTTTTCTCGGAGGTCAGCGCCTCCTTAAGGTCATTGCCGGTTAGCAGCTGCTCGCTGACGGCTCTGCCAAGAGCCTTTGCCAGCCTCGGCTGATTTTTCGGGATAACTCCCGGGGTGAAGGGCACCCTCCTGCCGAAGATGTGCTTCTCCGTCCGGGGACGGAAGAGCATCTTCACCGCGATGTAGTTTGTGAAATAGCCTATAAGCCCGCTTATGACAAGGGACATTATTATCTTGAACGCACCCACTCTGTTTTCTCCTTTCAGACCGCATTAAGGGCATTCCCCCGGTATCGGGAGAACGCCCCGTTATTGTCTTAATTCTCTGCCGGCACCAGTGAGCTCTTATCGCTCATAAGCCTGAAGGTTATCTCAAACTCGGTGCCGCCGCCCTCCTCATTGGGGCGGAACACCTTGCCGGTCATCATATCTCCCGGCTTATATTCCTTCAATATCTCCTTGACAGATTCCGTACTGCTGACATATTTATCGTTCAGCTTGGTGATGATATCCCCCGGCTGGAGGTCGGTGTTTGAGATATCGCAGCTCTGGTCGATCTCCACCACCAACATTCCCGCCTTTATTCCGGACATCACCGCATTATCCTCGCTGACAGAGTAGAAGGTTATGCCTATTCTTGGGGTCTCTGCCACGTAGCCCTTGGCCATTATTTCCTCTATCATAGGCTTTGCGGCGTTGATCGCAATGGCAAAGCCGATGCCGTAGTAGCTGCGGGAGGCCAGCTTGGAGCTGGTAATGCCTACCACCTGTCCCCACATATTCACCAGCGCTCCACCGGAGTTTCCGGGATTGATGGCGGCGTCCACCTGTATGCAGCTCATTGGAACGGAATAGCTTTCCACCCTTATCTGCCTATCCAGCCCCGAGACAACGCCCTTTGTCACCGAGCCGTAGAAGCCCGCAGGTGAGCCGATAACAACTGCGTCCTCTCCCAGCTTCACCTCATCGGAATTACCGAACTGCGCAGGAGTAAGGCCCTTCTTGCCTATCTTGATGACTGCGATATCCGTCGGAGCGTCAGCCCCTATCAGGTCTGCGGAATATTCCTCCTTGGTGTTGAGTATGACCTTTATCTTAGCAGCCTCATCAACAACGTGTGCGTTGGTGAGGATATAGCCGTCGGTGCTCATTATGATGCCGCTGCCCTGACTTGAAGGCAGCAGGTCTGCCTGACCGCTAAATATCTCAATGGACACTACCGAGGGCATGACCGCCTCGGCAACACCCTCAAGGGTGTATCTTCCGTCCTCCTGATAGAGAGAGGAATCCAGCTGGGGCTTGTCCTCGATGGGCAGGGTGAACTCTATGTTCTTCCCTCCATTGATGAGCCTGATAAGCCAGCCCCTGCCGTTAACCGCCGTCAGCAGCAGCAGAACCATAGCTATCAGCATCAGTATGGAGAGAATGAGCACAGCCACAGACGGCCTCTTACGCTTTTTCTTTACCGCCGCAACGCTGCTCCAAAAGGCCTCTTTGTCTAGGCCGTTCAGCTCGCTCTGCATAGGCGGGATATTGAAAAAGGGGTCGCTGTAGACGCTGCCGGTGACCTGAGGCGTCTGCTCTTCGGGCGTCTGCTCCGGCACCTCCGGCTGAGCCTCCTCCGGTAATCCAGGCTGCTCGCTTATATCCTCAGCTTCCGGCTCAGCGGGCTGCAGCTGTTCGTTTTCTTCCATTGCTGTCACTCCCTCCTATAGGGGTTCACTCCTCCAGCGGCTTGTTGGGAACGGTGAACACGAATTCGGTGTACTCGCCCTTGACGCTCCTTACCATTATCTTTCCGCCGTGGAGCCTTATTATAGACCTGACTATGTTGAGTCCCAACCCGACGCCGGTGGCGTCAAGGCCGCGGGATTTATCTGTCTTGTAAAATCTGTCGAACACCAGCGGCAGCTCGTCCTCACTTAGACCCTCGCCACTGTTCTTTATGGAGATGACCGTCATATATCCGACTGAGGAGAAGGAAAACTCGATGTACCCTCCGTCATCAACAAACTTGATGGCGTTCTCAATGAGGTTATACATAACCTGATGTATCAGGTCGTTGTCGGCATAGAGGTTCACACGGTCAACGTCCAGGCCGCGTATCTCGATATGCTTGGCCTCCAGCCTTGTCTCAAAGGTAACAAGGGTATCCACGATAGGCTCCAGCACAGAGAACTTAGTCATATTGGGCTTGAGCTCCCCTGCCTCTATCTTGGCAAGGTTGAGCATCGAGCGCACCAGTCTGGTAAGCCTTGCCACTTCAGAGGAGATTATCCTCAGATAATGCTCCTGCTGCTCCGGTGGGATAGTCCCATCCAGCATACCGTCCACAAAGCCTCCGATAGAGGTCATAGGCGTGCGCAGCTCGTGGGAGACGTTGGCGACGAAGCTGTTTCTCATAGTGTCGTAATTTTTCAGCGACGCCGCCATATCATTGAAGGCGTTGCTCAGCTCCTGCATCTCATAGACGTTATAATCTGGCAGTTTCACCGAGAAGTTTCCCTTACCTATCTCACGAGAGACCTCGGCTATCTCGATGATAGGCGCCGAGAGCCTTCCGGCGATGAAGTAAACAACTATTACCACAACTACCATAACGACAGCAATGGAGATGACGAATATCCTCATTATCTGCCAGATGTAATCGTCCTGCTCTGCCTTAGGGGTCAGCGTCAGCACATAATACTCCGGCCCGCTTACCGAGAACCTCACCCCGACGATGTGTGACTCCTCATAGGTGCCGTCAAGGTCGCTTAAGATATACTCCGGCTCCTCAGAGAATTCCTCCAGCAGCTCCGGGGATATCTTAACGTCCATAAAGCTGCCGACGGTACTGGAATCGGCTATGATCTTTCCCGTCTTGTCGCAGAGGATAATGTCTATGCTTCCGCCGGCTGCCATACTTCTTAGGCTCTTGACGGCGTCATCCTTCCAGCCTGTGGGGGAGCGGGTTATCACCGACTGCACTCCGCTTGCTGCTGCGACTGCATTCTTCTCGAGCGTGTCCTTCTTCTCCTGAAGAAAATAACGGGAAGAAACAAGCAGTAATACTGCACCTAAGCATATAAAGCTTATGAGTATTACTGCCGAACAGATCATAAAATATTTAAAGAATATGCTTTTGCGGTTACTCATGAGCGCCTTCTGCGACCTCAAACTTGTAACCTACGCCCCAGACCGTCTTGAGAGCCCACTTCTCGGACACGCCCTCGAGCTTCTCACGCAGTCTCTTTACATGGACGTCGATAGTTCTGGAATCGCCGTAATACTCGAAGCCCCAGACCTCATCAAGCAGCTGATCGCGGGTATAAACGCGGTTGGGGTTGGAGGCGAGGTGGAACAGCAGCTCCAGCTCCTTGGGCGGAGTGTCAATGACCTTTCCGTCAACACGCAGCTCGTATCTAGTCATATTGACAGAGAGCTTGTCGTACTTGACCTCCTTGACCTCCTGCTCGCCGGATGCCTGTCCGACGCGGCGGTATACAGCCTTAATTCTTGCGATTACCTCCTTGGTATCGAAGGGCTTTACTATGTAATCGTCAGCGCCCAGCTCGAGGCCCAGCACCTTATCAAAGGTCTCCTGCTTGGCAGTTACCATAATTATCGGAACGTTGGATTTCTTTCTGATCTCACGGCAGACCTGCCAGCCGTCGATAGTGGGCAGCATTATATCAAGCAGGATAATATCGGGTTTGAGGGCATTAAATTTAACGATAGCCTCCTCGCCGTCATGAGCAAGGATAACTCCGTAGCCGTCCTTTTCGAGATAAAGACGCAGCAGCTCGCAAATGTTCTTATCATCATCAACTACGAGAACTCTTCCCAGCGACATACTTATTCCTCCTTATTTTTTGATAATTCATTTTAATATATACATCAATTATATCAAAAATCAACGGTCAGATATTGCATATAATATGGATTAATTATTAATAAACTGTAAATTTCACGAATTTGTGTTTTAAAGTTTACAAAGCTGAAATAAACTTAATTATTTTTCCTGAAAAAATACATTTTTGATTTCCACGTTCACATTTGTCCCTGAAGACCCCGAAAAATCGCTGAAAAGAAGCCTTGACGTATTATCCGTTTATATGTTATAATTTGAGAGATAAAGGCAAGAATACGGAGGTGAACGCTCCATGGAGCTCTGGAACCCCTGGCACGGCTGCCACAAGATAAGCGCAGGCTGCGCTAACTGTTATATGTACCGCCGGGATGCGGAATTCGGCAAGGACAGCTCAGTTGTTACCAAGACCGCCTCCTTCGACCTGCCGGTAAGGCGGGGACGGGACGGAGAGTACAAGCTGCAGTATGACGGCACCGTTTTCACCTGCATGACCTCCGACTTCTTCGTTGCGGAGGCTGACGGCTGGCGCGGGGAGGCCTGGAGCTATATCCGCCAGCGGAGCGATTTGCACTTCTTCATCATAACCAAGCGCATTGACAGGTTCTATGTCTCCCTCCCCTCCGACTGGGGAATGGGCTATGAGAATGTGACCATCTGCTCCACCTGCGAAAATCAGGAGACCGCCGACTTCCGTTTGCCCATAATGCTCGATCTGCCCATACGGCACATGGAGATCATTCACGAGCCTATGCTGGGGAGGATAGACATTTCAAAATATCTCGCCTCCCGCAGATTTGAGGGTGTCACCTGCGGCGGAGAATCCGGCCCCGGAGCAAGAGTCTGCGATTACAGCTGGATACTCTTCACCCGCGAGCAGTGTGAGCGCTTTGGCACTCCCTTTAATTTCAAGCAGACCGGCGCCCTCTTCCGCAAGGACGGCAGGCTTTACCGCATACCGAGACACCTACAGCACAGTCAGGCGAAAAAGGCCGGGATAGATATTCCCTGAAGCACTTGCATTTTCCCCACCTTTGCGGTATAATAGATAGGATAGTATTACCCCGACATCTCAATATACAGAAAGGAAACGTACCAATGTAAACAGACCTCTCATATGCATTTAAACCATAATGATACAGGAGGAAACCACCTTGACCGAATTACAAAAGGAAATAAACAGACGGCGCACCTTCGCCATAATCTCCCACCCCGACGCAGGTAAGACCACCCTCACCGAGAAATTCCTGCTCTACGGCGGAGCTATCGCCCAGGCAGGCGCCGTAAAGGGAAAGAAGAATTCCCGCCATGCAGTCTCCGACTGGATGGAGATAGAAAAGCAGCGAGGCATCTCCGTTACCTCGTCAGTTATGCAGTTCCAGTATGAGGGCTTCTGCATAAACATTCTGGACACCCCGGGACATCAGGACTTCTCGGAGGACACCTACCGCACCCTTATGGCTGCCGACTCGGCAGTAATGGTCATCGACGCTTCAAAGGGCGTGGAAAACCAGACCAGAAAGCTCTTCAAGGTCTGCGCTATGAGACATATCCCAATATTCACCTTTATAAATAAGATGGATAGAGAGTCCCGCGACCCCTTTGAGCTCTGTCAGGAGATAGAGCAGGAGCTGGGCATCCCCACCTACCCCGTAAACTGGCCCATCGGCTGCGGAAAGGAATTCAAGGGAGTATATGACAGGGAAAAGAAGCACATCATCTCCTTTACCGCCAACGACGAAATGGCCTTCGGCAAGCACAAGATAGCCGCCTACGAGGTGGAGCTTGGCGACCCCGGACTTGACGAGCTTATCGGTGCTGACCTGCACTCCCAGCTCTCCGACGACATCGAGCTGCTGGACGGCGCCAGCGAGGACTTCGACATCAAGGCTGTCCACGAAGGACGGCTCTCGCCGCTGTTCTTCGGCTCGGCACTGACCAATTTCGGAGTTGAGCCCTTCCTTGAGAACTTTTTGCAGATGACCCCTCCTCCTATGGCGAGGACATCAACAGAGGGCGTCATCGACCCCTTCGACCCCAATTTTTCCGCCTTCGTGTTCAAGATACAGGCCAATATGAACAAGGCTCACCGCGACCGCATCACCTTTATGAGGGTATGCTCCGGAAAGTTTGACAAGGAAATGGACGTGCTCCACGTTCAGGGGAACAGGAAAATGCGTCTCTCCCAGCCCCAGCAGATAATGGCGCAGGAGCGGGAGATAATCGACGAGGCCTACGCAGGAGATATAATAGGCGTATTCGACCCGGGCATCTTCTCCATCGGAGATACGGTGTGTGCGCCGGGGAAGAAATTCGAGTTTGAGGGCATACCAACCTTTGCGCCGGAGCATTTCGAGAGAGTGCGTCCCAAGGACACAATGAAGCGCAAGCAGTTTGTCAAGGGTGCAGAGCAAATAGCTCAGGAGGGTGCCATTCAGATATTCCATGAGCCTAACACCGGTATGGAGGAGGTAATCGTGGGAGTTGTGGGCGTGCTTCAATTTGAGGTATTCCAGTACAGAATGAAGAACGAGTACAATGTGGACATTGTGATAGAGGGGCTGCCCTACTCACATATCCGGTGGATATCCAAGCTGCCGGTAGACGATGTAAAGAAGCTGAAGCTGTCATCGGACACAAAGATAGTGCAGGATTTCAGGGACAACTTCCTGCTGCTGTTCTCCAGCGAGTGGAATATCCGCTGGGCGCTGGAAAAGAACGAGGGCCTAGAGCTGGCGGAGTTCAGCCGCGGCGAGCTGCAATAACAAATCAAAAGCCGTTTTCCCCACCAAACCGGGGGGAGCGGCTTTTTGCAGCGCCGAAAAGCTGTCGATCTGCACTCACAGGAAACAGTGAGCGCCAGCGAACGTTTTTCCGTACCCTAGCTCGCAAGGTGAGGGGCGACGTGTTTGCGCATTGTGCCGGCGAAGGCAAGTCCCCCGGGTGTGAAAAAAATAAATTTTTAACTGTCAAAAATTTTTGCGCAGATTATCATAGTTCTATCACATTCGGGGGTATAATTAATTACAGAAACAAAAAAAGCCAAGGCTTCACATATAAAAACGGAGGCGTTTTAGAATGGATAACTTCAACAACTACAATGGCTACAACAGCAATAACAATAACGGCTACAACGAGCAGCAGGGCTACAATACCCAGAACACCCAGAGCTACTACGGATATCAGGGCTACGGCAATGATATGAACGAGGTAGTCTACAAGCCAGAGAAGAAGCCCGGCAGAGGCAAGAGAATTCTGGCAGGCATCGTAGGCGTGCTGGCAGTGGCGGCTATCGGCGCTACCTCTATCGTGGGCTACAGCCTCGTTACCGGTGACAAGCTCATCGGCACTGATGACTCCTCCTCCAAGACCGAGCGCTCATCTGTTTCCACCGCTCTGAAAAACGACAATGCCACCACACAGTCTGGCGACAAGTCGGAGAATACCGACCGCGAGCTCCCCACCATCGTTCAGCTGGCTTCTCCCGACGACGCGATGAAGATACCCGACATCGTTGACAAGGTTTCCCCCTCGGTAGTAGGCATTTCCTGCGTTACCAATCAGGGCACCGCAAAGGGTACCGGCATCATAATGAGCTCCGACGGCTACATCATCACCAATGCACACGTTGTTGACGGCGCCATCAGCATTTCGGTGCTGCTACCCAGCAACTACTCTGACGAGAGCAGCTCCGACAGCGACGAACTGACCGTTGATGCAACTCTCATTGGCAAGGATACACAGACCGATATCGCGGTCCTCAAGATAAACAAGACCGGCCTCACCGCCGCAGAGTTCGGCAAGAGCTCCGACCTTCAGGTGGGTGAGCTGGCGATAGTAATAGGCAACCCTCTGGGCTTTGAGCTTTCAAACTCGGTAACTGCCGGCATCATCTCCGCTCTTGACAGGTCCATCACCATTGACGACAGAACCATGAACACCATTCAGACCGATGCCGCCATCAACAACGGAAACTCCGGCGGACCGCTGATCAATGCTTACGGTCAGGTAATAGGTATCACCTCTGCGAAGGTAACCTCCACCTACGGCGAGGGTCTGGGCTTTGCGATCCCGATAGATGAGGCTATCCCCATCGTTCAGGAGCTCATCAAGAACGGCTATGTCAGCGGCAGACCTACCCTCGGTGTTTCAGGCGAGGACGTATCCACTGTTTATGCGCAGTACTACGATCTTCCCGGCGGCTTCTTTGTAAGGAGCGTCAACTCCGGAAGCGCAGCTGAAAAGGCCGGCATCAAGGTCAACGACATCATCATCGGTATCCAGGGCGAGCTTATTTCCTCCCTGCAGGAATTTAACGACATCAAGAACCAGTACAAGGCGGGAGACACCATCTCGGTTTCGGTATACAGAAACAAGCAGATAATCGACCTTGATGTTACTCTTGACGAGTACAAGGACACTGCCGAGACCCAGTCCTCCAATCAGAACAACTACGATGACTACGACGCATACGATCAGTACCGTCAGTTCTTCAACCAGTTCCCGTTCTGATACAACAAAGAACTCTTCCTAATTTTTTCATATTCTTTTACTTCTCAGAAACGGTCACCCGCAAGGGTGGCCGTTTTTGGTGCGTGCACAGCGTGCACCACGCAAATCGCGTTATGCTCCTTCGTCGCTTTCATTTGTGTGGGCGACACACTTTTACGCCCGCGGCGGGACACGCCCCCGCGGGCGAATTCGCGTTACGCTCCTTCGTCGCTTTCATTTATGTGCAGCGCCCGATGCGAATACCTTTTTCCATACTTTCCGAGACTATATCGTCAGCAAGGGGCTGTCCTCCCTCAAAATTGATAGTCATAATAAACAATATGGCTTAAAATGTGGAAAATAATTGTTCATATTAAAACAAAAATACTTTAAATCTATTGACAAAATGTTCCGTTTGAGTTAATATTATAGTAGCGTATTCATATAATGTATGAAATTATTAGGGAGGAAAACATTATGTCAAAATTCTGTACGACCTGCGGCGCTGCTCTGGACGATAACGCTACATTCTGCACCAACTGCGGCACACCTCAACAGGCACAGCAGGCTGCTCCTTCACAGGGCGCTGCTCCTGCACAGGCAAACGCTGCCGGCGGCACACCCGCTACCGCTGCTGCTTCCGCTGTAAAGGATAAGCTGGCAAGCGTTGATATGAGCGGCTTCAAAACTGCTCTCTCCAAGGAGAACATCGCAAGCCTCAAGACCAACCCCAACAAGTACACTATCATCACACTGTGTGCTATCGGCGTTGTTTGTCTGGCACTTATCATCATTCTGCTGGTAGTTCTGCTGGGCGGCGGCTACAAGAAGCCTGTCAAGAATATGATCAAGGCTCTCGAGACCGGCGACGGTGAGTATATGGTAAAGGTTCTTGCAGAGTGCGAGGCTGATGCCAAGGAAGAAAGATACGTTGACGACGGCGATTATGACTCTCTCGAGGAGTACTATGAGGAGACTCTTGAGAAAAAGCTCGAGAAGCTCGAGGACGAGTACGGCGATGACATCTCCATCTCCTTCAGCGTATATGAGAAGGATGAGCTCACCGAGAAGCAGCTCAAGAGCTACAAGAGCTACTACAAGAGCGACTTTGACAAGAAGGTAGACGTTTCTGCCGGCTACAACCTGCTGCTCGAAATGGAGTGGGAGGGCGACGACGATGAGGAAGCCGGCCTTGCTGCTGTTACCGTACTTAAGGTTGACGGTGACTGGGTGATCTATTCTCCTTCCCTCAACGATATCATTCCCACCACTGTAGGCGGAAGCGCATTTGCAGGCGATGAG
Organism: Ruminococcus sp.; assembly: GCA_017471405.1. Taxonomy (GTDB): domain Bacteria; phylum Bacillota; class Clostridia; order Oscillospirales; family Ruminococcaceae; genus FB2012. The sequence continues at coordinate 11,877 of JAFUTK010000056.1, forward strand.
GACGAGATCGACGATATGAAGGATCAGTACAAGAAGATGAAGAAGGCTGCTGACAAGCTGAAGGATCTTGACGATATCGACGATCTGGACGACCTGGGCGATGTCCTTGGCGACCTTGATCTCGGCGACTTTATGTAAGAAGCAACAAACCAAAGACCTCGGACGGACTGAAATATGTCCGTCCTTGTTTTAAAAGCTATGAGGACTGTTAAACTACTGCTGCTGGCAGGGATAATGACGGGTATGATGCTCATCACGTCTGCCTGCGGCAAAAAGCAGAGCGCTCCCTCCGCACATTACGAGGCGGTGCTCGATACTCTGGTCTCATCGGTCAACGTTCAGGATACGGAGTCATATCTGCGGTGCTTTACCAGCGACGCAAGGCAGGCCTACGCCTCCTCCGAGAGCTACGACCCGGAGCTGGCAAAGGACTTGGCTCAGAAGAACGAGGATAAGAGCCTGAAAATGCAGTACACCACCTTAGAGCACACCGAGCTGGACAGCTCCGGCATTGCAAAGCTGCAAAGCGAGCACGCCGAGAAGTACTCCCGGCGCATCGAGGTGACAAAGGCTTACCAGCTCAAGGTGGAATTCTCCTCCGGAGCAGAGGATAAGCAGATGCAGCTGACGGTTTTCAACAACGGCAGCAGCTGGCTTATTGAGGGCGATGTGATCGACAACTTTTTTGACAAGTAATGATATGAAAGGATGCGAAAGCTATGTCTATCATTTGTAAGAACTGCGGCAAGGAGCTTGCCGATAACGCTAAATTCTGCGGAGGCTGCGGCTCTAAAATAGAGGCTGAGCCCGCCGCTGCCGAGAGCACCTGCCCCGCCTGCGGAGCAGCCGTTCCCGCCAATGCAGGCTTCTGCACCACCTGTGGAACTGCATTTCCCCGCGCTTCCATACCCGCTCCCTCTCCCGATGAGCCCACCGGTATGGAGGAGCTTGTTCCTCCCGTTATAAATGACAGCACCTTTGCTGCCGCCGAGCCCGCCCAGGAGGTCTACAACTCTATGGAGGGCATTGCCACTGCCGCACAGCAGGAGGTAAGGCAGGCAGTTCCCCCTGTTCAGGAGGCTGTTCCGCCTGTTATCGAGCAGCAGCCGGTATATCAGCAGGCACAGCAGACCTACCAGCAGGCACAGCAGACCTACCAGCAGGCTCAGCAGATGTATCAGCAGCCCCAGCAGGCTTATCAGCAGGCTCAGCAGGCATATCAGCAGCCCCAGGGCTACAATATGCCGAACCAGCCCCAGTATCAGCCCTACCCTGACCCCACAGCCGTTCCCACCGAGCAAGGCAAGAAGGCCAGCAGCGTAGTGGTACCTGTTATTCTGATAATCCTCATTCTGGGAGTTATCGCTTTCGACGTGTTCTTCCTGTTCAGGGATAAGATCTTCGGCAGCGACGATGACAGCTCCAGCAAGAAATCTTCAAGCAAGAGCTCCGTTTCCAGAGTCGTTGAGGACGACGACGATGACGAAAAGCCCGCCAAGGCCGAGGACGACGGCGAGGAATAATTTTAGACATTAACAGCAAGCCCTTTCCATTCCGGAAAGGGCCTTTTTTGCCGGCAGTCTTGCAATCACCGTTTCGGTATGCTATAATGTGGAAAATGCATTTATAAGGAGGGCTCACCCTTGAAGGATATCATTATCGACGGCGGTACCGCCAATAGGGCGAAAAACAGCTTCTGGCGGGGCTTCGGCTTCATCAGCGCCAACAATTCCTCCCGCCTTCTGCTGGACTATAAACGGGAGCACCCGGAGGTCTACCGCAAGCTCTTAAAGTGGATGTTCGACCCCAAAGAGGGTCTGGGAATGACCCACCTTAAGCTGGAAATGGGCGCCGACATCAACTCCTCCAGCGGGACGGAGCCCTCAACAAAGCGCTCAGCCGACGAGCCGGCTAACGTGCTGCGAGGTGCAGGCTTTGCCCTTGCCGCCGACGCGGTGAAGATAAACCCCGACCTCAATTTAGAGCTGCTCTCCTGGGGAGTTCCGGGATATATCCACAACGCCCCGGAGGAGGAGAAATTCCCTCTGCGGTATCAGTGGTTCAAGCAGACGCTGGACGCCGCCTACAGGGTCTGGGGGCTAAAATTCAAGTTCATCGACCCCAACATTAATGAGCGTGTGGTGGAGCGGGAGTGGATAAAATACTTCTCCCGCGCCCTTAAAGCTGAGACTGACTGCCACTACCCCTATAAGGATATCAGGATAGTAATAGCCGACGAAGAGGCGCACTTTAACGCCGCCCTTGATATGCTCAACGACCCGGAGCTGATGGAGGCCGTCGATGTGGTGGGAGTGCACTACATCTCCCGTTCCGATGAGAACACCCAAAGGTGCAAGCGGGAGTTCGGCAAGGAGCTGTGGTACAGTGAGGGGCTCTCCCCTGCCAACGTGCCGGAGCTGACCGTCAGAGCCGACGGCAGCGGGCTCAGAGGCGTCAACAGTCTGCTGGACGTGGCGGGCAGGATAGTCAATATGTACCCCACCGGGGGCTACACCCTCTACGAATTCCAGCCGGCGATAGCCGCCTATTACAGCGGGGTAAACTACTTCCCCAAGCAGCTAATTCGCGCAAACGAGCCTTGGTCGGGACATATAAAGGTAGACGCGGGAATGGCTATGGCGCAGCACTTTGCACTCTTCGCCAAAAAGGGCTGGCTGCCTGTTGAAAGCGCCTGCTTCGGCGACGGCGAGGAGCGGGACCACGTCCTTCTCAACACAAATGACAACTACCTCACCCTCTGCGACCCGGCAGGAGATGATTACTCAGCGGTGCTGGTAAATCATTCCAACAGCGAGCGGAGCTATCGTGTCACCGTCAGGGGGCTTGCCGGTGCCGGGAGGACGGTACATCTCTGGGAGACTAGGGGACCCGACAGCGGAGCGATAGATGAAAACTGGTTCAAACACATCGGGGATATCGAGCCTGTAAAGACAAGTGAGGGGTTTAGCTATGAGATAACCGTCAAGCCGAATTCTATGCTGACGGTCTCGACACTTGAGGTCACTCCCCTCGACCTTTCTGACGACACCCCCGCCGGGGTGATGCCTCTGCCCTACCGGGATGACTTCACCGGGGAAGATATCTCCCTCACCGGAGGCACTCCCCGCTACACCACCGACCAGGGCGGCGCCTTTGAGGTAATACCCGACCCGGAACGAGGGCAGGTGCTCTGCCAAATGATAACCCCGCATACCAAGGGCTCCGAATGGGGGTACACCCCGAACCCTGTCACCTCTCTGGGGGACGACCTCTGGGCAAACTACTCCGTCAGCGCGGAAGTAAAGCTTGTCTCCGGAAACAGCGACAACTACGCCGGCATCGGTCTGCGCTACATCAATGCCGCTGCCGACAACTCTATGAGCGGCTATCGCCTACAGCTTACCGGCGACGGCAGATGGCAGCTTATGCGCATACGCGAGCTGCTGGCGGAGGGCGTAATAGAGGGCTTTGCCCCGGGCAGGTGGTACCTCCTCTCCCTGACCGCCGACGGCGACAGGCTCTCCTGCTCGGTGGAGGGCAGGTTCTGTGCGGAGCTGACCCTTTCGGGGGAGATGACCTTCTCCGGCAGAGCTGCGTTTTACAGCGCCTACTGCCCCAACTGCTTTGACAGGCTGGAAATAACGCCTCTGCCTTCCACCACCGCCGTTACCCGCGTTGACGCGCTGGACAGCGCCATCAGCTACGAGGGGGCGCTCCGCTTTGTGACTATGGGCTCATTTACTCTCCACAACCGCACCGCGGCGGAGCTTGAAAGCGGCGGCAGCCTCACGATGGACTTCTCCGGCGAAAGCGCCGCTCTTATCGCCAAGGCAGAGGACGCTGAGGTGACAGTTACCGTTGACGGCAAAGCGCTCCTTGACCGCAAGGCTCTGAACTGCTCCACTGCCCGCTCGGCGGTATGGCACTGCTGCGGGCTGGACGGCGGCAGCCACAGGCTTGAGGTCACCGTTCATTCGGGGAAGCTGATACTCGATTCGGTGGAATATGCATAAAAAGACCGGTATCTCTTTGCGGAGATACCGGTCTTGCTTTCCTCAGCTTATTGCCTTTTTCATTGTCTCGACATACTCGCCCACAGGCTTTACAGCCTCCCTGCCGTACTGGGCTATCTGTCTGACTATGGCGGAGCCTACGATGACGCCGTCGGCATACTGCGACATCTTCGCTGCCTGCTCCGGAGTAGAAATGCCAAAGCCTACGGCGCAGGGAACGTCGGTGTTCTCCCTGACTACCTCCACCAGCTTGGAGATATCGGTAGTTATCTCCGAGCGGACGCCGGTAACTCCCAGACTGGAAACTATGTAGATGAAGCCGTCGGCCTCCTTGGCTATCATAGCGATGCGGTCAGCGGATGTGGGTGCTATCAGCGAGATGAGGTCAACGCCGTACTGTCTGCAAAGGGGGAGAAACTCCTCCTTCTCCTCATAGGGCAGGTCGGGCAGGATAATGCCGTCCACTCCCAGCTTGCGGCAGAGGCCAATGAAGCGCTCCGCACCGTAGGAGAACACCACGTTTGCATAGGTCATAAATACCAGCGGTATTGTGATATCCTGACGCAGGCGGTGAACGAGGTCGAATATCTTATCGGTAGTGGTTCCCGCCGAGAGCGCCCGGATATTTGCCCCCTGAATGACAGGTCCCTCCGCCGTCGGGTCTGAGAAGGGAATGCCCAGCTCGATGAGGTCGGCACCGCGGGCTGCCATTTCCCGCACCAGCTTTTCGGTGGTTTCAAGGTCGGGGTCGCCGCAGGTAATGAAGGGAATGAACGCCTTGCCCTTTGCGAATGCTTCTTTTATCCTACTCATTGATATCCTCTCCTCTGTAGCGTGCTATGGCGGCGCAGTCCTTGTCGCCGCGGCCGGATATGGTGATGATGATAATTTGGTCTTCTCTCATTGTGGGCGCCAGCTTCATAGCGTAGGCCACTGCGTGAGCCGACTCGATAGCGGGAATAATGCCCTCGGTGCGGGAAAGGAACTCAAAGGCGTCCACTGCCTCGTCGTCGGTGACGGGGACGTACTCCGCTCTGCCGATGTCGTGGAGATGAGCGTGCTCCGGACCGATGCCGGGGTAGTCAAGTCCTGCGGAGATGGAATATACCGGCGCTATCTGACCGTACTCGTCCTGACAGAAATAGCTCTTCATTCCGTGGAAGATGCCCAGCCTGCCGGTGTTGACGGTGGCGGCGGTCTCGAAGGTGTCGATGCCTCTGCCGGCAGCCTCGCAGCCGATTAGGCGAACGCCCTCATCATTTATGAAGTTGTAGAAGCTGCCGATGGCGTTGGAGCCGCCGCCTACGCAGGCGATGACCGCATCGGGAAGCTTGCCCTCGTATTCAAGTATCTGCGCCCTTGCCTCCTTGGAGATGACCGCTTGAAAATCCCGGACAATGGTGGGGAAGGGGTGGGGTCCCATAACGGAGCCTAAGCAGTAATGGGTGTCGTCGATACGGCTGGTCCACTCTCTCATAGCCTCGGAGACGGCGTCCTTCAAGGTGGCAGTACCGGAGGTAACGGGCACTACCTTTGAGCCCAGCAGCCTCATACGATAAACGTTCAGCGCCTGACGCTTGGTGTCCTCCTCGCCCATAAACACCACACACTCCATTCCCAGCAGTGCCGCGGCGGTGGCGGTGGCGACGCCGTGCTGACCTGCACCGGTCTCAGCGATAAGGCGGGTCTTGCCCATTTTCTTGGCAAGCAGTGCCTGCCCCAGCACGTTGTTTATCTTGTGGGAGCCGGTGTGGTTCAAGTCCTCACGCTTCAAGTATATCTTGGCGCCGCCGAGAGTTTTGGTGAGCTTTTCAGCATAGTAGAGCAGCGAGGGTCTGCCGGCGTAGTTGTTCAAAAGGTCTGTAAGCTCCCGGTTGAACTCGGGGTCGTTCTTGTAATGCTCATAGGCCTGCTCCAGCTCGATGACGGCGTTCATTAATGTCTCGGGGATATACTGCCCGCCGTGAACTCCAAAGCGTCCCTTTGAATTTGACATATCTATCCTTCCCTTCTGACGGCGGCGATGAAGTCCGCCATCTTCGTTTTATCCTTTTTGCCGTTTGATTCTATCCCGCTGCTGGCGTCCACCGCAAAGGGGTGCAGGGTGTCAACAGCCTCACGCACATTTTCAGGAGTGAGGCCTCCCGCCAGGAAAAAGGGTCTGTCGATGTCCTTTATCAGCGACCAGTCAAAGGCTTTGCCGGTGCCTGTGCCGCTGTCCAGCAGGATATAGTCGGCGCTGCTCTCACAGGCGCGTTTTACATCCTCCTCCGACTCTATCTTGAAGGCTTTGATAACGGACTTGTCGGTACGCAGCTTCAGTGTGCGGATATAGTCCTCGTCCTCGCTGCCATGGAGCTGTATCATATCCAGCATACCGGCGTAAATGCCCAGTATGAAGTCCATAGGCTCGTCAACAAACACGCCCACCAGCTTTGCCTCTCCGCCGGTGAGGTAGCCCTTTAGCTCGCAGAAGGTGGCAAGGCCTATGGAGCGCTTGAACCCCTCCGACAGTATGAACCCGGCGTAATCAGCACCCAGGTCGCGGGCAAGGGACACGTCCGTAGGGCGGCGCAGCCCGCAAAATTTTATCTTAGTCATTTATCTTTCTCCCTTCAGCTCTGCGAGCTTCGAGGAGATATCCTCCGCACGCATCAGCGCTTCTCCTACCAGTACCGCGTCGGCGCTGGACTGTTCTATTTTTGCTACGTCCTCACGGGTCTTTACACCGCTCTCGGAAACGAATAGCACGCCCTCAGGCACCAGTGTGCGGAGCCTGCCGGCATTGCCGGTGTCAACCGAGAAATCGGTGAGGTCGCGGTTGTTGACACCAATTATCCTTGCCCCCGCCGAGAGAGCGGTCTTTATCTCCTCGGCGTTGTGAGCCTCCACCAGAGCCGACAGCCCCAGCTCGTCGCAGACGCCCAAGTAGCGCTCAATGGCGCTGGGCGAGAGTATGGAGCATATCAGCAGCACCGCCGAGGCTCCCAGCAGCTTAGCCTCATAAATCATATAGTCGGAGACTGTGAAATCCTTGCGCAGGCAGGGTATCTTCACCTCACCCGCTATCTCCTCCAGATACTTCTCCGAGCCTAAAAACCACTTGGGCTCGGTCAGCACTGAGATGCAGTCGGCACCCGCCGCCTCGTATTTCTTAGCGATATCAAGGTAAGGAAAATCCTCTGCAATGACACCCTTTGAAGGGCTTGCTTTTTTACACTCGCATATGAAAGAAAGGCCGTCCTTTGCCAGCGCCTTCTCAAAGGCGAAGTCTCCCTTGGGAAGTGACAGCGCACGCTCCCTGACCTCCTCGGCACTCACATATTTTTCCGCCGCAGCAACTCGGGCAGCGGCGTATTCCGCCAGCTCGTCAAGTATCGTCATATATTGGATACCTCGATGACCTTCTCCAAGGTCTCATAGGCCTTGCCGGAGTCGATGAGCTCCGCTGCCAGCTTTATGCCGTCAGCGAAGGTGTCCGCCTTGCCGCCGACGTAAATAGCCGCACCTGCGTTGAGCAGCACCGCGTCGCGCTTTGCACCCTTCTCTTCACCCTTGAGGATAGCCTTGGTGGTCTCGGCGTTCTCTTGTGGAGTGCCTCCTACGATATCCTCCTTGGTGCCGCCGGCGAGACCGAACTGCTGAGGAGTGATATCGTAGCTCTTGAACCAACCGTCCTTGAACTCGCAGACGTGAGTGGGAGCGGAGATGGATATCTCGTCCAGCTTATCCTTGCCGTAAACTACCATGCCGCGCTCAACACCAAGGCTCATAAGCACCTGTGCCAGTGGCTCAACGAGTGAAGCATCATAAACGCCCAATAAAAATCTCTTGGGGCTAGAGGGATTGGTGAGGGGTCCTAAGATATTGAACACCGTCCTGATGCCCAGCTCCTTTCTGATGGGTCCCACATACTTCATTGAGGTGTGGTAGAGCTGTGCGAAGAAGAAGCAGAAGTTTGTCTTATCCAGCATCTCTCTGGCCTTATCGGGCTCCTGACGGATATTCACGCCCAGCGCCTCCAGACAGTCGGCAGTGCCGGAGAGTGAGGAAGCTGCGCGGTTGCCATGCTTTGCCACCTTTATCCCGGAGGACGCGATCACCATAGCCGAGGTTGTGGAGATATTAAAGCTGTGGGCGTTGTCTCCGCCGGTGCCGACGATTTCAAGAAGGTCGTCGTTGTTCTCAAACTTCATTGCTGCGTCTCTCATAGCGGCGGCACAGCCGGCGATCTCGTCGATGGTCTCCGCCTTGGTGGACTTGGTGGAGAGGGCTGCAAGGAACGCAGCGTTCTGTGTGGCAGAGGTCTTGCCGGACATTATCTCGCTAATTACCTCATAAGCCTCGTCGTAGGTCAGATCCTGCTTGTCAACTATCTTTACTATTGCATTTTCGATCATTATAAATTCCTCCTTTTATATATATCAGAGCTCTATGAAATTCTTGAGCATTTGTCTGCCGTCGGGTGTGAGTATAGATTCGGGGTGAAACTGCACCCCGAAGATGGGAAGCGACCTGTGCTGCACCGCCATTATCTCGCCGTCAGAAGTCTGTGCCGTTACTTTGAGGCACTCCGGGAGAGTTGCGGAGTCGGCTGCGAGGGAGTGGTATCTAGCCACCGGGACTGTCTCCGGCAATCCTCTGAACAGCGGGCAGGAGGTGTCGAGCTTCGCGTCGCTCTGCTTGCCGTGCATAAGCCGCTTGGCGTAGGTGACCGTGGCGCCGAAGGCCTCGCAGATTGCCTGATGTCCGAGGCATACACCAAGAGTGGGTATCTTTCCGGCGACCGTTCTCGCCGCCTCAACTATTATCCCTGCCTCCGAGGGACGTCCGGGGCCGGGGGATATCACCAGCCGGTCGGGGGCAAGAGCCTCTATCTCTGAAACGGTCAGCTCGTCGTTGCGGACTACCTTTATATCCGGCTCCAGCTCGCCTATCAGCTGGAAGAGGTTGTAGGAGAAGCTGTCATAATTGTCTATCAGAAGTATCATAGCTCCGCCTCCTCTGCCGACTCAAGCGCCTTGACTACCGCCGCCGCCTTGTTTATACATTCCTGATATTCGTTCTCCGGGACGGAGTCGGCCACTATGCCCGCTCCGCTGCGGACGAACACTCTCCCGTTCTTAAGGAACGCCGAGCGGATAGCTATGCAGGTGTCCAGGTTGCCGGTGAAGTCGATGTAGCCCACCGCTCCGCCGTAGAGGCCGCGCTTGTTGTTTTCAAGCTCGGCTATCAGCTGGCAGGCTCTTATCTTAGGGGCTCCCGAAAGGGTTCCTGCGGGGAGCACCGCGCTGACAGCATCCAGTGCGTCGCAGTCCTCTCTTATCTCGCCCCGGACCGTGGAGCCTATGTGCATAACGTGGGAAAAGCGCTCTATGGAGCGGAGCTTCTCCACCGATACAGTGCCGAACTTACTTATCCGGCCCAAGTCGTTCCTGCCGAGGTCCACCAGCATATTATGCTCTGCCAGTTCCTTTTCATCTGCTAGGAGTTCCTCCTCCAGAGCCTTGTCCTCTGCCTCATCGACTCCCCTTCTTCGGGTGCCCGCCAGCGGGAAGGTGTGGAGAACGCCGTCCTCCAGCTTGACAAGAGTTTCTGGGGAGGCTCCGGCTATCTCAACGTCCGTTCCGGAGAAGTAGAACATATAGGGCGAGGGGTTGGTGGTGCGGAGTATGCGATATGTTCCCAGCAGGCTGCCCTCGAACTCCGCGGAAAGGCGGTTTGAAAGCACTATCTGGAAGATATCTCCCTCCACGATATGCTCCTTGGCCTTCTCCACCATAGAGCAGAACTCCTCTTTTGAAAAAAGCGGCTCAATCTCGCCCTTGATGTGTCCGGCGGGCTCACAGCTTCGGCTGCCGTTTTTCAAAAGCTCCGCCATTTGCTTAAGCTCCATGCAGGCCTTGTTGTAGCCCACCTCGCCGTCTGAAAGCTTCATATTGGCGATGAGCACGATCTTCTGCCGGAAGTTGTCAAAGGCTATGACCTTGTCAAAGAGCATCAGGTCGGCGTTCTTGAAGTGCTCGCTGTCCTCAACGGGTATGCGCACCGAGGGCTCGCTGTAACCTAAAAAGTCATAGGAGAAGTAGCCCACCAGCCCTCCGGTGAAGGGGGGCAGCCCCTCTATGCGGGGGCTTCTGTACTTTGAGAGCAGCTCGCGTATCTGCGGGGTGGGGTCGTCGGTCTTTATCTCGATGCCGTCAACTGTCATGCTGCCCTCGCCGCAGGTGAGCTCCAGCTTTGGCTCACAGCCTAAAAATGTCCAGCGTCCCCAGTTCTCCCTGTCCTCACAGGATTCCAGCAGGTAGCAATGGGTGGATACATTTTTAAGTATTCGCACCGCTTCAATAGGTGTGCAGATGTCGGCGAGTATCTCGCAGCTCACCGGCGCTATGTCATAGCCATTGCCGGCAAAGCCCTTGATATCCTCATAGGACGGAACGGTTTTCATAAGGCACCTCCAAAATCTTCAAACAAAAACGCCCTTAACAGAGCCTTCGGTTCTGTCAAGGACGAATAATACCTTATCCGCGGTGCCACCTTGATTCACAGCCTATGCTGTGCACTTTAGCAGGATACCATCATATCCCCGGCAACTGACGTATGCCAGCACGTCGCAGAATACTCTGCCATAAGGCATTTGACTGCGCCCTCAGCGGTCCATTTGATGACTTGTTTTTCACCCGTTCTCAGCACTCCGGGCTCTCTGTGGAAGCATCATCACCGTTATCTCCGCGTCAACGGTTTAGTGTTGTAAATCATTATATCACCGCTTGCAGAAAATGTCAAGAGCATTTTGAAAAAATATTTCCTTGCCGCTTACGCGGCTCAGGGAAATACCAAAAAGCTATCCCTCCCCCTGCGGGGAGGGATAGCTTTTTGGCAGAATATCAGCCGTAAGAAAAAGGCCTCCGCCGTGGCAGCAAAATATCCCCCTCCTGCCCGGAAGGGGATATGCCTTACTTTGCCTTTCTGCCCTCGACTGCCAGCCTTACCGCCTCATAGGCGCCATTGTAAACGCCCTGCTGCTTGGCCTTTACAATATTGTCGCACATAAATTTAAGGATAGTGTCATCGTTCTGGATAGCTCGGAGCATACCCACGATATCTCTGGGGGTGGAGCACTCAAAGGTACCGTCGCCCAGCTCTGCGGCTCTGACGGCTCCCCAAGCCTCGTGTCCGCCGACGCGCTTTATCATCAGCTTGGGAACGGGGTAGAAGGCCAGCTCCGAGGGCTTGGTGATGAGCACGTCGCAGGCTCTCATCAGCAGATTAGTGGAGTACACTGCCGCGAAGATATCCTTATGGCAGAAAACGTGCACGCCGGAGATGGTGTTATCCAGTGCGTTCTCCGCAAACTGAGCAGTCTCCTCAAAGTTGTCGATATGCTCGGTGGTGAGGGCTCCCAGCTCGGGCAGCTTCTTCTTAATAGCCTCCCAAACGCCATAGTGGTCGCCAAGGTTCACCATAAGGGTTGCCTTGTTTCTTCTCACCTTGCCCAGCAGCGTCTTGATGATGCCCACAAAGATGTCCTGCTGTGCGCCGGCGCCGCCGATGGTCAGCAGGTATCTCCTGCCCTCGCCGTTTTCGGCTCTCTTAACTCTGCGCTCACAGTCAGCCTCAATGTTTGACACCAGCTCGTGGTCGATGTAATGTCCGGTGAAGACGATATCCTTGTCCGGCATAGGCTTGAGCAGGCGTTTCTTATCCATTCCCCGCAGTACCTTGTAGCCCAGATAAGCCGACTGTGTCTGGACGGTGTGCAGCGAGCCCTCCGCCAGATGCAGAGCCATAGGCCAGTTATCGGGGACAACGTTCACCACATTGGTGAGCCCTGCGTGGATAGCAGCCTGTGCCGGCCATACATGGGTCGCCGCAAAGGGGATATCCTTTGGCAGGTCCTGATAGAGACCGGTCATCAGCTCGGAGACCTTCTGGTCGGAGCAGTTGTAGGTCAGCTTCCTAAATCCTTCGCTGTTTATGGGCTCCCACACGAACTTGTTAAAGAGGAAGCTCTTCTGGGAAAGCCTTGAGCCCATTGAATAAAGCTCGTTCTGCGAGGCGATTATCTTGGTGGCTGTGGTGCCCTCAAAGGAGTTGAGGTCCAGCCAGTAGGGAGTGTAGCCCATAGAGTGAGCGGCCGAGGCTATGGCCATAGAGATGCGATAGTGACCGAAGCCCATTCTGATGTTACCTATTATAATGCTCTTATCCTTATCCAGCTCCAGAGGAGTGTCCGAGAGCTTTAGGTCCTTGATACCGAGGAAGGGCCCCACTGTGGGGTTGTCGCTGGCTGCCAGATGATAGCCGCGGCTGCGGTCGTCGCCGTAATCCTCTATCATATTCTCCTGCTTCTTTGCAGCCTTCTTGACGTCCTTCTGGCTCATTCTGTTGCCAAAGATCACTGATGATCTGTCCATAGCTTTATCCTCCTGAATTTAAATGGTTGGCTCTGTCAAGGCTCGCGGAAAATGTGTCTCCCCGATGCCTCTGAAAGATAATTTATGTTGTTTGCCTTTCCAAAGCCATATTTTTTTGTTTTACCTCTTGACAAATCGCTATCAATGTGATAGACTATATATCAAGGTGATAGACCAACTATCAGCCTTGATGATATTCTACCACATAAAGGAGCGTTTGTCAAGTGGAATATAAAAAAATTATTGAAAACGCCCGCTCCGACCGAATGCAGGAGGCTGTGGAGGCCTGCGCTAAGCTTCTTCTGACCCACGACGTCAACGAGCTTAAGATGAACGACATCGCAGACGAGTGCGAGATCGGCGTTGCCTCCCTTTACCGCTACTTCGGCACAAAGGCTACTCTGGTCATCAAAGCCGGCAGCCTGCTGTGGAAAAGTGTGCGCTCACTGTTCGACGGGGTTTTCGAGTGCGACTATTATAAGGAGAAGGACGGCTTGGGGAGGATAACCGAGCTGATGAAGGTATTCAAGGTGCTCTACATCTCACACCAGGATTTCCTTAGGTTTGTTGACAGCTTCGACCGCTACATCATAGGCGAGGAGGTCACCCCGGAGGATATGGAGGAGTACCGCCGCAGCGTTTTGGACTTCTACCCGCTTTTGGAGGACGCCTATACCACTGGCGTCAAGGACGGCTCACTTAGACCGGACATCGACTTCAAGCTTATGTACCTCTCTCTCACCCACGCGCTTATGCTTATGAGTGAAAAGTTCTCCCGCGGAGCAGTCTTCGAGGGCGAGAACGAGCACGCCGAGCAGGAGCTGGACTTCATCATCAATATGGCTATTGATCATTTAAGATCGTAAGGAGGATCTCATATGAAAAAGATAACTAATAAGGTGCTCTGGATATTCGCTATCGGTCAGCTGGGCTGGTCGATGCTCTCGGGCATAGTTTCCAACTGGCTGGTGTTCTTCTATATGCCTGATAACAGCGAGATCGAGCTGGGGCAGAAGTACTTCATCACTCAAGGCAGCATTTTCTTAGGGCTTACCGTTATCGGCATCATCACTGCCATAGGCAGACTTTTCGACGCCGTTACCGACCCTTGGATAGCCTCCAAGTCCGATAGAAGCCGCCACAAGGACGGCAGGCGCATCCCCTTTATGAGAGCTATCGCGGTTCCCTTTGCGCTGGTTACAGTTCTCATCTTCCTCTCGCCTGTGGGTAAGGTGTCCTGGTGGAACAACGGCTTCCTGCTGGTAACACTGCTGCTGTTCTATCTGTTCATGACTATCTACTGCACACCCTACAATGCCCTGCTCCCCGAGCTGGGACGCGACCCCAAGGACAGAATCAACGTTTCCACATACATCTCCGTTACCTTCTTTGTAGGTAACGCTATCAGCTACCTCGTTCCCAACATCGCAGGAATGTTCCGCGGCTCTATGGGCTATGCCAACTCCTTCAGAGTTACCATCGGAATTCTGGCGGCAGTTGCGGCTATCTGTATGCTGGTGCCTGTGTTCGGCATCAAGGAGAAGGACTACGTTGACACCACTCCCTCTGACACTCCCGCATTCGCCTCCCTTTCCAAGACCTTCGGAAACAAGGAGTTCCGCAAGTTCGTAGCCTCCGATATTTTCTACTGGGTAGCGCTAACTATGTTCCAGACCGGTCTGGCCTTCTACATCACAACTCTGATAGGGCTGGGCTCCGACAAGACCTTTATGCTCTTCGCCATTATGACGGTAATGAGCCTTGTGTTCTACGCTCCCGTAAATATCCTCGCCAAGAAGATGGGCAAGAAGAAGCTGGTCATGGCGGCCTTCATATTCTTCAGCCTTGTATTCCTGTTCACTGCCTTTGCAGGCAAGCTGGGACTTCCAAAGATGGTAAACGGCATTATGATATCCTTCCTCGCTTCCGTTCCTATGGCTGTTCTGGGAATACTCCCTCAGGCAATCGTTGCCGACGTTGCACAGGCTGACAGCATCAAGACCGGTGAGAGCAGAGAGGGTATGTTCTTCGCAGCAAGGACCTTCGCTATGAAGCTGGGTCAGGCGCTGGCGATGGTGCTCTTCACCTCTATCAAGGGCATAGGCTCCGGCGGCTTCGGTCTGCGTCTTACCGCGGCTGTTGCGGCAGTCCTCTGCCTTATCGGCGGACTTATCTTAGGTCTCTACAAGGAGAAGGAAGTTACCGACGTCATCGCCGAGGGCATCAAGGCTGACGGCAGCGACGAATAAGAGAGGAGCTTGAATATGGCATCTCAGACACGCTTTACCGCCCTTATCCGTATAGCGGGCAGCACCTATAAATTCACAGACAGGGTGACAGAAGAATTATTCACCGCAGAGCTCATCACCGACGGCGAAAGGGTTACTCTGCTGGTGGAGCCCAAGGCTCCGGTCAGCTTTGAGGAGCTGGCGGTCATCTGCAAGGAGAGCATCGGCGACGATGACAGACTGTTTCTAAACGGCTACCAGTCCTGGACCGACAGCCGGGAGTGGTCCACCAAGGAGACCCAGCGGGGCATCGACCGCATACCCTCTCCCCTCGTTAAGAAATACAACTTCGACAAATACGGCGACTACAATTTCACTCATTACCACACCACCCCCGGTGTGCTCCACGGCTTCACCTACGGCTATATCCGCACCGGCAGCGAGTACAGGCTCTACGGCTCCCTGTCCGAGAGATGCGGCTTCACCAAGGTGACGATACACTCCTCCAAGCAGAGGGTAAAGCTCTCCCGGGAATGCGAGGGGGCGGTCTATGCCGAGCCCTTCAACGCCGTTGACGCGGCTGTCCTCACCGGCACCGAGAGCGAGGTCTTTGACCGCTGGTTCTCGCTGATGGGCATAGCCCCGTCACAGGCCAATCCTCTCACCGGCTACACTAGCTGGTACCGCCACTATCAGGACATCTCCGAGGAAAAGCTGCTGCACGACCTTGATGCCATAGTTGCCTCCGGCAGAAAGCTGGATATCTTCCAGATAGACGACGGTTATCAGACCGGCGTTGGGGACTGGCTGAACATCGACGAGAGCAAATTCCCTAACGGTCTGCGGCCTGTCTGCGATAAGATACACGCAGAGGGTATGCTGGCGGGACTGTGGCTGGCGCCCTTTGTATGCGAGGCGAATTCCCGCCTCTACCGCGAGCATGCCGACTGGCTGATGCGGGATGAGAACGGCGCTCCCCTGCCTGCCGGCTGCAACTGGAGCGGCAGCTATGCTCTTGACATCTACAACGAGGAGGTTAGGGAGTACTTAAGAGAGGTATTCACCTACTACCTTGACGAATGTGGCTTCGACCTTGTGAAGCTGGACTTCCTCTACGCCGCCTGCATACTTCCCGCAAATGGCAAAAGCCGCGGCGAGATAATGGCAGACGGAATGGACTTCCTGCGGGAGTGCGTGGGCGATAGGCTGATACTGGGCTGCGGAGTTCCTCTGGGCTCGGCCTTCGGCAAGGTTGAGTACTGCCGTATCGGCTGCGATGTGGGACTTTCCTGGAACGACAACCTTGTGATGCAGATGACCCACCGGGAGCGTGTCTCCACCAAGAACTCAATGCTCAACACAGTGTTCCGCCGCCAGCTGAACGGCAGAGCGTTCCTCAATGACCCGGACGTTTTCCTGCTGCGGGACGAGAGCATCTCCCTTAAACAGTGCCAGAAGATGAGCCTAGCTGTGATAAACCACCTGTTCGGCAGCGTGTTCTTCACCTCCGACGATGTGAGCACCTACAACGAGAGCCAGCAGCGCTTAGAGCGCATCGCCAAGAGAATGGTGGGCGCAGCAGTCCACTCCGCCGAGCTGACCGGCGGTATCCTGACCCTCTCCCTCACCGAGAACGGCACCGACCGCACCATACGTCTTGACACCTCCGACGGCAGATTATTCTGACCTCCCAATATAAGAAATACCGGCTGTCCCGTATGGGGCGGCCGGTATTTTATTTCAGAGGGGTTTTATCTGACCTTATCCCTGCAAGATAGTCGAGGGACACGTTGTATCTCTGTGCCAGCACCACGAACAAATGCATAGGCATCTCCCGCTTGCCGGATTCGTAGAGCTGGTATTGCTGTGTCGTTATGCCGAGTATCTCGCCCAGCTGTTTTTGTGTCAGGTCGCTGTCCTCGCGCATATCCCGCAGCCGCTGATAATAGTACATAATAAACCTACCCCCGTTTTGTTTATTATGTAGATTTTATCATGCATTCAAACGAATGCACTTGATTTTCATTCGTTTGAATGATAAAATTTATATAGACATTCGTTTGGATGATAGGATGCTATATTTTAATTACAATACTATAATATTCAATTATAAATATTGATATGTGAAATAGGTGGTTTTTTATGTATTGCAGTCATTGCGGAGCAAAAATAGATGATAATTCATCCTTTTGCAACAAATGCGGTAAATCTGTTAATTCAATAGCGAATAGCCAGCAATTAACTCTTGATAATCCTGATAAATTAGACCTTAAAAGTACAATAGATTATTTTTCTCACGTTTGCCAGCTAGAGAACGAAAAATTTGCATTACAACGCACGGTAAGCGAATTGTCAAACAAGATTGCAAATTCAGGGTACAGCAGAAGATTTTACAAACCGACAAGAGAAAAGCCGGATTGGGGATTTTTTGATTTAATTGGATTAAGAGTATTATTTCTTGTGATCGGCTATGCTCTTGCAGTTTACTATATCACGCAGCATTATTCCAATGGTATTATTTCGGCAACACTGTTTGCGGTTACCACTTGGGAAACCTGGGCTTTTCTCGGTATTGCGTATGGAATTGCATTTACTATTTCTATTGTTATACTAATCATCAATCGTGTAAAAATTCAAAAGAAATATTCAAATGAAATGTCGGCTTATAAAAATGATGTAAAAAGTGATAACCAGAGAGTCGAAGAAGAGAAAAACAGGATACCGTTGCTTGAAGAGCATATTCGTCAACTGAACAGCGAAATTTATGAACTCGACCAATCTCTTAAAAAGATATATTCTTATGATGTTATCTTCCCGAAATACAGAGGTGATTTTGTTGCATTAAATACAATGTATGAATACCTGCTATCCAAAAGAGTTTATTCTCTGTCTTCAACAGGAAGATTCGGAAATGACGGCGCTTATAATTTATATGAATCTGAACTAAGGCAGAATATGATACTAAACAAGTTGGACGTCATAATATATCAATTAGAGCAAATAAAAGCAAATCAAAGAATGCTTTACGATGCAATTCAGGAAGCGACTGACGAAATGCAAAAAATCAGTTCTATGGCATATAGCATTTCGAGCATTGCAGAAAATACAGCTTTAACTGCATACAATTCTAAAATCACAGCAGACAGCACAAAAGCACTTGAATTTCTTGCAACCATTTCTTACATAGAACGCAAATGATCACAAAGCCAAACAGTTAACCTGTTATGAAGAATTACAACGACCAGTTCCCAAAGACGGACTGGTCGTTTTCCCTGTTCTGGCTTATCCACACCTTGGCAAATTCACTCCCAATATTGTATAATAGACAAAAGGAGCGAATGTAGAAAAACAAATCCAAATTCAAGCAGAATATGCAAAGATTGTTCATATGAAAAATAAAGAGAGTTAAACATTAATTACCCGCGAAGGCCCTCACCGCCTGCGCGGGTTTTTGTCAGCTTATCTTTTCAATGACTCCCTTATCCATCTCGTGGACCGTCTCGCAGAGCACCGAGATGTCCTCGGCGGAGTGGGAGCAGATGAGAATGGTCTTGCCCTGCTCCTTGTAGGAGAGCAGATATTCACGCATTTCCGCTACGCCCTCCTTGTCGAGGCCGTTAAAGGGCTCGTCGAGAATGAGTATCTTGGGGTTCTCCATTATGGCCTGCGCCAGCCCCAGACGCTGCCGCATACCGAGAGAGTACTTCTTGACGTGGCGCTTAAGGTCGGGGTCTAGCCCTACCATCTTCATGCTCTCCCTGACCTCTGCCTTGCCTATCTTGTTGTTGAGGCCTGCCAGCAGCTTCAGATTTTTGTAGCCGGAATAGTATGGGATAAAGCCCGGGGTCTCGATGATTATTCCCATATCCTTTGGAAAGTCAACGTCCTTGCCCACGCGCTTGCCGTCAACAGTGACCTCTCCGTGGGTGGGCTTGATAAACCCGCAGATGCACTTCATCAGCATGGTCTTGCCGGAGCCGTTTCGCCCGATGAGGCCGTGTATCTTCCCCTCCTCAAAGCTGACGTTTATCTTCTTGAGTATGTCGGTCTTGCCGAGGGTGAGGTCGAGATCCTTTACTTCGATTATGTTTGACATTTGGGTGTCCTCCTTTTATGATTAATGGGGCAGCTGTATATTATGTGTGCTTTATTCGGATAAAGTTGTTTCCGAATTGTGAACTTTAATGTTACGAGGCAATTTCAGCCACGTTATCGTAGTTGAATTTTTTTATAGCTATGAGGCAGAAAACGAACAGCACCACAACAAAGGTTATCAGGTACATCACCGAGAAGGTCATAGTGACCACCGGCTGGCGGAAGTATTTGGTGAAGTGCAGCCAGATTATCGAATTGGCCATTGGCATTGTCCACATCCAGCCGGTGCGGATAGTGCAGAAGGCTGTGCCCAAAGATATGACCGCACCGCAGAGCACAAAGCCTGCGGTCTTTCTTTTGATGAGGGAGAATGCCAGCAGCAGAAGTCCCAGTATCAGCAGATAGGCGAACACCAGCAGGTAGCTCTCTATGGCAGCCTCGAATACCGAGAGCTGATTGTAAAGATTTTCAGGCAGCAGCGACACTCCGAAGTTGCCGCTCTTCTCCGGGAAGCGGGTGGTAAACTGCGTAGCTACGTTGCTCCAGCCGTTGTACCAGAAGCCCCTGCCTATCATCGGCACCACCGCTCCGAGAAATATGAAAGCGAGATAGGATAGCGCCATCATTACCAGCTTGATGACCTGCCCCAGCAGCCAGTTGACCCGCCCGACCCTGATGATGTAGAACACAGTGTTGGTGTCAATCTTCGGGAAGTCGGCAATGAGGGTCAGAAACACCAGCGGGATTATCAGCAGTATGGCGCCGGAATTGGCGATTGCGATAAATGGCTCCAGCATATTGAGGGGCTCGCCCATATCCCCTGCGTTTTTCAGCAGCGGCTGAATGGCAAAATTGTAGATGAATATCAGCAGCACGCCCAGTATCAGCATACGGGCATCGCATATCCATTTGATGTACTCCGTTCGGGCGCAGGAGAACGCCTGCTTGAGGTTTAAATTTTTCATATTATTATCCTTTCGGCATTATTGTCTGTGTTCAAAATCGGTACGGTACTAGGCCCCTTGGTCTGTGCGCAGGTTCATTATTATTATGAAGCCTGCCAAGAACACCGCAAAATACGCTCCGTTGAATATCAGCACGCATTTGTGCAGATAGGTCAGCTCGCCGAAATCCACAGAGGCAAGATAGCGGGAGGAGTCCGGCGCAAAGGCGGTGAGCCTATCCATATAGTGCTCGTCAAAGTCGGTCCTGAATTCAAATATCTTCGTTATCATTTTGGATATCGCCGTCTGCCACACATACACCAGCATAAATGGCAGGCAGGTGATGATGTAAGGATTTCGGCAGAAGGAGGAAAGGAAGAACGCCGGCAGTGTGGAGAACGCTCCATAGATAAACGACGAGAACAGCACCCTCCAAACTATAGCCATCTCCCCGTCCGGGACTGTCCATTGCAAATACTCTGGGTCAAGGCCGTAGCTGAAAATCGAGGGGAAAACTACTCTGACCACTATGCCGAAGAGTATCATTCCGAAGGCCACAGCCAGCCCTCCGCCCAGAAGAGACGCGGTGAACTTGGAGAGGTAGTAGCGCATTTTCCCGGCGCGGGTAATGGTGAAGCGCATCAGCCCGTTGTTGCGCTCTGCGCAAAAGCTCACCATAAATGGGAACGCCACGATTATGGGGATAAACATCGAGATGTACCCCGAAAGCCCGGAGGAAAACAGCGTCGTCCAGGCGAACTGCTGGTGGCTCTCGATAAAGCCGCGGTCAAAGGAGAAGAACGCCTCAAAAATGGAGTAGCTTTTGTCGTTGGATTCGTCGCGGTAGGCAAAGCCTGTGAACGCCAATATGCAGGTCATCACAGCCGCCCCCACAAATCCTGCATTGATAAGGGTCTTGTTCAGGTCCTGCCTGAGAGTGTGGAAAAATTTCATCATATCGCCTTCTTTTCAAATCTATTTAAGCTCATTTTTATAGAGCTGATATGCGTTGGGGTCGTAGTACCAAACTGTGCCGTCTATGGCATCAACAAGTGCGGAGCGACGCTTGAAGGGACGCTTAAGGTCTGCTCCGTCCGGGTACTCCTGTAACAGAAAGCACCACATCGGCCGGTATACCCGGTTTTTTATATCCTTTTGCTGTATGCAGACATACCTCAAAGCAGTTTCGCTGACGTGAGCATCAATATGGGATGCCAGACCCTTGCTCAGATATTCCTGCGCCTTTGAGAGGGGAAGTATCTTGCTCACCGGCTCCTTGCTCAGCATACCGTCGTCATATAGGTTCTTTATTTGCAGCGGCTTGTTATCCCCTGCAAGGTCAATGAAGAAAAACGGATTGCGCAGCTGCGGATCATCAGATTCAGCATCAAACATTCCGCTGTCGTCTATCTCCAATCCGTACCGGACATCGTTATAATGCAGGGTAATGACATTGCCGTTTGATGTTGATTTTATTGAGATGCGTTCAAGCCTTGGTGCCTGCGCTTCCTTGTCAAACAGCCCGTTTTTCATAAGGCTGTCAACTATCCTTTCACCCTGCTCTATCGCCTTATCGACTGTGAGCTTTCCGCCGTCTGCCATATCAAATTCATCCTTGGGATAGTTTTTGACTGTATAGTTTGTGTAGGTCTCATAGTTCATATTGCTGTCCGGGAGCAGAGCGATATTGTCATAATTATATATCACAAAGGAAGGTATACCGTGCCTGACGTAGCCGACGCATTTCTGACCGATCTCAACAGCAGCCTCGCCGTTAAAGCCATCCAGCTTCGATGTATATTTATCGGCTTCATCTTCGGGTATTTCAAATATATCCGCGAGTGCCGACGCCATTTTCATTTCATCTTCCCTTTCGGCTTTCCCCGCCTCAAGGGTATCGCGCATCGTAATGATATAAAGCTCATCGGTGTCAATGTAAGGGACATCACATTCAAACGATACATTTGGATATTCTGAATAGCTGAAGCTCTCCAGCTCCGCCTTCACTTTTTCTAGGGGCACTGCGCCCTCCGCCGTTTTGCTCTGCCCGGCTGAACCGCAGGAGGTGAGGAGCAGGGCGGCAAGGCTCAGGGCAGCTATCGTTTTTTTCAAAGATATCCCTCCTTTTTGCTTGCTATGCCCCGCCAAACAGAAAGCTTCCGGTGCTGTAGTCCCAGAGCATAGTTTCTCCCGTTACGGCGTCGATATATATCTCCTTCCGGACGTCCATATCTCCGAAATGAGGAGCAGAGTCCTCCCAAACGGTCAGGCACCACATAGGGTGGTATTCAAATGTTCCGTCTGCATTTCTTCCGTCCCAGCCGGGCTCCTTTGCACAGTACCTCAACGAGATATCGCTGACGTTATAGACCTCAAAGGGAGCCAGCAGCTTCTCTGCGTGAGTGAGTGCGGAGTCAAGAGTTATCAGCCTGTCAACGCTTTGCTTGTCGAATACAGTGGGATAATAGTAGTTTCTGACCTCCCCTATCACTCCAGGACAGCTGACAGCCACGCGAAGATCTATCCCCGCCATTGATGCTTCTCTCATACCTGCCTCTCCGACATTGGATACGGGAAGCCCGAAAAAGATGTGCTCAAAATTAATAAAATAATAGTAGTTTCCGTCGCTGCATTCGTAGACAGCAATATTCCTTGTGCGGATATCTTCATCGTAAGGAAGTATCGGCAGCAGCTTATCCTTCATAAAGTCTTCCGCAAGCTTCAGCGCGTCAGAAACGGCGTAGTCCTGCCCTGCGACCTTGTAGCTTATCCCCGAAAGCTCGTCCTTTTCGGGGTAATAAACCTTTATCGCTCTTTCTCCTGTTCTTGTTTCATACCATTCGTCCGTTACATATCCGAACAGAGAGTAGTTTGACCACGCCTCCAGGTGGTATCTGTCAGAATCACCTATCAGCAGCAGCGATGGGTCAACAGGCTCATAATTTCCGAAGTCCTCTGCCTTGGCATCGGGGAAGATCTCCCGAATGATCGCAAGCTCCTCCTCGGTCGGTGTTTTTACTCTGTCGGGGTGAATGTCCTCCGCTATCTCTCCGACCATTGCCATTGAGAACTCATCGAGTAACTTGTGCAGGTCTGCGGACTTATCCTTGCTGTCCCGGGAGCAGGTCAGGATATATGCCTTGTCAACAACATCAACATTCAGTTCCTCCGGCAACACGATATTCTGATACTTATTTCCCAGAACATTTGCCGCATTCTTTGTCACATTCTCCACCGTATCAAACATAAGGCCGCTGTCGGCTTTGTTCTCCATACTTTCGGTAACGGAGCTGTTCTCGGCGCGATCCTTGACGGTGTCGGGGACGGAGGCGCAGCCCGCCAGCAGCAGGGCGGCAAGCGCAAGTATAAGTATGGGTTTTCTCATAGCATACCCTCCCAAAAATGGCTTCTGAAAACATATACGACACAAAATCCGGTTTCCGCACGTTTTCTGAAAAATTCTCTCTATTGTACAAAAATGGCGTTTTGATTTTGTGCAGTATTACGTTCCGGGAAGGTGATGCCTTACATAAGTATAGACGTATTTGCCCTCAAAAACGTGATAGTTTTCAGGCGCTTTTCTGCGACTTTCTGCAATATGCACAATCAAGGAAGAGATTTATCGTAAAATATGACGGAAGTTTGGAGCCCGTTTTTTCTTCTGCTGATATATACGACAGAAAAGCCGAAAAACCACACATTTTTTGAAAAAAATCTGATTTTTACGCAAAAAATCAGCGGAATGCACAAATGTGCTCCCGCCGATTTATTCAGAATGACCAGCTGTCTCCTGTTTTTCTCTGTCTGCATAAGGTCATTTCACTTTCGCTTCCTTGGAGGTTGCCGTCAAAAGCTGCGGCTCGCCCTTTTCATCAATGATGTAGAACTCAAACTCCGCCCGGTAGGTCCCGGGTTCAAGGGAGGTGCCGTAATTCCAGCCGTAGAGGGTGAGCTTCTCCGGCTCCATAGTATAGAAGAGCCCCAGCCCGGTTATCTTTTCCTCCTCGCTGCTATCCTCCGGGGGCTTGGGGACAAGCTCAATTTCTCCGGAGGGGCTCTGGTAATAAAGGGTCGGCAGCTCCATGAGAAATATCTCCTGCATATCGCTCATAGTGCTTATTTTGAAAACTATCCTGTCATCATACTGCTTGGGATTTTCTATTATCAAGAACTGCCCCTTCATATGCTCCTGATACTCCTGCGAGTAGACATACCGCTCCACCAGCCAAAAGGTCAGCGCCGCAAATATCAGTACCCCGACAACGCCCGCCGCCCTCTTGACTGCCTTTCGTTTCACACCGCCGGAGGCGATGTATTCTCCCACGTTCTTTGAGATGTGCTCCTTCTCGGCGCGGGTAAGGCGGTATTTTTTCAGATCGGGCACACGCTTGCCCAGCATACCCTTCGCTCCCGCTTTTCGCAGCATATAGCGGTAGGCGGCGCTGCGTCCCTTGATGAATCGGCAGACCTCGCTGTAGCTGTTCAAAAGCTCCGTCAGGGCGTTAATGCCGTCGCCCCGGGTCATACCGCTGTCCACGAGAGTGGAGAAAAGCTCACTGCCGCCGTATTCGAGGAACTCCTCTATCTTACGCCTCTTGTCCATGGCGGTCACCGTGCCTTATGTCCTCAAAGGTCGCGCCGAAGCGCCGGTAGATGGAGTAGGCGAAGCTCTCCCCGTCGGGCGGGCGGCGCTCAAATTTGTAAAGCCTCTGCTCCCCCTCCCCGGTCTCGGAAACGAGGCTGTCTATCTTGGTACGATATCCCTTCCCGTTCAGCTCCTGAGCCTTGTCATAAAGCCCAGTCAGGTGGGTGACATACAGTCCCCTGACCCCGGCGGCAGCCAGCAGCTCCAAGTGTATCTCTGCTATCCTCATACACTCCTCCGGGGTGGTGCTTTGCAGCGATTCGTTGAGTATCACAAGGCTCCTATCCGTTACGCCGCAGATGAGCTCTTTGAGCTCTTTTATTTCAGTGGTAAAGCGGCTGGTGTCGATGCCCAGCTTCTCGTCCCGGGGGAAGTGGGTGAAGATGCAGTCACAGAGGGATATCTCCGCACTCTCGGCAGGAACATAAAGCCCCGCCTGCGCCATTACCTGACACACTCCCACCGCTCTGGCAAGAGTAGTCTTGCCGCCGTTGTTGGCGCCGGTCACAAGGTAAAAGCCCGCCTCACTGTCCAGCGTCACGTCGTTTGTGACTATCCTGCCGGTGAGCACCGAGCGGGGGTCCTCCCCCACGACTCGACGGTAAAAGCCAAGGTCGAACACGCCCCTGAGGGACGTCCTGCGCTCCTCCGGGGGCAGCAGCTTTGGGCGGCACATTGGCAGACCCCTTGCCCGGACGCTTTTGACGAATGCTGCGGCGCCTTCATAGTAATCCAGCTGGCGCTCCAGCTCGCTGATGTCCGAAAAAAAGCTGGTGCGGTAGCTGCGGAGGGCTGCGGCTATCCTGCCGGCGTACTCCCGCGTGTAGTCGGAGAGCTCCCGGAACAGGGCGGTGTCGATGTCGGCAGGGGTGTGGCGGGTGGCAGAGTTCAGGTGCTCCTCGCCGGTGAACTTCTCCTTATCTCCCACAGCACCGTAGACCAGCCGCTCCAAGATGTTGCCCTTGGGGTATATCTTATCGTAGGATATCTCCAGTATCCCCGCGGAATCCGGGGTCATATTCATATCGAAGTTGACCCCGACCTTTACGCTCCTGATAGTCTTTGAAAAGGACTCGTTCAGCTCCTTAAGGCAGCCGGCTATCTCGGTGAACTCAGGGCTTTGGGGCAGCCCTCCGAAGAATTCAAACAGCCCTCGCATAGCCTTTGAGCGCACTGTCTTGCCTATGCGCTTGTATATCCTGTTTATCTCGTCGATGGAGGATAGAAAGAAGGACAGGTCGTCCATCTTCACCTTGATGTCGAAGAAGGCGTTGATGCTCTCATCACTTTCCGGGTCAAGGTCGGGGCGCCTGCCGGAAAGCTCGGCTATGATCTTGCGGAAGGTCTGCGCCAGATCGGGATTTCGGAGAAAGTCCTCGAAACAGTCAAGGCGGTATTCAATTACATCCGGTTCGTCGGACAGCTCCTCCGCCAGGGCGATAAAGCGCTCCGAACCCGCAAGGGTGACGGTGCGTTTGATGTCCTCAAGCTTTAAGTCCTCGATATAGCGGGAGCCGCTCTCACGCAGCTTTGCTCTGCGCTCTGCGGCGCGGCGGCGGCTCTCGCCGTCGGGGTAGAAAAGGTCGATGTGGTCGGTTATCCTCATAAAGTCAGCTCCTTTGGGCAGGTGTATCTTTTTTTACAGCCTGATGATACACTCTGCCCTCGGGGCAGTGTCAAGGGGTAAAGAAACAAATCGGAGAAACCCACAATTTCAGGCAACCCGATTTGTGTAAAAGGCACATACCTATACTACGAGTCCTCGCTGTCCTTCTTGTAGGCTTTTTCGGTCTCGGCATTGACAAGATATAATTCACCGGTCAGGGCATCGACATGAGCGGTATAGCGGGGAAAGTACTTGAAATGGAATTCCTCGTGAGTGTCGCTGTGACCTATGTTGTTGTCCTCAAGGGTGAAGCACCAGGTCGGGTGAAGCTCTCCCAGCGGCTTACCATAACTCGGACGGACACCGAAATACCGCAGCGCTGCTTCGGTGACGGTGAATTTCAGATTTTCCGCCAGCCCTTCTGCGAGTATCTTCTGCGCCTGCTCATAGTCTATGGCTATATCCACCTTCTCCTTTTTGTCAACACTGAAGGAATAGCAGTTGCGGATATAGCAGGGGTGACCGTTGCCCATGAAGAAAATATCAAACTCAGGGCTACAAACTCCCAGAGTGCCCTCATAGGGAAGAAATCCGTTGTCGTTGACAGTGAGCCCGAAGCGCTTCTGAACATAGTGCAGGTCAAAGACCGTCCTGCCTTCAATGTGCTGAACGCCTATGCGTGAAAGCTGAGGCTCCTCGCCCTCGTCAAACATATTGTTCTTTTTGAGAATGTCTATGGTCTTCTCCGCCTGCTTAAGCGCCTGCTCTATGGTGAACTTAGTGTCGTCGTACATATCATAGATTGTCTCAGGATAGAGGTCCGGCAGGTAGACCTCTCTTGAATCGTACATCAAAAGATATCCGCCGTCGTTCTTCCAGGTAGAAGACACAAAAAAGTTTGAAGAGTTTTCTTCTATCTCCCCGCCCCAGCTATAATCGCTGCTGTCAACACGGACTGTCTCATACCAGGATTCAGGGTCACGGCCCGGTATAGCATCGTAATACTGTTCTGTTGTGGAGAGCATTTTCTCCTTGTCGGCGTTTACTCCGAAGAGGTCGTAGAGCACATTGTGCAGCCTGGCCTTGGTGTCTGGGGACTGCTCCTTGGTGCCCTTTTTCGGGGTGAGGATATAAAGCTCCTCCGCATCATAGGGCTCCGGCTCACAGGCAAAGGCGATGTTGCCTATCTGCTCCTTTATCTCAAATACCGGGAAATACTTGTCGTCATAGGTGGGGACTGAAACGGAGTCCTTGGGGACGTAATTACCCAGCCCGTTATTATCGTTTATCTTGCTTATCCCGATGGGGACGCCCACCGCTATGGCAGCGACGGCGGCCCCGGCAGCTATCTTCACAGCTAAGCCTCCCGCCAGCCTTGCGCCTCCGGCGGGGAGGGCGGCCTCGGCTGCGGTATCGTCATAAGCGATGCCCAGCAGCGCTTCCAGCGGAGCCGCCGCGAACAGAGCTCCCCCTGCGCAGAGGCGCTCGATGCTCTCCTTTATTTTATCTCTGGCACGCTGTAAGGTTTTGCGCACAGCCGGCTCCTTTTTGCCGGTGGCTTTGGATATCTCGGCAACGCTTTTCTGCTCGTAGTAGTACATCAGCACCGCCGAGCGCTGGTCGGCCTTCAAGCCGCCAACTATCTCCCGGATACCGCTCCTGACGCTTTCGTTTACAGCGTAGTCCTCTGGCAGGGTCAAAGGCTCGTTGAGGGAGCGCTCCAGCACTGCCTCCTGCTCCTCGTCGGAGCCGAACTGCTCCTCCCTGCCCTCGCTGCGGAGGAAGTCGGCGCATTTGCTGTATGCTACCGAGTAGAGCCACCCGCCGAAGGCCTCCGGCGTTTTCAGCTCCCCGATATGCTCCATCACCGCCACAAAGGTCTCGGAGAGGATATCCTCCGCCGCCCTGTCGGTACCGGTCTGCCGGCAGATGAAGGCCGTCAGTCTGCCGCTCCACTCGTTGTAAAGCAGCTCCACTGCTTCCCTGTCGCCCTGCTGTGCGGCTCTCACCGCTCTGATAAGCTTTGCTCTCTCCATAATCCGCTCTCTCCTTTCTTATAAATAAGATAGCCGATTATAAAACTCTGAAATCCCATAATTGCGGGTCACTTTTACAATTATGACTTTTGGTTTTCTCCGCTGTTTTATATGTCCTCGCCGCTGATGCGGCTCGGGAAGAGGCGGAAAAAGGTATTCTCCCCCTACGGGGGGAGATACCGTTTTTCCGCTTAAGCTTTACAATCGCCTCTATAAATAAGACGCATAGCCGGAGACCGGGGTGACCTGTTCGGGCGGATTTCTCTTATTTGCACAAAAACGGCTGCGGCAGATTGTGAGATATGGCAAGAGGTCAGTTAGAGGAATCAAACAGGAAGCTCTCCTGAAAATCGTCCCACAGGCGAACGGTGCCGTCGATGGCATCTATGTAGATAGCCTTTCGCTGCTCAAATTGAAGGAACTCGCAGTCCCTGTCATCGGTAAGAGTCAGGCACCACATCGGGCGGTACTCGTAGGGGACTATCTCATTCTTGGGCATCATTCCCTCCCCATCCAGGTATGCGCAATATTCAAGGGAGACCTTTTTTATCTTGTAGACCTCGAAGGGCGCCAGCAGCTTTTCGCCGTGAGCCAGCGCAGAATCAAGGGTTATGAGCTTTTCCTGCTCTGTCCTGCCGGTCTCAAAGAAGTTGTCCATGGCCACCTTCCCGAACTTTCCGCGCTCATACATTAACAGCCAGAAAATTTCCCTCTGCATACGGTCCTTGCGCTGGTCGCGGGTGCCGTAGTTGGAGATAGGTATCCCGCCTACCGTCTGAACATACTTTATAAGATAGTAATAGTTTCCGGGCGTCTCCCCTATATCCTCATCGCCGAAGGCTTCCATAACGTACAGCTTCTGGGGGCGCACGCCGTCGCTGTTATCAAGAAACGGCTTAAGGCTCCCGCTTATGTAGCTGTCGGCATCCTTCAAGGCGTCGGCAAGGCTGTAGTCCTCCCCTGCAACACTGTAGGAGATATCCGGCAGCTCTCCCTTTCGCAGGTCATAGCTGAAAGCGGGGTCGGCAAGCGACTGCTTTCTTGACCAGTCGCTTAGGACAAAAGCAATTATTGCTCCCCCGGTGGACATCTCCACCATATAGCGCCTTGCATAGCCGAAGCCTGTCCTGCCGTATTCCGGAGGAAAAGAGGTCTTGTTGCCCCTTTCAAACAGCTCCCGGTCGTAAGGCTCTCTTCCGGCCTCTTCTGCCTTCTCCAGCTCCGCATCGTAGCTTTCGGTGGTAAAGGGAACGATGTGGGGCGGAATTTCCCCGACAAACATCATAGAGAAGTCCTCAAACCTTTTGTCGATGTCCACCCTGCCCTCATTCTCGTAGTTAGTCGCGCCGATGATGTATGCCCTTTCAGCAGGCTCCACATCGAAAACGCATTCCTCCGGGATAATGATATTCTGGTATTTGTTCTCCCTGACCGACTGAACATTCCTCGTCACGTTCTCCACCGTATCAAACACAAGGTCTGCATCAGGCTTGCTCTCCAGATCTTCTGTAACGGAGCTGTTCTCCGCCCGCTCCTTTACGGTCTCGGGGACGTCGGCGCAGGAGGTCAGGAGCAGCGCAGACAGTGCAAGCGTCAGTATAACTTTATTCATAGCTATCCCTCCCTATAAAATTTTGCCTCTATAAGAAAATACGTCAAAGAACTGCAATTCTTACATTTTTTCGGCAAATAATTCTCTTTTGACGCAAAAATCAGCGGAGTGCACAACTTTGCACCCGCTGATTTGTGATAAATGTCTATACCTTTCAGGCGTATTTTTCAATGAGCTGCCGTTTGGTCTCCAAGGCTCCCGCAAGGGTAGCTTCGTCGCGGCAGAAGAATTCGTTATCGGCGTAATTGCCGTAGTGCTCCTCCCCCGGCGGCTCGGTGACCAGCTTGTTTTCGTTATCTGCCAAGTCCAGCCAGCTTATGCGCTCCGGCAGGGTGCCGTAGTAGCGCCACTCGCCCTCCCTTTTAGTCACGCAGGAGACAAGATAGCTATGCCCCGGCTTCATAAAATTTGCGCCGTAGAGATAGAGTATGCTCATAAGTCTTTCTCCGGATATCTCCGGGTCAAGGTACTCGTTGTAGCGGTACTGCTCCTTGGGGCGGCGGAAGATGCCGCCGCTGACGGTCAGGTCTATCGTCTTGCCCGCCTCGGGGCAGATGCCGCTGACGCCCTTTTCTATCCTGACGCTCTGACTGTAAAAGCCGTTAGTGCAGCGGATATCTTCAAGTGCGGTGCAGACAAACATCGACTGGGTGTAGCTCCTGTCATAGAGAAACCCGTAGGCCATACCGCCCCCCTCAAAGGAGGAGAAGGGGTCACGGTCAAGCTCGTCAAGGCAGGTGATGCAGTCAAAATCTATAGCTCTCACGTCCTCGGCGGAGCGGATATCCGTTATCCCGATATCGGGTATCATAGGTCTGATGATGCAGCCGGAGATGACCGCCACAGCCACTATCAGCACCTGAACAGTCACAAATGCTCTCATTGCTGTTCCTCCGTTATCTCCCGGCAGACCCCCGAGCGCATACTGTAAATTTTATCGCAGAGGCAGGAGATATCCTCTCTGTTATGGCTGGCGATGAGCACCAGTGCGCCCCGCTGTTTTTCTTCAAGGATAAGCTGTCTTATCTGCTCCACGCCGTCCTCGTCGAGGGCGTTGGTGGGCTCGTCCAGCACCAGCACATCGGGGTGCTCCATAATGGCCTGCGCCAGCACTATCCTCTGGCGCATACCGAGGGAGTATTTGCGCACAGGGCGCTTGTCCTTCGGGTCAAGCCCAACTCTTTCTATGGCCTCTCTGATCTCGCTCTCACCGATGAGTGAGTTTATCTTAGCCAGCATTTTGAGATTTTGCAGACCGGTGAATTCGGGATACAGCCCCACATTCTCGATGACCAGCCCCAGCCGGGGGATAATATCCAGCTCGCTGCCAAGCACTTTGCCGTTGTAGCTCACCGTTCCTGAGGTGGGTCTGATGAGGCCTGTCACAGTCCTGAAAAGCATAGTCTTACCGGAGCCGTTGCGCCCGATAAAGCCGTAGATGTTCCCGCTCTCGAAGTGCAGGGAGATATCCTTGAGCACCTCGCTGTCCTTTATGGTCTTGCTGACATTCTCTAAATCTAACGTGTTCATTTGACACCTCCTAGAATATATGCTCGGCATTGACCAGCCCCAGCTCTTTTCGCTTTATCACAACAAGTCCGACGGTGAACAGGACCAATGCGTATGCTCCGTTGACACTGAGCTTACCTAACATCTGCACTGTGCTCTCCTCGGGGAGGAAGGCGCTGTTGTAGACTATGCTCATCACCCTTGCGGGGGAGGCTATCATCAGAATATTCAGCGCCGCAAAGAACACCGCCACCGCCAGAGCAACGGTGCTGCCTACAAATATCCCCACGATGTTTGAGAGCATTATCAGCACGAAGGTGCAGAGTGTTATGGAGGCTGTTACCAGAGCTATTCTGCCCAAGGGAACATTGCTCACATCAAAATAGAGGGTCAAAAGCGTCCCCAGCCCGCAGGTGAATATTGATATCAGCAGGCTGTACCACAGCAGCGACAGGCATCTTTTGACATACCAGGATATCCTGCTGTTCTGACGGGTGAAAAGGTAGGTGCCGCTGATGCTCAGGTCTGCGGAGATATTCTGCCCGAAGAAGAGGGGGGCGGCGGCTAAAAATGTCAGCTGGGAGATATCCACCGCGTCAAGCCCCAGATCTACTCTGTTGAAGCCCAGAAGCAGTATGCTGAAAATGGAGGAAAAGTCGCCGCCGTAGTTTATCTCGAACTCATCGAGCCTTGAGTGCAGCTCCACTATATCCGAGAGGTCCAGCAGGAAGACGATCAGCACCACTGCTCCCAGCCGGAAAAGGTTTCGTCTGTTCATAGCGCTGCCTCCTTTAATCCAGCCGGTCCCGGCGGGAGACGATAAGGGTCATCACCGCCGACAGGAGGATAATTGCTCCCACCGTCAGAGCGTAGAGCCAGATCGGTCTGCCATAGAATGGGTTGTCTGAGGATATGACGGCGTACTTCACCGGGTCTAGCTGAAAGTAGGTATAATCGTATTTCACCTTTATCACCGACTGACCCAGCTCGAACAGCTTGGTCAGTACATAAACGGGTACAAAAATTAGGACAGATACTCTTCCGAAGCAGTTGGAGAGCGCCAGCGCCAGCATACCGCAAGCCCCGGCATACAGGGAGAAAAGGAACGCCGCAAAGGTCTCCCCCAGAAAGGGAGAAAAGAATATGAGCTCCAGCGTTGTATCCCGCATTGAGAGGAAATCCTTGCCCCCCGCTGTGGCTTCACCATAATTGGGGTCGAAGAGATTGAGCATACCGGGAGCGTAAAAGATGTGGGTGAGGACATAGCTTACCATAATGGGGATAAAGAAAATCAGGAAGGACCCCACAAAGGCGGTCATCAGCTTGGAAAAGTAATAGCGCCGTCTGCCGCATCGGCTGATGACTATATCGCTGATACGGGTGCTCTTGTCCACATAAAGCGAAAAGGAAAAGGGCAGCACTGCAATGAAGGGAAAGAAAAACAAAAGCGTGTCCAGCTGGCGCTCGCCCGACTCGTTTAAAAAGCCGGAATGAACAGCCCCCAGGTCGGCGTAGTCGAATACGTCGATATCGTTCATCGACTTGAACCAGAACTGCTGAACGAAGATATACATCACATAGAGCAGCACGACCGTAAAGCTCACCTGAAAGCCCCGCTTGCGGAGCATAAGGCTCATTTGTGCGCGGAACATTTTCACAGCATTACCCCCATTCATTTTATTATCCGATGAGCGTTCTTTCTGCTCCTCGCCGCTGATGCGGCTCGGAGAAGTGCGGGAAAGCATATCACGTAAGATTTACACATTTAGCTTACACTCTGCCCTTGGGGCGGAGTCAATAGGCCGGGGAATATTTCGTCGGATATGACAATTGCTCCGCCTTGAGTTTGGGCATTTTCACCTGTACTGAAGCCATTATAGCTGAGGGAGGCAGAGGTGTCAAGGAAATCGGCGTGAGCTGCGTGATTTTGTCGTGAAATGCAAAAAGCCTCCGGCTCAGACCGAAGGCTTTGCTATCATATCCACCCGGCAGCAGAACATTCCCTCCTCCTCGAAGAAGTCTGCCCTGCCGCCGTATCTTTCCGCTGTCTCCCTGATTATGGAGGTGCCGAAGCCATGCTCCGACTTATCCCTCTTGGAGGAGGCAAGCTCAGGGTTTTTATCCAATACGGAGCTGTCTATTGTATTCTTCACAGTGAAGGTGTAAAAGCGCTCCTGCTCGCAGCTTATCTCCAGTGACAGCTCCGGCGTTTCTCGTTTCGAGGACAGGCAGGCGGCGATGGCATTATCCAGAGCGTTTCCGAGAACGCTGCAAAGGTCAGTGTCCCTTATGCCCTCTATCCTCTCTGCCGAGAGGCAGGAGACCCTTATTCCCTTGCCGGCGGCGTAGGACAGCTTTGAATTGACAAGGGCGTTGACCACCGGGTTTTTAGTCTGCACAAAGGGGCTCATCAGCGAGAGCCGCTCGCTGTTCTCCACCGCAAAGCTATAGGCTTTATCAGCCTCACCGGAGGCTATCAGCTCGCTTATGGTGAGAAATGAGTTCTTGGTGTCGTGCCGGAGTTTGCGAATCTGCTCGTATTGCTGGCGGGCATTTTCAATGTAGCCGGACTGATAATGCTCCCTTAAGGAGGATATCTCAAGGCTGCGTTCTAGCTCCTCCTTACGGCGGCGGTCGGCAATAAGGCGGTAGGCAAGCACATCCAGCACCGCGATGAGCAGCATAACCGTACTGCCGTAAAGGCCGGAATAGCTGCTGGGGAAGGTGTAGACGTTCAGCGTGTTGTGCAGCACCACCGTCATCACCAAAGAGATCATCAGCACCGCAATAACAGTGCTCACGCTGACGTCGTCAAGGCGCTCTCCGCGCTTCATTTCCAAGAGTATGCCGAACATATAAAAGCAGAGTATCTGCACCGAAACAATGACATAGAAGGACGAAGAAAGGTCGCTTAGCATCTGCCCCAGCGGCAAGCCGTGAAGTATGGAGGTGGTGAACATCGAGATAAAGCTGACCGCCGCTCCCACAACTGACGGAAGAAGCGACAGTCCCAGCCGCTTGAATATATTACCCCGCAGGAAAACAAAGGCCGCAGCGGCCAGCTCGGCTATGAGCAGCATATTCGCAAGGTAAGGGTAGCCGCTCAGAATATTGGAGAGCATAACCGCAAAGCCCTGAGCGCCTCCCACAAAAATAAGGAAGAATATCCTGTAGGCTGAATAACGGAAGGTCTTAAAGTGAGCTATGAAGGCTATGCACATCAGCGACTGGATAAGGTCAACAATGCCGTGAAAGCCGGAGATATGGGTCATCGCGTCTCCCTCCTTAAATATTCGGTGAGGCGCCTGTCTGTCTCCTGCTTACAGCCCCGGCTCATAGGCAGCCGTCCGCCGGTCTTTAAGACCACCAGCTCACAGGTGAGGTCAAGGCTGAAAACATAGCGCAGATTTACAAGATACTTTTTATGTACTCTGACAAAATGCTTTTGGGAGAGCTCCCGCTCGCAGTCGGATATCCTGCCCCGGACCGCAAAGGGCTCGCTCCTGCCAATGATGTGGTAGAGGATATTGTGGTCGCTGCTCTCAATGAAGACAATCTCCCGAAGCGGCACCGAGAGCCTTCCCTGCTCCTTGTTTACAAGGTCGACGCGCTGGTCCTGGAGCATATTCTCCGACAGCCGGGAGATGACCCTTTCAAGCCTTGCGGCCACTGCCCCGCCGGCCTCCTTTACGATGAAATCAAGCGGGCGGAATTCAAAGCTGTCATAGACCAGCTCACTGTGGGAGGTGAAGAAGATGATATAGCAGGAGGGGGATATATCCGTAAGCACCTTTGCGGCTGTGAAACCGTCGGTGCCCGGCATATCAATGTCCAGAAAAACCACATCGAAGGGCTGAGCTCTGTGGACCTCAAGCAGCACATCGCCGCTTGTGAAGGAGTCAACGCTGACGGCTATATCTCTTTTGGAAAATGCCTCGGAGGCTGCCCTTGAAAGCATACCAAGAAAGGCCTTGTCGTCATCACAGACAGCGACTCTTTTCATCTAATGTCCCTCCCTTTTGAATGTACTCGTCTAGGTTTCAGCTATGAACATCATAGCACATATCCGGCTTCGGGTCAAGCAAAAAAGAGCCCCCTCAGTGGGAGCTCTTATATTCGTTATAAAGGCAGGTCCTTCCTTGCGAACACCAGCCTTCCGGCGGCAAAGGCCGCAAGGGCAATGGCTGCGGGGAAGATGAGCTTGCTTATCCAGTCGGTGCTGCCTGCGAGAACAGACTGATAATCGTAGAAGCTGCAAAGGGTCAGGTACTTGAAGTTCTTAAGCCCCTCAACTCCCAGATTTCCAAACATCGCCAGCATATTAGCCAGTATGGAAACTCCAATGAAGGCACCGCTCATTCCGATGGAATACTTGGTGGAGTTGAACACTCCCGAGAACATGAAGCACACCGCAGCCAAAGCTATGCAGACCATAAGCGCCGAGAGGTTCACCTGCAATATCATCTTGCTTGTCAGTTCCCCTGCCAGTGAGCTGTAGGCAAGCTCACCAAGCGCCAAGGGCTTTACGCGATTTACCAGCAGGTGCGCCAGTGTCTGTATGCCGAACATCGCCACAAGGGAGTTGACAAGGTAAAAGGCTTGGGTAAAGGTCACCGATGATCGCTTTGTCGGGGTTGAGAGGACGTATGCCATAGAGCCGCGGTCAACCTGAGATGCCAGCAGCTTGTTGGCAGTAACCAGAACATAGATGCCCGGAAGAATAGTAGTCATCATTCCGTAGAAGATAGTAAACAGCAGCGAGCGGGTCATATCCAGCGAGGAGAACTGCACGCACAGCAGCGTCATAACTCCCGTCATGCTCCCCCACATAACTGAATTGGATTTGATGGACTGTTTTAAAAGCGGTAAACTAAGCACTTCTTTTTCCTCCCTTTTCTATTACGTCGGTGTAGTAGCCCTCAAGCGTGAAGGGCCTTTCACGCAGGTATCTTATGTCAAAGCCGGAGAGCTCTCCGAAAAGCTGTTCAAGTCCGTTTTCTTGGACAGATATATCAATGTGGAGCGCGTCTCTGTTGGTATGTGTTACGGCCATTTTAGTGGTCAGCAGAAAGCGGTCGATATCCCTTCCGGACTTGAAGCCCACCCGGTAGGCCTTGGGCAGGCCGGCGGTGAGGGTGCCGGTCTCGATGAGGTCGAGCTTCTTACCGTCCTCGATGAAGAGCACGCGGTCGGCAGTGTCGTCCAGTTCCTTAAAAATGTGGCTGGACATAAGCACTGCGGCTCCCCTCTTCTTTTCCTTGAGTATCAGCTCGGTGAGGGTGTCCCTCATCAGCGGGTCGAGGCCGGTGCTGGGCTCGTCAAGCAGCAGCACGTCCGGACGGGACATAAACGCCGCCACCAGAGCCGTTTTCTGCTTCATTCCCTTGCTCATTCGCTTAAGGGGAGCATCAGAATCCAGACGAAACATATCCACCAGCTCGCCGATGTAGCGGCTGTCCTTTATCCCCAGATACTCCGCCCTGAGCTTTAAAAAACTGGTGCCGGAGCCCATGTCCGGGAAATCTATCTCCCCGGGGACGTAGCCCACCCGGCTCATAAAACTGCCGGAGGAGCGGGTGCAGTCGCTATCAAAGATGGAGCAGCTACCGCTGTCCGGTCTGATGAAGCCCATTAGCTGCCGGAGGGTGGTGGTCTTGCCGGAGCCGTTGGTACCCACCAGCCCGAACACCTCTCCCTGGCGGACGGAGAAGCTCAGGTCGAACACTCCCCGCCCGGAGCCGTAGTCTTTGGTAAGGCTCTCCGCCTTGATTATATCACGCATAGCTCACACCTCCGAAGGTCTTGTTGCTTTTGTAGAAGTGCATAAAGTACTCCTCCAGCGTTACCGAGTGCTCCTCGAAAGAGCGTATTGCAAAGCGCTTGATGGCTTTGATGAAGCGGTTGATGTCGCTGTCGTCCACCACTACCGAGCATTTGAGGGAGGAGCGGTCCCGGAGCCTGAAATCGAAGCTGCCGTTGCCAAACTCCGCAAAGTCCTTCTCATTCTCAAAGCCCACTGTGATGATGTTGTTCAGGCCGTGCCTTATCTCGGCGGCGTCCACAGTAGAGACCAGCCTGCCGTCCTTGATAATGGCTATCCTGTCGCAGAGGGCTTCCACCTCCGCGAAGATGTGGCTGGAAAGGAGCACCGTTCTGCCCCGCTGCTTTTCCTCCTTTATGAGGGAGATGAACTCCTCCTGCATTATGGGGTCAAGGCCGCTGGTGGGCTCGTCTAAGAGAAGTATCTCCGGGTCGCCCATAAAGGCTGCGGCAACTGCCAGCTTGCGTTTTTCTCCGATGCTCATTCGCTTAACACTTCCGGAAGGGTCCAGCTTGAAGCGCTCCAGCAGCTCCTGCGCTCTCCTGTCGATGCCGCCGCCCCTAAGCTCGTTCATCATTTTTAGGAAGCCCGCTCCGGTAAGTCCGTCAGGGAGGGCGACCTCTCCGGGCAGGTAGCCCACCCGTTTCATTATCTCGCTGCTCTGTCTCGTGCAGTCGAGACCGTCTATGGTGGCGCTGCCGCTCTGGGGCTTGGAAAAGCCCATCAGGTGGCGCATAGTGGTGGATTTGCCGGCACCGTTGGGGCCGAGAAATCCCAGCGTCTCGCCCTTATCTACATCAAAGCTCACCTCGAATACTCCTCTGCCGTGTCCGTAATCATGAGTAAGCTCGTTTACATTTATCATAGCTCTTCCTCCGTTTCCGTTTGGTATGTCTGTATGATACCCCCGGAATTTTTTTGAAATGTTTGAGAAATGTTTGCAAAATGTTAAAGCAGGAAAATAACAGGCATTTTTTTCTTTTTCTTGCTGCCCCCTCCTTTTCTTGACAAACCTATGCCGGTGTGGTAAATTATATAATAGGTATCTGTTTAAAAAGGGGGCGATGATGTGAGAAGGCTGCTTGTCTGCGCGGCAGCGGTGTGTCTGCTGCTTTCCGGCTGCACTATGAATAAGGGCGGCAGGAATGACGACACAGAGGAAAAGGCCACTACTACTATCTCCATCAACCCCTCCACCGAGTCGGAGATAGCCGACACCGGCAGCGATATCCTCTACGACCGCTGTGGCGTGACTGTCCGGGCGACAGGCTACAACGGAAAAGCCTTGACCCTCACCTTCACCAACAGCTCCGACAAGGAGCTCTCCCCCGAGACCCTTTACATCGAAAAGGACGGTTTCTGCGAGAGCGGAGATTATCTGTATGTCCCTGACTTGTCGCCGGGAGCCACAGAGACCGCGGAAATAGACGGGCTTGACGGCGTAGGGACGCTTAAGCTGAGGTTCTATCTCAGCGAGGAATACAATTTCGTCGAGAACAGCTTGTCCGACGTCATATCTGTGGGGCTTGACAGATACAGCACCCTGCGCTCCCAGCCCCTGACTATCCCGGTGTATGAGGACGATAGGCTGAAAATAAGCCTCTCACAGGTAAGCTACAGGGAAAGCAGCAACCGGGTGAGCCTCAGCCTCATCGCCCGCAGCAAGACCGATGAGGACCTGCTGCTCATCTCAAAGAATGTAAGATGCGTCCACGAGGATTATTTTGCCACCCTTTCAGGATTCCTTCCCGCCAAAGGGCAGGCGGAATTCCGTATGATAGCCCTGACCTCCAACGCCACCTTAGGCGCCGAGGCGCTGGACAGCATCACCATGGGCCTTACCGCCTACAAGGCTGATGATTACATAAAGGACCCCTATTCCGACGAGCTTGCTCCCCTCTTTGAAACTGAGGAAATGACAGTTGCGCTGCCGGGCTACGGCAGACCGGAAAATGAAGTGCCGACGCAGCTCACTGAGGCGCAGCCCCTTTCCGAGTTCCGCTCGGAGGTGCTATCCGACAGCAGCCTGACCGAATTTGCTCCCGTCTACGCCGACAGCTTCTCGGACGAAAATGCCAAGCTTGACTTCTGCTTTGCCGCTAAGGAGACCAGCGACAGCAGGACGAGATACCACTTTTACTTCAAGGCGGCAAACCTCCTTGACAAGCAGATAAAGCTGGTGCCCTACGGCATCTTTAACGGGGCCACTGCTTCATTTGTATGCAGCAGCAGCGTTCCGGCTATGACTGAGGAATATGTGGATATCCGCTGCGACCTGCTGCCGGACACCCTCCTGGGCGACCTGACAGATGCGGAGCTGATGATAGAGCTCCGCTATGATGACGGTCACGACGACGATTCCTCCCGCATAGGCTACACCGGTGGCATAAGGCTTGCCTTTGCGAATAAGCCCTACCGCGCCGCTGACCCTGCTCCCGAGCAGATGCTGCTCTCCGATGCCGGAGTAACGGTATATGCCACAGGCGTTATGGAAATAAACGACACCCGCTCGGCGCTTAAGCTATTTATAAAGAATGAAACGGCAGCCCCCGTCTATGTTCACGTCTATACAGTTGATGACGACAGCCTATACAGCTTCTATGGATATGTCCTCGCCTACTCCGGGACACTTTCGGAGGGAACGGTATCGCTCTACTCTGATGATGATACTGCTCCGACAGCGGAGGATATAGACGGGCTTAAGGTAACGGTATTCACGCAGACTACCGACGGAGATACGATATCCTCAGGTGAAGGAGTAATAAAATGCATAAGCTGAAACTGAAAAAAAGCACCTGGGCGCTTATCGCGGTCTTTGCCGCCTGTGTGCTGCTGAATATACTCGCGTGGGTATCCACCTCCTTCTCAGAATGGTACGGAGTACATATCTTCCCCATATGGGTCAGCGCTTTTGGCAGACCCATAGCCCTGCTGCCATTCTCACTGGGAGAGTTTATGATAATCGCGGCGATAGCCATTGTTCTGCTGACGCCGGTGGTGCTCGCTGTTCTGCTGATAGTTTTGAAGGGAAGGCGGAAAAAGGTGCTGAAGGTCACCGGGCTCATCTGGCTTTGGATAATCGCCTTCATACTCGTCACCGAGACCCTCAACTGCTTTATTCTATATCACCGCCGCACCTTCGGGGAGACCTACGGCATAGAAAAGGGCGGCCACACCAACGCCGAGTTGCTTGAGCTGTGCGACTACCTCACTGCCAACACCAATGCCCTGTCAGAGCTGGTGCAGCGGGAGGAGGACGGTAAGTTCATACTCACCACCGACCTTGACAAGACCTGCCGCAAGGCTATGGAAGCGCTGGGGGAGGAGTTCCCGCTGCTCGACGGCTACTACGTGACCCCCAAGCCGGTGATAAACTCCTTCTTTATGAGCCAGCAGTATCTTATGGGGATATACTTCCCCTTCTCGCTGGAGGCCAACTACAATCAGGAGATGTACCCCTCCAACCTGCCGGAGACTGTCTGCCATGAGCTCGCCCACACCAAGGGCTTCATGCTGGAAGACGAGGCAAACTTCATCGCCTTTCTCGCCTGCGACCGAAGTGATGATATCGAGTACCGCTACAGCGGCTATCTGCGGGCGCTGAAATATGTGCTCTCACAGGTGAGGAGCAACTGCTCCGATGCGGATATCAGTCGGGTCTACGGCGCTCTCGCGCCGGGAGTAGTGGTGGACATAAACGGCAACGTGGACTACTGGCAGAGCGTTCAGGAAAGCGACGAGGGGCTGCTGCCCTCAAAGACCGTCGCCAAGGTGTCCGACGCGGCTATGGAGGCTTCCCTGAAAATGAACGGCGTCGAGGACGGCAAGAAGAGCTACGGCAGAATGGTGGATATGCTGCTGGGCTACGGCGTCGGAAGGAACAACGGAGAATGATATGACATACACCTTTGAAACAAGCTCCCCCGGCGAGACGATAGTTCTCGGAAGGGAGATAGGCGCACTCCTGCGGGGAGGCGAATGCATCGCCTATCGCGGCGACTTAGGCGCCGGAAAAACGACTATGACCCGGGGCATAGCCCTCGGAATAGGGCTTGATGACGACGTCACCTCCCCCACCTTTGCCCTCGTCAACGAATATCGGGGCGGGAGGCTCTCTCTCTGCCACTTTGATATGTACCGAATAACCTCTTCGGCAGATTTGGAGACCACAGGCTTCTTTGACTATATGGACGACGACACTGTGCTGGCGGTGGAGTGGAGCGAGAACATTGAGGACGCCCTGCCACCCGGTACTATTATCATCACACTTGAACGCACTGGTGACGACACCAGAAAAATAACGATAGACGGAGATGAACGCTTTGCTCTGCTTAGGCATTGACACCTCCGGCAAGGTGGCCTCCTGCGCCCTTATGAGCGAGGACAAGCTGCTTGCCGAGAAAATACTTTTTACCAAGCTCACCCATTCGCAGATAATACTTCCCATGGTCACTGAGCTTATGGACGGCTGCGGGCTCACCTTTGAGGACATCGACGCAGTGGTCTGTGCCGCAGGCCCCGGCAGCTACACTGGTCTTAGAATAGGCATTGCAGCCGTCAAGGGGATAGTTATGGGGGCGCCCTTGCTGAAATGCGCGGCGGTATCCACGCTTGAGGCGCTGTGCTATAATGTTGCTGCCTATCAGGGAAAGATTGTCCCGGTGATGTATGCTCGTCCGGGGGTTGTTTACGCCGGGGAATATATGAGCCGGGGAGGGGTCATCACTCTCCTTTCTGAGGACAGAGTAACAGGCGAGGAGGAGTTCTTCCGCTCACTTGATATAACAGGCGGGATAATGCTGACTGGAGACCGCTGCACAGAAATCAAGCAGCTTTACTTTTCAGACAGAGAGGACGTACTCTGTGCGCCGGCAGCGGACAGGCTGCAGCGAGCCTCCTCGCTGTGTGCGGCATATCTTACAAACCCTGAAAGAGCTGTCTCTCCGCAGGAGCTTTCGGCAAGCTATTTGCAGGCGACGAAGGCAGAAAAGAGCAAGGGCGTTTCGCAATGAAACGCCCTTGCTCTTTTGCGGGGAGAATTAGATAAATCAGAATTTGCGGGGCAACGAACGCGGAGCGCGTTAAAAGTTTCGGTCGGCTCAAGGAACTTGAGCCTGCCTTTCTTCAAAGGCTTGCGGGTCAAGGGCAGAGCCCTTGCGGAGCTCGAGGCAGAGCCTCGTTTGCGGCGCCAGCCGCAACTCGGCGCTGCGCAAAGCACCAAAAAGGCACAACACTTTCCAATCACACCAAGCTTTGGGGAACAAACCAATTTCGCAGCGCCGAAAAGCTGGCGTCCTGCACTCGCAGGAAACAGTGAGCGTCAGCGAACGTTTTTCCGTCCCCAGACGCACAAAGTGAGGGCGCCCGGCTCCTCGCCGCTGACGCGGCTCAGAGACAGTCCGGAAAAGGATATTACCTCCGCCGAAGGCGGAGGAATACCCTTTTCCGGCAAGAACCTATCAAAACAAAAAGCTCCCCTTATAGGGGAGCTTTTATTTTCACCAATTAGTTGTCTGCAAGCAGTTGGAGTAAATGAACCTATCCTTGCCGGTACGGGGGGTAATGCCCTTGGCATAGAACAGCTCGGAAACAGTCACGAATTCATACCCCCGGGAAAGCAGCTCCGGGATTATCGTTTCCAGCGCCTCAACTGTCTTGAAGTTGAATTTCTGGTCGTGCATAAGGATTATCACGCCGTCCTCTACCTGCGAAAGCACCCTGTCGATTCGCTCCTGCGCGGAGACGCTCTCCTCCCAGTCCTCGCAGCCCTTGCCGCTGATAAAGGGCAGGTCAACGCTGTCAAACAGTGTGTCGCTGACAGCTATAAAGGGCGGACGGAAAAACCTCGGCGGCTCGCCTACCGTCTGCTCTATGAGCTTGGAGGTGTACTCCACCTCCGCCTTTATCTGACGGGTGGTGAAGCTGTCCATCGGCTGATGTGAGCGGGAGTGGTTGTTTATCTCGCAGCCCATGGCATAGGCGCGTTTTACCACCTCTGCGCTCTGCTCGTCGATGTTGTCGCCTATCAGGAAGAATGACGCCCTGATGCCGTACTTCTCCAGCAAGTCCAGCACCTTTGGGGTGCAGGTCACATTGGGGCCGTCATCAAAGGTGAGGGCGATGACCTTGCCATATTCCTTCGGATCCTTGAAGGCCATATCAGTCCTCTTCCTCGTCCTCGGGCATATTGCCCCAGTTGTGGAACACATTCTGCACGTCGTCGTTGTCCTCCAGATGCTCAAGGAGCAGTCCCATCTTTCTGATGGCTTCCTCGTCATCGAGATTGGTGTAGGTGGAGGGCACCTTTTCAGCCTCGGCTGAAAGCACGTTGTAGCCCAGCCCCTCCAGCGCCTCTCTTACAGCGCCTACGGAGTTGGGGTCGCAGCTGACCTCGATAACATCGTCCTCGACGCTGAAATCGTCGGCTCCTGCCTCCATGCAGTCCTCCATCACCTTGTCCTCATCGGCACCGGTGTTTTCCAGAATGACGGTGCCCTTATCGCTGAACATAAAGGACACGCAGCCGCTGGTGCCGAGGTTGCCGCCGAACTTGTCGAAGTAGTGGCGGATATCTCCGGCGGTGCGGTTCTTGTTATCGGTAAGGCACTCTACGATAACGGCAACTCCGCTGGGGCCGTAGCCCTCGTATACCATATCCTCGTAGTTGTTCTTTTCGCCGTCACCGGCTGCCTTCTTGATTATACGGTCGATATTATCGTTGGGAACGTTGTTTGCCTTTGCCTTTGCGATGAGGTCGCGCAGCTTGGCGTTATTGGCAGGGTCGGGACCGCCCTCCTTGACAACGACTGCCATTTCTCTGCCTATCTTGGTGAATATCTTCGCCTTGGCGGAGTCGGTAGCCTCCTTCTTACGCTTGATGTTAGCCCATTTTGAATGTCCTGACATATTATCTCGCTCCTTGCATTGATTTTGACTTAACTGTTTTATTATACTACATATTGGATAATTAG
Organism: Ruminococcus sp.; assembly: GCA_017471405.1. Classification (GTDB taxonomy): domain Bacteria; phylum Bacillota; class Clostridia; order Oscillospirales; family Ruminococcaceae; genus FB2012. Next base: position 55,777 of record JAFUTK010000056.1, read on the forward strand.
TCAAGTTTTTTCTTTGCCCGGCACATAAATGAATGGATACGTAAAAAGGTGTTCTCCCCGCCTGCGGCGAGGAAACACCATTTTTCCGACGTGAATATAAAACCGTTCTCCGTATCCGGCAGCCTTAATAAACAAGCTCGCTGCCGCCGATGAATTCTCTGATAAGAGAGGTGCCGGGGACAAGGTCCTCTGGGACGCGCTCAAGATATTCAAGGATATCTATCATCAGGTCTAAGCTCGGGAACTCAAAGCCGCTGTCCCGCGCGCCACGCAGGTCGTCCAGCAGCCAGTCCTTGTAGACCGAAGGCTCGTAGGGCATAAAGGTGTTGATGGAGTACTGTGAAAAGCGCTTGTAGGGCATTATGTACTTGTCCTCACCGCGCTCTACGGAGGGGAACATCTTCATAGTGGCGATGCAATCCCGCCCGCGGAACAGCTTGTCGCGGATTATCCGGCGCATCAGGCGCAGATGTGAGGGGTGCAGCAGCTCACCGCTCTTGCTTTCAAGCCTCGTTCTCACGCTGACGTAAACGCCGTTGGCAATATCGGCGTGAGCGCCCATAACTGCGGGGTTCAGGGCGTGGATGCCCTCAAAGATTATCATTTCCCCTTCGTCGATGTGCAGCCTTCTGACCTCCTCGCCCCGGGTCTGATGAGTGAAATCAAAGGTGGGTATCTCTATCTCCTCGCCCCGGGAGAGCATCTCCATATGCTTGCCCAGCAGCTCGATATCCAGCCGGGAGGGGGATTCAAAATCTATCCTGCCCTCCTCGTCGCGCTCGGCGGTGGCCTCGTCCAGCGGGAGGAAATAGTTGTCCATTGAAATGGTGTGGGTCTCCATTCCCGCCTTGTCAAGGTACTCCTCCAAGCGCAGGGCGGAGGTAGTCTTGCCGGAGCCGGAGGGCCCCGCCAGCAGGATTATGGGCTTTGAGCCGCGGCTCTCAGCGATGGAGTCCGCCACCGTCTCTATCTGCAAACGGTAGTCCTCCTCGCACCTGCGGACAAAGCTGGTCACCTTTTTGTGTATCTTCTGATTTATGGTAAGACAGGCTATTCGTTTCATTGTTATTTCTCCTTGTTACAGTTTATCATATGTTACAGAACATATTCCCTATCGTGCAGCATCAACACGCCTCACCTTGTGGAATGCGAGTACCAAAGGTCAAAGCGCGAACAAGCCCCGGTTGCGGAACAAAGACTGCCTGCCCGCAGGCACCCAAGCGACCAACGGGAGCGCAGCGCGACGTAAATTAATCTTGCCACTTCTGGCAGAGGTTGGCTATGGTGTCGGCCATCTTGCCCAGTTCCTTGTTGGTGAGCCCCTTGCTGGACTGGACTATGGCGGTCAGGCGGTCAAGCGACGCCACCAGCCGCTGATATGCGGTGGAGGGCTTGGCTGTCCTTGTGACGTAAACAGGCTCGGTATTGTTAAATTCACCGGTCAGCAGGTCAAGCTCCGCACCGCTGTAGGGGGCATAGGCGTCAAGCCCCATATCCTCCCTAAGGTGCAGGGTGTACTGGTCGGCAACGGCGCTCTCACCGTGGTTGACGAATACCTTTTTCAGCCCTGAGATGTGCCCTATCCACTCGTCCAGACCCGCCTTGTCGGCGTGTCCGCTGACACCGGGGAGGATAGTCACCTCAGCGCGGACACTTATCTCCTCACCGAAGAGCTTCACCTTTTTAACTCCCTCACAGAGGCTTCTTCCCAGCGTGTTGGCTGCCTGATATCCCACGAATACCACAGTGCATTCCGGGCGCCAGAGGTTGTGCTTTAGGTGATGCTTTATCCTGCCCGCCTCGCACATTCCGCTGGCGGAGATTATGACCTTGGGTATCCGGTCAAAGTTGATAGCTCTGGACTCGTCACTGGTGACCGCAAGGCGCAGGCCGTCGAACTTCACCGGGTTTATCCCCTTGGAAACGTATTCCAGTGCCTCCTTGTCATAGCAGGAGTGCTTGTTGCGCATAAAGATGTTGGTGGCCTCTATCGCTAAAGGAGAGTCCACATAAACCGGGAAATCCTCGTGGCCCTCCACTAAATTCTGTTCCTTTATCTGCCTGAGGAAATAAAGCATCTCCTGCGTCCTGCCTACCGCAAATGAGGGAATGACCACATTGCCGCCCCGGTCAAAGGTGCGCTTTAACACCTCCGCCAGAGCCTTGGCATAATCGGCGGGGCGCTCGTGGAGGCGGGTGCCGTAGGTGGACTCCATAACGGCGTAGTCGGCGTCATCAATATACTGCGGGTCGCGGATAAGGGGCTGGCGCTTGTTGCCGATATCGCCGGAGAAAACTATCTTGCGGGTCTGCCCCTCCTCGGTGAGCCAGAGCTCTATGCTGGAGGAGCCCAGCAGGTGCCCTGCATCGGTGAAGCGCACCTTTATCCCCTCGCTGATGTCGATTATCTCATCGTATTCGTGAGGGACAAGGCATTTGATAGCTCCCTCAGCATCGTTGATATCGTAGAGGGGCTCCACGTTGTCCTGACCCTTGCGCTTTGCCTTGCGGGAGCGCCACTCCGACTCAAACTCCTGAATGTGGGCGGAGTCTCTTAGCATAATGGCGCAGAGGTCGGCTGTCGCCTCGGTGCAGTGTATCTCGCCGTGGAAGCCGCCGGCATAGAGCAGCGGCAGCAGGCCGGAGTGGTCGATATGTGCGTGGGTGAGTAGCACAAAATCTATATTTGAAGGAGCGGTAGGCACCTGAGCGTTCTCGAAAACATCTGTGCCCTGCTCCATGCCGAAGTCAACGAGGAAGTGCATACCGCAGGCATTGAGGTAGGTACAGCTGCCTGTAACCTCGTGATCGGCTCCGATAAAGTTAAGCTTCATAATATCTCCTCCGTGAGAAAAAATAGGGATTGCAAGGTAGGGATAGCAAAACGCGAAGCGCATTAAAAAGCGCGCGATCAAGCCTCGCGCCAGAGGCTTGCGGGGTGTCGAGGCAGCGCCCTGACCGGAGCTCGAGGCAGAGCCTCGTTCGCGGCGCCAGCCGCGCCCCGGCGCTGCAAAGGCTCCGCCTTTTCCTGCCATATCACAGAAGCAAGAACAAACAAATTTCGCAGCGCCGAAAAGTAATAGCTCTGATAACACAGGAAAAGAGGGAGCGTCAGCGACCAATTTTTCCGTTCCTAGGACACGCCTGGAGCCCCTCCGGCGCTTATCAGCGCCCTCCCTACTACTATATTATATCATATCGTCTATATTTTTGCAATATATTTTGATAAGAATTGTGTACTTTTCATATGCTTTCCGAGGGTGCCAAAATTTTTAGCAAAATCTCTTGACAAAATCGCCGCCATCTGTTATAATCATTGTAGGTTAGCAAAAGCTAACTATATTTTCAGACGTTTAGTTAGCGTATGCTAACGAATAAGTCAGCATTAGCTGCACATAATAATTCCGGCAAGACCGGATAGAACGGAAGGCTTTTATGAGCATTGTTATAGTCGGCGGTAACGACAGAATGGTCCGCCAGTATAAGGATATCTGCGAGGACAGCGGCTGTACCGCTAAGGTCTTCACACAAATGACAGGGCTTAAGGAGAAGATCGGGTCCCCCGACCTGCTGGTGCTATTCACCGGCACTACATCCCATAAGATGGTAAAAACAGCCCTGAGCGCTACCTACGGACAAAGCACAACTGTGGTAAGGTCACATTCCAGCTCCGCATCAGCTTTGAGAAATATCCTGAAAAATCACGCTTTGGAGGCATAAAATGTCGGACGAGACAATCGTGCGCTACTGCTCGCCCACACTGGCGGGCATCAAAACAGGCAGCCTCTTCGGCTGCGAGTTCTCCTCCCGTGAGGAGCTTTACTCCGAGATAAGAAGGTTCAATTCCATACTCTCCTGCAAGGGACTGCGGGTGCTGCCGTTACAGTTCAAGAACGGCAGAGCTCTAATCTATATCTACCGTCCCTCCCAGCTGGAGTGCGATTTGAACGGCGAGCTCTCCTGCCGGCTGCTGCGCCGCAACGGCTATACAGGCCATAGCTGCGAACATTGCATCAGAGAGCTTATGGCGCGGCTCTGCTCCTCAAAGGAGTTTCCCCACGAGATAGGCCTGTTTCTGGGCTACCCGCCCGAGGACGTCGACGGTTTCATTGAGCACGGCGCCAGAGGCTGCAAGTGCGTCGGCACCTGGAAGGTCTACGGCGACGTGGACAAGGCCCGCCGCACCTTTGCAAGGTACAAGAAATGCACCGAGCTTTATCTCCGCCAGCTGCGCCGCGGCAGCACTCTCGATAAGCTGGCAGTAAGAGTTAGCTGACAAGTAAAGTAAATATTTCCCCCTCCGGCTGCATATCTTAGGGTATGCAGCCGGGCTTTTATCTTCGTTGTAAACCTTTGCAAAATCTATGGTTGACATTTTTGAAAAGTTGTGATATAATGAGGTCTGTCAGGGCGGTGCAGCCCTATATTCTCAGCAAAGGAGCATACCGTATGAAAGTCAGACAGCAGCTTATCACGATATTTGAAAATAATCGGGGCAGCTTTCTTTCCGGTGAGGAGCTGGCCTCCCGCCTAGGATGCTCCCGGGCAGCAGTCTGGAAGGCGGTCAACGCTCTGCGGGCACAGGGCTACAGAATATCCGCCTCCACAAACAAGGGCTATGTCCTCGAGCCGGAGAACGACGTCATCTCCGCGGCGGCCATTAAGAGATATCTGGGAAATCTCGCTGACAGGTTTGACATCAGAGCCTTTGCATCGGTGGACTCCACTAACATCGTTATCCGCGACCTTGCCTCAAAGGGTGCTCCCGAGTGGACTGCCGCCATCGCAGGTATGCAGACCGCCGGGCGGGGACGTCTGGGGCGGAGCTTCTTCTCTCCCTCCGACACCGGGCTTTACTTAAGTATTCTTTTAAAGCCGGATATGCCCGCCGATGAGGCCGTGAGGATAACCACCGCCGCAGCCGTCGCCGTAGCTCAGACCATCGAGGAGGTCTCCGGCAGAGAGACTGCCATCAAATGGGTCAACGATGTTTACATTGAAGGGCGTAAGGTCTGCGGTATTCTCACCGAGGCCTCCTTCTCCCCGGAGACAGGAGGGCTGGAATACGCTGTGGTAGGCATAGGCGTCAACGCCTATGAGCCGGAGGGCGGTTTCCCGGAGGCGATAAGGGACATCGCGGGAGCGGTGCTCACCGAGCGTCAGGAGGATATGCGCAACCGTCTGGCGGGAGGTATACTCAAACGGCTCTATCTGGCCTGTCAGGACCTGTCCTCCACCATTACGCTGGCTGAATATCGCCGCAGGCTTATGTGGATAGGCGAGCGGGCGGTGACCCAGGGCGCCCTTCAGCTGGAGGGCGAGATAACGGGCGTTGACGAGAACTACGCCCTGAAGCTGAGGCTGGACGACGGCACCGAAAAGGCTGTCCGCAGCGGAGAAATAAGCATTAGGAGAAAATAATATGACAACTCAGGCAAAGACCTTCGACCACAAAAAGACCTTCACCCTCTGCCTCTGCGCGCTGTTTACGGCGCTGGCGGCGGTGGGAGCATTCATAAAAATACCTATCCCCCATCTGCCCATCACATTGCAGACCTTCTTCACCACCCTTGCGGGACTGCTGCTGGGAGGCGAGCTGGGAGCCGCCAGCGTGGCAGTTTACGTTATCCTCGGACTTATCGGAGTACCCATATTCACCGAGGGAGGCGGCTTCACCTATGTGCTCAAGCCCAGCTTCGGCTATTTGGTGGCCTTCATCATCGGTGCCTACGTCACCGGAAAGATAGCCAACGCCAAGCGAGAGCCCTCACTCATAAGACTTCTCATTGCCTGCTTTGCGGGGACGGCTGTTATCTATGCCGTAGGTATGGGATATTTTTACGCCGCCAAGAACCTCTGGGTAGCCGGCGACGGAATGAGCGTAAAGGCGCTGTTTGCAGCCTGCTTCTTCCCCGTAATCCCCGGTGACTGCGTAAAATGCGTGGCCGCAGCACTTCTTGCAAAGCGGCTGATACCCCTCACCCAGCGCTACAGAATGCTGCTGCGCTCGGAGGCCAAGGACTGATAAATGCCCGCCGCTCCTCTCACGCCGAGAGGGGCGGTTTTTAAATTGTGCCTAAATTGAAAATTTTTCTTTTCCGACTTGATTTTTAGGCGTATATATTATATAATAGAAAAGGTGGGTCGTGAAATTTTTAACGACTCCCGGAAATGTTGTTTATTCGGGCTTTTCCGAAAATTTATAATGAGAGGATGTCACATCATGGCAGGATTGAACAAGGTATCAGTTGACGACATTAATGTTAAGGGCAAGAAGGTGCTCGTAAGAGTTGACTTCAACGTTCCGCTGAAGGACGGCGTTATCACCAACGATAACAGAATCACAGCGGCTCTGCCCACTATCAATAAGCTGGTCGCAGACGGCGGCAAGGTAGTTCTTTGCTCGCATCTCGGCAAGCCCAAGAACGGCCCGGAGGACAAGTTCTCCCTGGCTCCCGCAGCTGCAAGACTTGCAGAGCTGGTTTCCGCTAAGGTAACCTTCGCAAAGGACGACACCGTTGTAGGCGACAACGCCAAGAAGGCTGTTGCTGAGATGGCTGAGGGCGAGATCGTTGTTCTGGAGAACACCCGCTTCCGCGGCGCTGAGGAGACCAAGAACGGCGAGGAGTTCGCTAAGGAGCTGGCTGACCTGGTTGACGGCGAGGTTTTCGTAATGGACGCTTTCGGCTCCGCTCACAGAGCTCACGCTTCCACCGCAGGCGTTACCAAGTTCGTCAAGGAGACCGCTGTAGGCTACCTGATGCAGAAGGAGATCAACTTCCTCGGCAACGCTGTTGAGGATCCCGTTCGTCCCTTCGTTGCTATCCTTGGCGGCGCTAAGGTTGCTGACAAGCTCAATGTTATCAACAACCTCATCGAGAAGTGCGACACCCTCATCATCGGCGGCGGTATGGCTTACACCTTCCTGAAGGCTCAGGGCCTAGAGGTCGGCACCTCCCTCGTTGACGACACCAAACTTGACTACTGCAAGGAAATGATCGAGAAGGCAAAGGCTGCCGGCAAGAAGCTGCTCCTGCCTGTTGATACCACCATTGCAAAGGCATTCCCTGATCCTATCGACGCTCCCATCGACGTTACCGTTGTTGACTCCGACAAGATCCCTGCTGACCAGATGGGTCTTGACATCGGCACAAAGACCGCTGAGCTCTATGCTGAGGCTGTAAAGAGCGCAAAGACCGTTGTTTGGAACGGACCTATGGGCGTATTCGAGAATCCTATTCTTGCTAAGGGCACCATCGCAGTTGCCAAAAGCCTTGCTGACACCGATGCTACCACGATCATCGGCGGCGGCGACAGCGCAGCAGCAGTTATTCAGCTGGGCTTCTCCGACAAGATGAGCCACATCTCCACCGGCGGCGGAGCTTCCCTTGAGTACCTCGAGGGCAAGGTGCTCCCCGGCATCGACGTTATCGCCGACAAGTAATTCAAGGGACGATCCTGCCCCTGACACAGTAAAAACGTGGGGCAGACTATGAATGTAGTCTGCCCCTGCTTTATTGGTGAGCTATATGGATATAACCGCACTTTTACACATCCTCGTGGAGGAAAGCGAGGAGGAGGGCACCGCCATTGCAAAGGCCGGCTTCTTTGCCGACTATATGTGGATAGTGGGACTGGTGCTGGCGGCTGTGGGTCTGATCGTGATGTATTTCGGCATCAAGGTTGGTAAAGGCTACCGCTTTATGCCGGAGTTAAACGAGCCTGTGGTCGTAGAGGACGAGCTCCCCTCCGCCAATGCCGAGATAGTCGAGCGCCGCAGCACAGAGGTGCCGGACTACAGCCAAAACGGTGAAGGTAAGCTGGTATTTAAGGAGATGCTCATACGCTTCACCGCCGAAGGCCAGAGCTTTGAGGAGTGGGTGAACGACTCCGGTGAGTATACCGATACCGTCCCGGTGAAGTACAATCCCAACAACCCCAATGAATTCCACATCTATGAGGGCGACAGCGACTTCAAGGGCATACCTGACGAGAACGGCTCCCTCGACGGCAACGAGGACGAGGAGGATATCCCCGAGGGCAGCAAAAGCATTATGCTGACACTGCTGGGCGTGGGACTTATTATCCTCGCAATCGGTATCTTCGTGCTGATAGACGGGCTTTCAAAGTAAATTATGCCGAATTGCTGAATTTATATTCCGGCGGAAAAGCATATCTCCGCCGTTAGGCGGAGGATATGCTTTTCCGCACTTTGCCGAGCCGCGTCAGCGGCGAGGCTCAAACAGCAGTCAGGCAAAACAAATACAAAGGAGTAAATCACAATGAAAAAGAGTGTCAGAAAGGCGATAATCGCCGGCAACTGGAAAATGAACAAGACCAGACCCGAGGCAAAGGAGCTCATCGAGGCAATCAAGCCCCTGGTAGCCAACGCTGAGGGCAAGGTAGAGGTCATCACCTGCGTACCCTTCACCAATCTTGAGACCGCTGTTGCAGCCACCGCAGGCAGCAACGTAAAGGTTGGAGCTGAGAACGTTCACTTTGAGAAGAGCGGCGCCTTCACCGGAGAGATCTCCGCTGATATGCTAGTAGAGGTAGGCGTTGAGTACGTCGTTATCGGCCACAGCGAAAGAAGACAGTACTTCGGCGAGACCGACGAGACCGTAAACAAGAGAACTCTTGCAGCTCTGAACGCCGGCCTCAAGCCCATCGTATGTGTAGGCGAGCTGAAGTGGGAGCGTCAGTGCAACATCACTGAGGAGGTTATCGCACGTCAGATCAAGCTTGACCTCTGGGACGTTACCGCTGAGCAGGTAAAGAACGTTGTCATCGCTTACGAGCCTGTATGGGCTATCGGCACCGGCCTTACCGCTACTCCCGACCAGGCCGAGGAGGTCTGCGCATTTATCCGTGCACAGCTGGCTAAGCTCTATGACGAGGCTACCGCAGAGGCTGTTACTATCCAGTACGGCGGCTCTATGAACGCCGGCAACGCAGCAGAGCTGCTTGCAAAGCCCAACATCGACGGCGGACTCATCGGCGGCGCTTCCCTGAAGGCCCCCGACTTCAACACCATCGTACAGGCTGCTGTAAACGGCTGATAGACCCGAAAATATTACCGCGCAAAACCGTGTCCCCGCCGTCAGGCGGGAGATATGCTTTTGCGTAACTCCGCCGAGCCGCCTAAGCGGCGAGGCTCCCAGTGAACAAACCCGCAAGGGAATCATAAACGAAAGGAACTTACAACTATGAGCATGAAACTTGTACTTATCCGCCACGGCGAGAGCGAGTGGAACAAGGAAAACAAATTCACCGGCTGGACTGACGTTGAGCTGTCCGAGAACGGCGTTGAGGAGGCCAAGAAGGGCGGCCGCGCTCTTAAAGAGGCTGGCTTCGACTTCGACCTCTGCTACACCTCCTACCTTAAGAGAGCTATCCACACCCTGAACAATGTTCTGGCTGAAATGGACAGAGAGTGGCTGCCCGTTATTAAGAGCTGGAAGCTCAACGAGCGTCACTACGGTGCTCTGCAGGGTCTGAACAAGAGCGAGACCGCTGCAAAGTACGGCGAGGAGCAGGTAAAGATCTGGAGACGTTCCTTTGATATTCCTCCCATGGCTCTGACCGAGGACGATGACAGAAATCCTGCAAAGGACCCCAAGTACCGCGAGGTTGACCCCAAGGAGCTGCCCCTTCAGGAGAGCCTTAAGGACACCATCGCAAGAGCTGTTCCCTACTTTGAGGAGGAGATCAAGCCCCAGATGAAGGCCGGCAAGCGCGTTCTTATCGCTGCTCACGGCAACAGCCTCCGCGCTCTTGTAAAGTACTTCGACAATATGAGTGATGCCGACATCATCAACGAGAACATTCCTACCGCTATCCCGCTGGTATATGAGTTCGACGATGATTTCAAGGTGCTCTCCAAGAGCTACCTCTGCGACCCCGACGAGCTGGCTGCCAAGATGGCAGGCGTTGCAAATCAGGGCAAGGCTAAGTAATTTCAGACTTACACAAAAAGGCTCCCCCTTGCGAGGGGGAGCTTTTTTGCCTATGCAATGTACACAAATCTAGTATAAAATTTTTTTCCAAAATCCTATTGACAAACACAATATCTTGTGCTATAATAATTCTTGCAGGCACAAATATGGGACAGTTGAGGTTTGCGGGCCTGTAAGAATATGAAACTTAAAGCTGCTTGACTATGCGGCTTGTAATATGAATTGAAACAAAGGAGTAATGGAAAAATGGTAAACGTAAACGTTAAGAACGGCACACTGTCGCAGGCAGAGATTGATGCATACATTGCAAGAGCCAACACCCTTTATCCGGGCAAGACCGTTGAGGCTATCGACCTCACAGTTGACGGCGAGTATGTTGATGTAGACTATCACTTTGCTGATATCCCCTTCCAGAGAATTCGTCGCATCACCGGATATCTTGTAGGAACCGTTGACCGCTTCAACAATGCAAAGCGCGCAGAGGTAGGCGACAGAGTTAAGCACGGAGTATCCGCTTCGTAAGCAAGCCTTATATCAGACGTCAAAGCCGGGCAGCAGAGAGCTGTCTGGCTTTTTTATGGCCTTTAAAGTGGTATTCTTTCAGGGCGGGGCGCTCCTCACTTTGCGTACTGGGGGACGGAAAAACGTTCGCTGCGCTCACTGTTTCCTGTGAGTGCAGGACGGCAGCTTTTCGGCGCTGCGAAATGGTTTGTTCTTGATAACTTAGAGCAGTCGTAAAACGTAGTGCCTTTTCGTTTCTTGTCGCAGCGCCGTCTCGCGGCTGGCGCCGCGACCTGGGGCGCCGCCCCAGACCCTGCAAGGGCTCTGCCCTTGACCCGCAAGCCTCTAGCGCGAGGCTTGACCGCGCGCTTTTTAACGCGCTTCGCGTTCGTTATCCTCACAGCTGCGGTTTTTACCGTATCTCAAAGCTATGGTCATTGTGCACCGGTATGCGCTTGACCTCCATATCGGTGATGCACACAAACCTGCCGGAACCTACTTGCTCAACTGTGCGGTCAATGGCGCTCTCCTCGCCCTCCAGCTCCGCCTCCACCGAACCGTCGTATTCGTTCCTCACCCAGCCGGAAACGCCGTTGCTGCGGGCGGCATAGTACATTCTGTACCGAAACCCCACTCCCTGAACATCTCCCCGAAAGACGATGTGCTTGCGTATCCTCTCCATATCACAGCGCCTCTCTGCGGATGGTCTTGTCGTCAGCCTCCGGGTAAAGCTCCCGCATACGGGTGATTATCCTCTCACCTGAGCGCTCCGGCTCCTCACCATAGCAGGAGGACAGCAGCTCATACCCCCAGATGCTCTCCGGGGTCTGCAAGCCCGCCACCGGCATACCGTACTCCTCTCCCCGCTTGTTTTTACGGCGGCGAAAATTGGTGATTACAAGGTAAAGCTGCATTTGCAGGTCCGTTATCATTCCGCTGAAATTTTTAAGCCCTCCCTTTCCGAAGCCGGCGAGGGATTTTATTTCATAGGAGTAGAGCCGCTCCTGCTTGTCGAACAGCTCCATTATAGCCTTTGCTCTGCCCTTGGCAAGCCCCTCCTCATAGAGGCTGTCAAAGTCGTAGCCGTCCCGGCGGAGGTTTGCGAACACCGGCAGCCAATCCAAGGATATGAAACCGGCCCTGCCCCGGAAGAACTTGCCGTATGCCACCTTGCCTGACTGTGCCGCCTGCTCGCGCCACTCCCATGGGTCGCGCTCGGCATTGCCTGTCCACCAGTAGCGCGCGTCGGCGTGTTCCTCAGCGGAAAAACCCTCGATATCGTTGGAGAACAGCGGCAGGAAGCCCACCCTGTTCACATATTCTATCAGCTCATCGCAGTTGTGTATCAGCGACTTGGAGCACGGAGATGCACCCTTCATTATCCATTCGCCGTTCTCGACTATCATTTTCCGTCCTCCCCGAAAAATCCGAAATGCTCCATTGCTTTGTATACGCCGTCGTGATGAATGTCGTCGGTGACGTAGCCGGCGTAGGGGATAAGCATTTTTCCGTTGCCCATGGCAATGCCGGTGCCTACCGCATCAAACATTGGCAGGTCATTGAGGCTGTCACCGATGGCGTAGGCGTCGCTCTTATCAATGCCGTAATATGAAAGCACCGCGGTGATGCCGTAGGCCTTCGAGCAGGGCTTGGGTACTATCTCTGCAAAGCCCTCGCCCCTGTCTATCCAGAAGAAGTGCCGCTCTATCTCAGGACGCAGTCTGGCTATATCCGACCGTTCATCATAGCAAATTATGAACTTGTCAAAGGAGAAGTCCTTATCCTCCGTTGAATGGGAGACGTCCTTGCCCTGTGCGGCAAAGTCGTCGCGGACAGCTCTTATCATCGGCATCTCCCGGCTCTGAATATCGAAGAGCACACAGTCCCGCCGCTCGTACATGGGGACGGCATCACATTCCCGCAGCAGCTCCACAGTTTCAAGGCAAAGCTCCCGGGAAACGGTGGTGTAGGATATTTCCTTCCCCTCGCAGAAAATATTGGTGCCGCAGCCGCAAACATATCCGTCAAAGCCGAGGCTTGTGATGTCTGTGTTCACGTTGCAGAGGGGTCTGCCGGTGTTTATAAACAGCAGGCTCCCGGCGGTACGGGCAAGCTCCAAAGCCTTAACTGTGCTTTCGGGGACCTCCCCTCCCGGCTCCTCGGGAATTAGGGTGCCATCGATATCAAAAAACATTATCTTGCGCATAGTTTACTCCGTACAGCCCTCCGGCTGCTCTGTCAGAAATTTTTTCAGTTCCCTGAGGTATGCCCGCTTGCGGGAGCGGAGCATCTGACCGTGGCCGAAGCCCCTGAACACCCTCACCCGCATATCCGGCAGATATTTTTCCAAAGCCCGGGCGCTGCGCTTGGGATAGGTCTCGTCGCTGCCGCACCAGTACTGCACAGCTCCGGTGTAGTCCTTGAGCTCCCTTGAGGGTCTGTAGGAATAGACCTCATTGCAGACGTTCTTTATTGTCTCCTCCTCAATGCCTCTGTAGATAAGGTCTGTCATTCCGGCGTTGCCCTTGCCGAACACCTTCTCCACTGCGATGACCGGCAGCTTATGCCCGTGCTTAAGGTAGTCGATGCCCTTGGTGAACAGCAGAGTGTAGGGTGTCTTCATCAGTCCAAGGCTGGTGCAGAAGGCGGCGTCCAGATGAACTCTATCTATGATGATATTCCCGCGCCTTATCAGCTCCAGCGTTACAGTCCCGCCCAGCGACATACCGCTGACGGCAAAGAGCCTGCCGCCGTACCGTCTGTTCACATACCGCTCTATATGCTCGCACTCCTGCTCTATGGTCTCAAAAATGCTGTTTGCGTAGGGGTCGTGCCCATCGAGGCAGGCAAGTATTACGCGGTAGCTTTTCGCAAGCTCGCGCGCAATATCAAGATAGCATTTCTCGGCAGTGGTCGCCATTCCGTGAATGAGCATCACCGCCGGAGCGTCCACATTGCCCAGCAGCCGGAAGTTCATTGACATCACCTCTCTGTTGATCAGTATCTCCGTATTCCACATTAATATGATACCATTTTTACTCCCCTTTGTCAACGAGAGAAAAAAGCAGCCGGACGTAATGTCCGGCTGAAATGCGCTTATTATTTCTTATCCTCTGATGATGAGGTTATCGGTGTTGGGGTTGTAAGCTACGCTGTAGCCCTTACCGTCGTTCATAAAGAAGTAGTAGAACTTAACGGAGCCCTGAGCGGAATCCTCTGCTCTGAAGGTGTAGTTGTTAACACCTGTGTCGTTGTATGCCTTGAGAGCCTCAGCTATCTTGTTAACTATCTCGTCATTGTTTGCAGGAATATCTGCAACAGGAACGGAGGACTCATCGGGAGTGCTGCTGTCTGCAACGGACTCGTCCGGCTGGCTGGTCTCAGTAACGCTGCTGGTGTCGTCAGGTGTGGAAACATCGGATGTGCTGTCATCGGGAGCCTGAGAATCGTCAGTGCTGTCGGGTGTAGATACTGATGTATCGGCAGGAGCCGCAGACTGGCTATCCGGCTTGCTCTCGGGCAGCACCATGCTGCTGTTAAGAGCCGGCGCTTTTGAGTCGTCATTTCCCTTGCCGCCGAAAATCTTATAGCCTGCAAAGATAGCGATTATGACTATCAGCAGCACGCCGAAGGTGATTATTGCAGCTGTGATAAAGGTCTTCTTTGCTGCGCTCTCGTCGTAATCGTCATCGTCGTCATCATCGTAGTCATCGTCATCGTCATATTCGTCATCATCGTAATCGTCATAGCTCTGGCTCTGCTGCTGATTGCTGCTCTTCACAGCCTCCGCAGAGGAGAAGATTCTGGTGCGCTCGTCGTTATCGTTTTCGGGAGTATACTCTGCTGTTTCCTCCTCATCGTCCTCGGTGAGAAGGTTGTGGCAATATTTGCAGAGGATAGCATCCTCCGAGATTTCTTCATGGCAATAAGGACATTTCTTGGTGTTCATACATTCCATTCCTTTCCGGTTTCCTGCCTCAGCCTGTGGGCATTTTGGCATTGTTTTACACAATATATAGTTATCTGTATATAAATATAACACATATTTCGGCAAATTGCAATAGCAAATAGAAATTTTTTTAATTTTAGCATATCATTAAAACAGAGCGCACATAATTGTGAATTTTTATTGAAATAGTACACCTGATGACATTATTTGTATTATCTGTCCTCCCTGTCGGCTTGAAATCTTCCGCAGAATATGTTATCATTATCACAGCAAGAAAAATATGGGAGGGCGCTATGAAAAAGGCTGTCATCGGCATACTCGCTCACGTTGACTCGGGCAAGACCACCCTTTCCGAGGCGATGCTCTTCACCTGCGGAGCCATCAGAAGGCTGGGGCGTGTAGACCACAAAAACACATTCCTTGATACTGACGCCATCGAGCGGGACAGAGGGATAACCATATTCTCCAAGCAGGCGCTCTTTGAGTACGGCGACACTGCCTTTACCCTGCTGGATACTCCCGGGCACGTTGACTTCTCCGGTGAGACGGAGCGGGTGCTCTCGGTCATAGATGCGGCAGTGCTGGTGGTAAGCGGCGTCAGCGGGGTGCAGAGCCATACCCGAACACTGTGGAGGCTTTTGGAGCGCTACGGCGTCCCCACCTTCATCTTCATAAACAAGACGGATATGCCCGGAGCGGATAAATCCACCGCTATGCGGGACATTGAAGCGAAGCTAGGCCCCTGCTGCGTTGATTTCTCCCGCCCCAGGGAGGAGCTGCTGGAAAGCCTTTCCCTTTGCAGCGAGCCGATGCTTGAGCAGCTGCTGGACACCGGAGACATCTCCGATGAACTGATAAAGGAGGCAATATCGGAGCGCCGGGTGGTGCCCTGCCTTTCCGGCTCAGCGCTTAAGTCCGAGGGCGTGGAGCGGCTACTCTCCCTGCTGGATAAATTTATCACCGTACCGGAGCCCCGGGAGAGCTTCGGCGCCAGAGTATTCAAGATAACCACCGAGGAATCAGGTGCGAGGCTAACTCATATGCGCATCACCGGCGGGAGCCTCTCTGTAAGGGACGCCGTTGCCTACACCTCTCAAAACGGCGAGGAGCTTACTGAGAAGGTCAGCCGCATACGTATATACAACGGAGAAAAATTCCGTAGCACCGAGACTGTCTCTCAGGGAGAGGTCTGCGCGGTGCTGGGGCTTTCCGCCTGCCCTGCGGGACAGGGTCTGGGAGATGAGGAAAGCGCGCAGGCTCCCTCGCTTACGCCGGTGCTTAACTACAGCGTCTTGCCGCCGGAGGGGGTGGACACCCACAGAATGTTGGGTATAATGCGCACCCTAGAGGCCGAGGACCCCACCCTGACCGTAGGCTTTAACGAGCAGACCGGCGAGATAACTGCCTCTCTTATGGGAGAGGTGCAGCTTGAAGTCCTCTCCCGGATACTCTCCGAGCGCTTCGGAGTAGATGCCCGATTCGGTGAGGGCAGGATAGCCTACTGGGAGACCATAGCCGAGCCTGTGGAGGGTGCAGGGCATTTCGAGCCCCTGCGCCACTATGCTGAGGTGCACCTGCGTTTGGAGCCCCTGCCACTGGGCAGCGGACTGGAATTTGACAGCGAATGCAGAGAGGACACCCTCTCCCGCAACTGGCAGAGGCTTATCCTCACCCATCTGCGGGAGCGGGTACACAAGGGCGTGCTGACAGGCTCACCTATCACAGATATGAGGATAACCCTGACCGCCGGCAAGGCACATCTAAAGCACACCGAGGGCGGAGATTTCCGGCAGGCTACATACCGCGCCGTAAGGCAGGGGCTTAGATATGCCAAAAGCGTGCTGCTGGAGCCCTATTACAGCTTCCGGCTGGAGATACCGGCCTCCGCCACCGGCAGGGCTCTGACCGACCTTGAACGCCTCGGCGCGGAGATAGACCCTCCCGAAACGCAGGAGAGCCTCACCGTCATCACCGGCAGAGCGCCGGTCTCTAAGCTGAGATACTATCACACCGATG
Source organism: Ruminococcus sp. (assembly GCA_017471405.1). Lineage (GTDB taxonomy): Bacteria > Bacillota > Clostridia > Oscillospirales > Ruminococcaceae > FB2012. The sequence goes on from JAFUTK010000056.1 coordinate 72,199, forward strand.
TGGCGGGCTACACCAAGGGCGAGGGCAGGCTTTACTGCGAGGCTGCGGGCTACGGCATCTGCACCGAACAGGAAAAGGCCGCAGCCGAAAGCGGCTACGACCCTGATAATGATATTGCAAATACGGCGGATTCTGTGTTCTGCTCCCACGGGGTGGGGCACACCGTCCCCTGGAACGAGGCCAACGCCCTTATGCACGTGGGTCCCGAAGCAAGAAAAAGAAGCGAGCAGCAGGCGTTGGAGCTTAAATCCCGGGCTGACAGCTTTGTGCGCCGCGCCGCCGAGGACGAAGAGCTTATGGCTATCTTCGAGCGCACCTACGGCACCATCGACCGCAAAAGGCGGGACGCTCTCCACACTCCCAAGGAGCCGCCAAGACAGAAACAGAAGCCGGTACCCCTGCCCAAGGGGCCGGAATATCTGCTGGTGGACGGCTACAACATCATCTTCGCCTGGGAGGAGCTCAAACGCCTTGCGGACAAGAGCCTAGACCTTGCCCGCAACGAGCTAATCAACCGCCTATGCAGCTACCGCGGATTTAAGCAGTGTGAGCTTATACTGGTGTTCGATGCCTACCGCGTTAAGGAGCGGGAGCGAAGTGTTGAGAACATCAGCGGCATCAGCGTGGTCTACACCAAGGAGGCGGAGACCGCCGACAGCTACATCGAAAAGACCGCTCACGACCTCTCAAAGGGACACCGCGTTCGGGTAGCCACCTCCGACGGGCTGGAGCAGGTCATCATAATGGGAGACGGCGCGCTGAGGGTCTCCGCCAGCGAGTTCAAGGCAGAGGTTGAACAGGCAGAGCGTGCCGTTAAGGACTTCATCGAGGGGCTGGGAAGGCAAAGGCTGTGAGGACTCACTGCTCCGTCAGGAATTTTAATATACCATCAGCGATGACGAAGCCCACCTCCCGCTGATAGGACATAGATTCCAGCTTAGCCGCCTCCTCCGGGTTGGAGAGAAAGCCGCACTCCGCCATCACAGCGGGACACTGTGCATTGTGGATAAGAAACAGCTCATCGCCCACCGGCTTGGTCTCCCTCTCGTTCTCCGGCTGGAGGTGGTTGCGGAAACGCTCCTTTAAGGTTTCAGCCAGACGGAGGCTTTCGTCGCTGTCAGCGCGGTAGAACATCTGCGCGCCGTGATACTGGGGGTCGGTGAACTGGTTCTGATGTATCGACACCGCCAGCAGCGCCCCACTGCCGTTGATGACCGCAAGGCGGTTGTCCATATCGGATATTTTCTGCCGGCGCAATCCCTCGATGCCCGCATCGTGGATAGAAACGTCGGTCTCTCTGGTGCAGACCACGTTATACCCCAGCAGCGAGAGGATATCCCGGGTGGTAAGCATAATGGAGAGGTTTATGCCCTTTTCCGGGACGCCGTCCACCGAGACACAGCCCCCATCGGCGCCTCCGTGACCGGCATCCAGCACGACGGTGGGACGCTCCACCACAGCAGAGGCGGAAGCGGCGACGCTCTCTGCTCCCTTTTTAACGGCGTTTTCGGCTAAGTGTCCTCCTATCACTCCTGTGGCGAGGACTGCCCCCGCGCAGAGGTATGTCATAAGCTTCTGTTTCAGCTTCATAGCAATGCTCCCTTCAAAATAAAAGTGTCAGTAAATAATATGCTCGCCTGTCCGGAATATGCACAGGCGGGCATTATGTTTTGTATATTCGTCTATGCTGCCGATTATCAGGCGGAAAAAGTATTCCCCCGCCGTCAGGCGAGGGAGATACTTTTTCCGCAAGTCCCGAGCCGCCGCCGGCGGCGAGGGCAGAAAAAGGAACAGAATGAAATGCTGCTTGGGTCTGGTTATGTTTTTTGTCAACCTTTGCGGAAACTAACTATCATACAAGGGGCATCTTTAGCATTTATTACTATTGAATTTATAGGCACGTGATGGTATAATATCCTTATAAATGATAAAATACAAATGAGAGGACAACATTATGAAAAAACTGACAGCAATACTTGTAGCTCTCTGCCTGACGCTGGCTCTTGCCGGATGCGGAAGCGGGGAAAGCTCCTCCGAAAAAGAGGAGAGCAAGCCCTCCGAGAGCGTGACACAGACCACTCCCAAGGAGACAGACAGCCTCTCCGAGGACACCTCCTCCGAAGTGGAACAGACCGTAGAAAGCAAGCTGCCCGCACTGGCGGAGAAGCTGGCTGCCGACTATCCGGAGGTATTCACCGGCTCGGCGCTCTACGGCAGCGCGGTGTTTGAAAAGAACTGCAAAAAGCTCTTTGCCTGCGAAGCTACTGACCTTAAGGACGGAATGATAATCTTCAGCAACGGCGGCGGCATCGCAGATGAGGTATCGGTGGTCTACCCTGCCGACGGCAACGCCCAGGGACAGACTAAAATGCTGGAGGCCCGCAAGGAGATCCGTTACGGCGACTTCAACGGCTACGTCCCGGAGGAGCTGCCGAAGATAGAGGCCGGCAAGGTCTTTACCGTCGGGGACGCAGCGGTGCTCATCATCTCTGATGACGCGGACGCCATCGAAAAAACAGTAAGAGAAATACTGGGATAGTACAGACGGCTGTAAATCCAAGCGGAAAAACGGTATCTCCCCCCGCAGGGGGAGAATACCTTTCTCCGCACCTTCCCGAGCCGCCGCAGGCGGCGAGGGCTTACTGAAAGCGGAGAAAACCGAATTGCAAAAATGAACCCGTCTCGTGTTTAGGGGTAATTTTGCAATCGGCTGACTGAGATAACAGAAAAGGAGAACAAAAAATGAAAACAAACGTAACTAAGCGCATCTGCGCGGCTGCGGCGGCACTTATGATGCTTTCCTGCACAGCCTGCGCTAACAGCGACAGCAGCTCCGAAAGTGAAAAGGAGAAGGAGACCACTACCACAACCACCGCCAAGACCAATGAGGAAAAGGCAAGCTCCGACAGCAATGAAAGCTCCGGTGACGGCTCCGAGCTTATCAAGAGCCTGACCGACAAGATCAAGGAGCTCTCCAACCGCCTTGACGATCTTGAAGAGAACGGCAATTTCGACTTTGATGAGGATATCCACGAGGTGTATGACGACACCGCCGTGGTGGAGGCCTACAAGAAGAAGGACCCCTCCGGTCTTACCGACAGCAAGGACAAGTACATATACGACTGCCTTGTGAAGGCTGTAGACGAGATCATCGAGGACGGTATGACCGACTACGAAAAGGAGCTGGCGGTCTACAATTATATGTTCGACGCCACCCGCTACAGCTATGAAAACCTGAACCCCATCGACCTTGACGACGAGGAGGACTGGTCCCACACACCCTATGGCTTTTTCACCACCGGTCAGACCATCTGCGTGGGTAATGCCACCACCTTTAAGCTGTTTATGGACGTTCTGGGCATCGACTGCGAGATAATCCACTCCACTGAGGAGGGCGAGCACGCCTGGAATATCGTAAAGATCGACGGCGACTGGTACCATGTTGACCTGACCTTCGACAACGGCGACAAGCACCCTCTCTACAGCAACTTCAACGTCACCGACGCTTTGAAGATGGAGATGAGCTACCCCTGGAACATAGAGGACTTCCACGAGTGTACCTCCACCAAGTACAACTATATGGTAATGCACGCCGTAGACTGCGACGATATCTATGCTCTGCCAAAAATGCTTAAGGATACTCTTGACAAGGGCGAGAATGTGCTCTATGTTACCCTTAAGAATGAAGACAGCACAGAGCTTTACTCTACTATCTCTGAGCTCTCCGACATATACTATGCCATAGAAAGTGACCGCTACAGCATAACCGCCGGTGAGCCGCTGTTCAACGATGACTACACCGAGGCCACACTTGCCATTGAAATCACCGACATCACTGAAATTGATGACGATGACTACCCCGACTACCCGGAAGAGACCATTGACATTGATAAGCTGGCTGATGCCTTCAACGATGCCTTTGACGGCGAGATAACAATCTCCGACGGAAGATACTACTGGGATTGGTAATAATACATATAAAACGACCTCCGGGCTGCCTGTCCGGAGGTCGTTTTATATTTGATGGATAGTTTTAGCTATGAGTTACTTCAATGCTGTTGAGAGTAAATCTGTTGCGGCTGCCGGTAAAGCTAAGCCCCTCCTCCGAGAAGATGTCGGAGCCTATCTTGTTGTGGACCGTCCACTTGACGTCACTATTGATGAAGGAGATGCTCTGCTTGTCGTTGTAACCGCCCACTGCCAGCGCCTGGTCGCCGGAGTTCTCTATTTTCAGCACCGAACCGGTGAGCTCCAGCTCTGTCCTTCCGGTGAGGGCGCCTATGCCTGTGAGCCGCACAGCGCTCAGACTTATCATCAGGCTGGACTCTATTACCTTAGTGACGGTGCTCTGCCCGTAGAGGGTGCCTATACCCGCATTGCTGCTGCCGTCGCCGTAGAGCTTAAACGCGCAATTGGCTATGAGCACCTCCGCATTGCCGGAGACAGACCCCACTCCGACACCGTCGGTGGCGGCAAATTCCAGCGAGATGTTGCAGCTGCGAAGCTCCGCCTTCGTCTCCCCCTCAAGAGAGCCGATGCACACGCCCTTGTTGCCGTTGGCCTCCAGCACATAAAGCCCGCTGGCTATCTTTATCTCGCCGCCCAGCCCGGAGCCTATGCAGACGCCATTGGTGCCGCGGCCCAGTATCTCCACCGAGCCGGTGGGCTCGAAGAACAGCTGCCCGTGCTTCTCCCCGGCGGGAGCGCCGATACCGTAATATTCGGGAGAGTTCAGCTGTAATCTGATGCTGCCGCCGCCCTCCACAGTGAGCGAGGCCGTTTCGGGGACGTAGATGCCGGTGTTGTGCAGTATATTTTCGCCCACAATCACCAGCGTCACCTCAGCGTCCTTTTCAAGCTCTATGCAGGGACGGTTCTTGACGTTGGAGAGGTAAGCATCCTCCAGAGTTATCCTGCCGGAGTAGCCGGCCTCCACCCTGATATGTATATCCGTTTTCAGGCCGGGAGTGCCGATAACGGCGATATCCTTGTAAACCATAGTCCCCTGCCCCACGACGATCTCGGTGCAGCCTGACCTTGCCAGTGAGGACAGCGATACTCGGTTGGTCTTTCCGGCGATGTATATCTGGTTGGCAGTGCCCTCCACCTTCTCGCGGTGGAACTGCCTGATTTCTTTTCTTACTCGCTCATCTATCTCACTTATGAAGGTGTCCTTGGGGGTGCCGGTGTAGTAGCCTTGGATAAGGTCAGCTCCCATATAGATGACCTCCCGCAGCTCGTCCACCGTCTCAACTCCCTCCGCCAGAGCCTTGATGCCGTTGTCGTGGCAGAAGTCTATTACCTCCCGGACAAAGTGCTGCTTCTGGGGCTTATCCTGTATCTCGCTCAGAAGTGCGCGGTCTATCTTGACGTAGTTGGGCATATACCTCAGCAGGTTATTGACGTTTGAATAGCCGGTGCCGTAGTCGTCGATGGCGGTCTCTATGCCCAGCCTCTCGAAGAAGCCCTTGAGACGGTCCAGATCCTTGTCGTTGAGCTCCGCCTCTTCGGTAAGCTCCACCACCACGCTGTCGGAGAGCTCTTCAAAATAGCTCTCCAGAGTATCGAAATCTCTGTCGGTTACCCGAACTCCGGGTATGCTGTTGATGAATACCTTTCTGCCGTTCAGCCTGTCCCTGTTCTCAGCCACTGCTTTGAGGACATTTAAGAAGGTGGCCTTTTCAACGTCAGCAAGGCGCCCCTGCATATCGGCATACTTGATTATCAGCAGCGGAGGCAGATACTTTTCGGTATTGGAGCGCATCAGCGCCTCGTAGGAGTAGATACCGCCGTCGGTGGTGTTGACAATAGGCTGGAAGCGGTAGGAGAACAGGTTATCCTCCAGCACCTTCTCCACCAGGTCGTAGTCGTGCTTCTCCCCGTCGGAGAGGCTGTCGTAAAGCACACGCAGGTCGGCGAATTTGTTGCTCTGTATCTTCTCCAGCTGCTCGGTGACGTTCTGCATCACCAGATAGCGCCTGAGATTTTCAAAGGCTCGGGATACCAGCCCTATCCAGCGGCGGTAGTTGGCATCGTAGCTCCTTGCCTCATTTCCGTAGGAGACCACAGCATAGCCAAAGCACTGGTCCTCACAGAATACAGGCGTGAAGAAGTAGGCCGCGGGAGCGTCCCTCTTCTCGGAAAGCTCCGGCAGCAGAGCGCTGCGCTCAAAGGTGTTGTAGAGCCCTACGTGGCCGTCCTTGCGGTCCCAGTTGTACCTGACGGCATAGATCATCTTGGCAGGGTAGCCGTCGCTCTTGATGTGCAGCCTGAAATCGTGCTCCATATTCTTCCACGGAGCCGAAAGGCAAAGGTGAAAGCTCTTAGCCCCTCTAATCTGATAGGCATAGGAATAGATGGTGCCCAGATACTCATTCAGAGAGGTCTGAGCCATCAGGTTCTCCACCATAGTATTGTTGACGGAATCGTAGCCCTCCTCAGAGATCTCGGTGTCCCAGCGGTCACGCTTAAGGGTAAACTCGGGGATAGTGGTCTCCCTGCAGCCGCAGCTCTCGCCTATGACCAGCTTTGACTTGACATCGAAGGGAGGGGTCTCCCTGCCGGCGAGCTTATCGAAAATGTACTGCGCCGAATACTCTCCCACCTCCTCGGCGGGTATCATTGATGAGGTTATGGACTTGGGCGCCGTCTGCCCCTCGAAGGAGGAGTCATAGCTCAGAACTGCGATGTCCTCCGGGATGCGGCAGCCCCGCTGTGTCAGCCCCTTGCAGAGACCTATAGCCATAGGGTCGTTGGCGCAGACCACTGCCTGAGGCAGCTTGCCCTTTGCCAGCAGCTGCTCGGCGCAGAGCTCACCGCTCTGATACCAGAAGTCTCCGTAGATGACCCTGTCCTCCGGGACGGTCAGCCCGTGAGCCGCCATTGAGTCCCGGTAGGCCTGCAAGCGCTGCTGGGAGTGCTTGTGCCAGCGTTTACCTGTCAGGAAGGCGATATCCGTAAAGCCGTGTACCTCGATGAGGTGGTCCACCAGCTCCACCACTGCGCTGTAGCCGTCGGTGAATACGCTGGGGAAGTAGGGGCTGTCCTTCTCGATGACCAGCACAGGCTTGCCCTCAAAGCTCTCGTGGAGACGCTCCTCAAGGCGCTGCGCCTCGCCGGCGGTCTGGATAGTATCCTCAAGAATCACCACTCCGTCAAAGGCAGAGGGCTCCACCAATGTAAATATATTAGCCTCGCCGCGCTCACGCTCGACGGTGTCCTGATATTTTCTGTACATCGAAAAGATACAGACGTCCATATCAAAGCCGAAGGCCTTTTTCAGAAATCCTGAGATAAAGCTGCTCTGGTATGCCTCGTCGGCCTGTCCGACAAGCAATGCGATGCGGGTCCTGCGGTCTGCCACGTTTATCCTCCTAACGGTAAAAGAGTTATGCTTTTTTAATTATAACATATATAATATTAAAATGCAAACATTTTTTCTCCGTCCCGGAGCGTCCTAGCTTATCTTATAACAGCTGCCCTCCCATTTCAGGCTTCCCCACCGAACAGAAAACGTCCCTGCCCGTCGTCCCAGAGCATAACATCTCCGGTGACGGCATCGATAAAGATCGCCCGGCGCTGTTCAAAGGTTACGTCGATTTTGTTCATATCAGTATCGCTGAGCGTCAGCACCCACATAGGGTGGAATTCATAGCTGACATCGCTGCCGTCCGTCTGAGTGATCATATGATCGCTGTATTCCAGCGATATCCGTACCGGCTTGTACACCTCAAAGGGAGCCAGCAGCTTTTCAGCGTGAGCAAGGGCGGACTCCAAGGTTATCAGCTTGTCCTGCTCATTTTTCTCCGATACAAAGAAATCGCACTTGCCAAGCTGCTCCACCTTTCCCGGAGCAAAGATGCCTATATGAAGATACTCCTTGGCCATATACTCCGGTTTCTGAGCGAAACCGTACCGCGAGAACGGGATATTCCCCACTGTCTGCTCGTACACAAAATAATAGTAATGATTTCCCGGGTCGGTGACCTCCTCACCGTTGCCGCTGCCGTCGCCTATATAGACCTTTACGGCTCTCGCTCCGTCATAGTTTTCAAGGAAAGGAGCAAGCTCGTTTTTAACATAGCTGTCGGCAAATTCCAGCGCTTCGGTCAGAGGATAGTCCTCCCCCGCAACACTGTAGGATACCCCCTCAATGTCGTCCTTCAGAAGGTCGTAAGACCTGATGTAGGGGAAAAAATTTGAGCCCTTTATTCTCCACTCGTCAGTATAGTAAGCTGTAATATCTCCGCCGGAGGTGATGTTGACCGAATACTTGTCAATGCCGTAGGCGGAATAGCCGCAGCCGTCGGGCAACATCGGCTGCTGATCTTGATAGCCCTCATAATTCACCCCGAAGTCCGAGGGGTCCAGCCCCTGTGATAGATACGGCGCCGCATCGACCTCATAGCTCCTTATTCCATATGGGACAACATACTGCGGCTTTTCGCCCGCGAACATAAGGGTAAAATCCTCGAGCATTTTATCAAGGTCGGCTGCTCCCTCGTCTGCAAAGCCGCTGCCCTTAATGATGTAAGCCTTTTCTGCCGGAGCCACATCAAGCAGCATGTCCTCAGAAAGGACTATATTCTGATATTTGTTCCCCAGCACGTTTGCCGCATTCTTCGTCGCGTTCTCCACCGTATCATATACAAGATCAGAGTCAGCCTTGCTTTCAAGGCTGTCGGTAACGGAGCTGTTCTCCGCACGCTCCCTGACGGTGTCGGGGACGTCGGCGCAGGCTGACAGCATCAATGCGGCAAGGGTAAGTGTAAGTATATTTTTTCTCATAGCTATCCCTCCTGAAAACATATACGACAAAAATCCGGGTTTACGCAAAAAATTTCTGCTTTTACTGATAAATTCTCCGTTATGCACAATCCCGGAACTGATGTTTTGGGTAATCTGCTGATGATTATACTGCCTTTCCATCTTCGGGCATAAAAAAGACGCCGGCGCAGGCCAGCGTCTTTAAGTTTTTCAGCAGATGTATTACTCCATTCCCTTCAGCACGCCTACCATATCAATGTGCTTTATGCGGCGCGAAAAGAGGAAGCCTACCAGTATTGACACGCCCATTACGAAGGCCGCGGCCAGCAGGTAGGAGCTTAGGCTCATAGCGCAGGGCCAGTCGATGGAGTCGCCGTTGGAGTCCATCATCGCCTGCAATGCCATCTTGCCGAAGGGCATTCCGCAGAGAACTCCGATAATCGAGAGCCAAAGATTCTGTGTGGAGATGAGCCTGCGTATCTGCGAGCTAGTAAAGCCCATTACCTTTAAAGTCGCCAGCTCCTTTTCACGCTCGTTGAAGCTGAGGTTGCCGGAGTTGTAAAGCACCACCACAATCAGTATCACTGCGAACAGCACCATAAAGTACACCAACAGGTCCATTACCTCCATACTCTTGTCGAAAGATGCGCGAAGGTCTGTCATACTGTGAACGGCGGAAACGCACTCGTCGCCCTTGACGAAGGTGCAGTCGTTTTTTGATACCATCATTACCGGCCTGAACTCCAGCCCCAGCGCTTCGTAGTCCTCCCGCAGCATCGTGATGCCGGTAACGGAGGGGTGTCGTGAGATGAGCCCTACGGTGCTTTCGTTCCAGCTGCTGCCGTCGGCGGTCTTCCAGTAGACCTTGTCGCCCTTTTTGAGCGCCAGCTTGTCGGCCTGTTTCATCGTCAGGGCAACGGTGCCCTTCTCTATGGGAACTACGTCCAGCTCCCGGTCAGAGACGCGGTAAAGCCCCTTCCCCTCAGACACTGCCAGCTTGCAGCTGATTATCTCGTCAGAGGTGGGACGTGAGCTGGCAGCGATGGATATGGGCTGCATCGAGATGAGCTCGCCGTCTATCTGTGCTCTTAGGTCCTCTGCCTGCTCAAGGGTGGCATTGTCCTTGAACAGCACCTGATAGGAGTAATTCTGTATGTCGGAGAAGTACCACTCCTTGACGTAATCCACCGTATCGTATGCGCCGAGACCCAGCAGCATTACTATCATACCCATCATAGTGCCGAACACGCCCATAACTGCCCGCAGCTTTGAGCGGGAAACGTCCCTGAGGTTGTAGCGAGTGTTGAAGCCCAGCTTGTTCCAGAAGGGGAGCTTCTCGAAAATGCAGGGGTCGGCGGAAACGGTGACCGCCGGGCGCAGAGCCTCGGAGGGATGTATTTTCAGTATCCTGCGGCAGCTGATAAAGGCAGCTCCGGAGCATATGAGCACTATCACCGCTGCCAGAATAACGCTCTTAAGGTCATACCCTGCCTTCCAGTTCGGGACGGAGTAGAACTCCCCGCCGAACATATCCACCATTATCTTGCCAAGAGTGAAAATGCCGAGGATAATTCCCGCGATGCAGCCCAGCGCCGAAAGCACAAGGCTAAAGCTGACGTAGTGGCGGATTATCTTGCCGTTGCGCATTCCCAGCGCGTTGAGGGTGCCTATCTGGGTGCGCTGCTGGGCTACCATTCTCTTCATAGTGGTGGTGATGACGAGCAGCGCTATCGCTACGAACACAAAGGAGAACACATAAGAAAAGCTGTCGTGCTGGGCAAGCTCATCGGTGAGGCGGTTGTAGCCGTCGATGCTCTTGCGGTCTGCAAGGTAGGCATAGCCGCCGTCCAGTGCCTTGGAGATATCCTCCTCCAGCTTGAGGGGGTCGCCCTTGCAGGTGAATACCATCTCGTTATATACCCGCAGCTCCTCCGGCAACACGTTCATCGAAAGATATGCAAAGCCGATGTTGTGGAAGTCTGTATCGGTATCTGTGGAGGCGCAGGCGAACTCATATTCCGGTGTCGCCACAAAGCCCCTGATAGTCTTTTCGATATCCTGCCCCAGAACGTGAACGGTGAAGCTGTCGCCTATTTTCAGGTTCCACGCCTTGGCGAAGCGGTAGAACAGCCACACGCCCTCGGTATCTGTGGGGTCGTAGTCTGCGCCCTCCATCGTGTAGGGCTTGGTGACGGTATTATCAGTCTGGAAGTAGCAGTATACCTCGGCGGTGTTGAAGCTCTCGTCCGCCTTGCCCAGTACCTCAGTCCTCAGCTGGACGTCCTCTATTCCGTCGACACCGGAGAGCTTTGCAGCACTTTCGCTGTCAAAGCCCGCCCCGAAGAGCCAGCCGTCGGAGAAATTGGTGTCCTTATTGAACTGCTCCCTTGCCTTTCCGCCGCCGATGACATTCGCCTGAAAGCCGGTGTAGCACCACATCGCCACCAGCGACAGCAGGAAAATGGAAAAGAACTGTGCGAGATTGCTTCTGATATCCCGCAGCATTTTTCTGTTAAGCATCTGCCCACCGCCTTACCATTCGATCTCGCTGACCGAGAGGGGCTTTTCGTTGGTCCTGACGGAGCTTATCTTGCCGTTGCGCATATGTATCACCTTGTTGGCGCACTTGGCGATGTCGGCGTTATGTGTAACTAGGATAACAGTATTGCCCTCCTCAGTGGAGAGCTTCTGGAGCATCTCGATGACCAGCTTGCCGGTCTCGGAATCCAGCGCTCCGGTGGGCTCGTCGCCTAAGATTATCTTGGGATTTTTAGCCAGCGCTCTGGCAATTGACACCCTCTGCTGCTGACCGCCGGACATCTGCGAGGGGAACTTTTTCTTCTGGTCGGAAAGCCCTACCCGGTCAAGCATCTCGTCCGGGTCGAGGGCGTCCTTTTTGATGTCGCGCACCAGCGCTACGTTCTCATAGGCCGTCAACCCCGGAAGAAGATTATAGAACTGGAATATAAAGCCGATGGTATCGGCGCGGTAGTGGGAAAGCTGCTTGTCGCTGTAGGCGGAGATGTCGTTGCCGTCCACGATGACCTTGCCCTCAGTGGGAACGTCCATTCCTCCCAGCATATTCAGCACTGTGGATTTACCTGCTCCCGAGCGCCCGAGTATCACCACGAACTCGCCCTTGTCGATAGTGAAGCTGACGTGGTCTACAGCCACCTGCAAGCCCTCGCCCTTACCGTAGGTCTTGACTACATCTTTAAATTCTACTGCTGTATTGCTCATTTTACTCACCCCTGTAAATATATGTTAGCTAATGCTAACCCCAATTTGACAGTATAGCACATATTCTGAGAAAAGTCAAGCTTACAGGGAATTTTATTAGGGAAATCAATTTTCATAGAATATTTGTACAAAATTGCCGCTGCGCGGCAATTTGGGGGCTCTGAAAAGGGTATTCCCCCTGCCGCAGGGGGGGAATACCCTTTTCCGCAGAAATATGTCTTAATAATTCAAAAATTGATTTCCGTGGGGTTTTTATTTGTATCTTAAGGACGTTCCGAACATTTTAAGCCTCCGCACTTTTTGAATACATCACCTCATCTGCCACTGGGTTTCTCACCGAAGCGCTTAACATATGCCTTGTAAAACACAGAATAATCCTTGAAGCCGCATTTCTCTGCGGCTCTTTTGGCACTCTCCCCGCCTTGCAGCAGCTCCCTTGCCCTTACCAGCCGCTTGGCGGTGATGTAAGCCCAAGGGGAGGCGCCTGTAGCCGCCTTAAACAGTCGGGAGAACTGTGAGGTGCTGAGAAAGAAATGCTCCGCCAGCAGCTCCACTGTTATATCCCTGCAAAGCATATCGTTGACGTATCTGACTATGTATTCTGATAGTGTCAGCTCTGCGGAGGGCTTATGCCCGGTCTGTTCTCCCAGCCTTTCCATAAGGCTCGAAAGCCTTGTGATGAACAGGAGCGTTCTGCCGTAGCTGTCGCCGTCGAAATATGCCAGCTCCCGCAAAGTGCCTTCAAGCTCCGGCAGGAAGTAAAGGTTTTGCCTTCCCAGCGGACGCTCTGTATACGGGCGCAGAAGCCTGCGCTCCGGGTCGAAGCCGTCGAACAGCGAAAGAGGGAAATTCACCGCGTAGCGCTCATACCTCTCCGCACTCAAAAAGCGGATGCAGTGTGCCTCCCCGGGGCGCATTATCAGCAAGCTTCCCCGCTGTAGCGGATAAACAGAGCCCTCCACCAGATACTCTGCATTCCCCGAGATGAAACAGAATACCTCGCACCTATCGTGAATGTGAAAATCAACGCCCCTGTTGTCAGGCGCCTCGTCTATGGCGTGACGGATATACAAGCCGTCCCGGTCAATTTCTCTGAGAAAGTCCATACTCTCGCCTCCCTTGTTATCATCATAGCACATTATGCGCGAAATTGCAATATATATTGATGATTTTTGCAATTGTAATGCAAATCATTCTATGCTATTATTATCTCAACAAAACAGCTTGGAGGTAGTCACTATGAGTTTCAGACTTGCAGCATTCGCAGACGAAGCGGCAAACGACCTGACCGGTCAGATAGCCGCTATGCAGGAAAACGGCGTGGAGCTTTTAGAAATAAGAGGCGTTGACGGGCAGAACATAGATAAGATATCAAACGAGAAGGCCCGGGAGATTCGCCGCCGTCTCGACGACGCGGGGCTTGGGGTATGGTCGCTGGGCTCCCCCTTCGGAAAGATTGGCATCGGAGATGATTTCGCTCCCCACCTTGACAGCTTCAAGCACAGCCTAGAGCTAGCGGACATTCTTGGTACAAAGCACATACGCCTGTTCAGCTTTTACGGCACATCGGATATCGGCCCGGTGCTGGAGCGGCTGAACGCATTTATAGAAGCAGCAAAGGGAACAGGCATCGTTCTCTGTCACGAGAACGAGAAGGGCATCTACGGCGACAAGGCGGCGAAGTGTCTCAAAATTCACAAGGCCCTGCCGGAGCTGAAAGCCATCTTCGACCCGGCAAACTTTATCCAGTGCGGACAGGACACCCGCGAGGCCTGGGAGCTGCTTTCGCCCTATGTGGAGTATATGCACATCAAGGACGCTCTGCCGGACGGCTCGGTGGTGCCTGCGGGAAAGGGCGCAGGCGAGCTGCCCTGGCTGCTCTCACAGTATAAGGGCGAGGTGCTGACAGTTGAGCCTCACCTCTCAGTATTCGAGGGGCTCTTCAAGCTCGAAGCGGAGCAAAAGACCAAAATGCGCTTTACCTACCCCGACTCACGCTCTGCTTTTTCGGCGGCGGTAAATGCGCTCAAGGACATCATAGGAGGGAATAAGAATGGATAAGCTCAGACTTGGAATTATCGGAATGGGAAATATGGGCAGCGGACATTTAGGCTATATCCTTAACGGCGAATGCCCACGAATTGAGGTCACAGCCTTCGCCGACATCGACCCCGACAAGCTGAAAAGAGCCAGCGAAAGGCTCCCCTCCGCGGCGGCCTTTGACAACGCCGACGCCCTTATGGATAGCGGTCTTGTCGATGCCGTTCTGATAGCCGTTCCCCACTACGACCACCCGACTATTGCGATAAAGGCCTTTGAGAAGGGGCTGCACGTTCTCACCGAAAAGCCTGCGGGGGTTTACACCCGTCAGGTGAGGGAGATGAACAAGGCGGCAAAGCGCTCCGGCAGATGCTTTGGGATTATGTTCAACCAGCGCACCAATCCTATTTACGCAAGGGCAAGGGAGATAGTTCACAGCGGCCAGTTGGGGGATACCAAGCGGCTGGTGTGGATAGTCACCAACTGGTACCGCACCCAGGCTTACTACGACTCCGGCAGCTGGCGCGCCACCTGGAACGGAGAGGGCGGCGGAGTGCTGCTCAATCAGGCGCCCCACAACCTCGACCTCTGGCAGTGGATATTCGGCCTTCCCAAGCGCATCCGAGCCTTTTGCACCATCGGCAAGTATCACGACATCGGCGTTGAGGACGATGTGACCATTTACGGCGAGTACGAAAACGGCGCGACGGCAACCTTCATCACCACCACCGGCGAGGCTCCCGGCTCCAACAGGCTGGAGATATCAGGAACCAAAGGCAAGCTGATCTTAGAGGACGGCAAGCTCAAATGGTGGCGCCTCAAGGAGGACGAGCGCATCACCTGTGCTGAGTGCAAGAACGGCTTTGTATGGCCGGAGAGCGACTACGAGGAATTCACCGCTCCCGAGCCTGACGGCCACCCGGAGATACTCAACAACTTCGCAGACCATATCCTTGACGGCGCTCCCCTGCTGGCTCCCGGCGAGGAGGGGCTGAACTCCCTATCCATATCCAATGCCGCCTATCTTTCCTCTTGGACTGACAGCTGGGCGGATATTCCCGTAGCGGAGGACGTTTTTGAAGAGCACCTTGCCAAGCTTTGTCACAGCGAGAGACAGACCAAAAAGCCTCCACTCGTCAGCGAGCCGGCGGAAAAGCTGGCCGAGCGCTGGAAGGTACGCTGGTAACTTATCATTGACTGTCATCACCTTTTGTGGTATAATAGCCACAGTGGGGTGACATCAATGAAACGAAAGACCACAAAGTATATACTCGCCGAATCTTTTTTAGAGCTTGCCGAGGCTAAGCGCATCGACAAGATAAGGGTGAGCGATATAACCTCCAACTGCGGAATGTCGGCGCCGACTTTCTACAATCATTTCAAGGATAAGTACGACCTTATCGTGTGGATACACACGCACAGGGTCAGCGAGGTAATGTCCAAAATAGACAAGAACGGCTACGGGTGGAGGGACACTCTCCTTGACGGCGCTAAATACTACTATGAAAACCGAAGCTATATCATCAATGCCCTCAAGCACACCAGCGGGCATGACTCCTTTGTGGGATATGTCACCAGAAACAACATCGAGGTGCTTGCAAAGGAAGTGCGCCGCAAGCTGATGACCGAGCATCTCCCCTCCGAGATATACGGCCTTATCAAGATATATGTTTACGGCACTGTGCATTTTATGCTGGACTGGCTTATGGAGGACGCCACCCTCACCCCGGAGCAGGTGGCACAAATGTGGGAGAACGGCCTTCCCCAGCCTCTTAAGCAGTACCTCTATGACGAGCAATGATTTTTTATTTTCACCGGCAAGCACTCAAAAACCTGTATTTGACATTATCTCCTGCTTACGGTCATAATTGTAAAGAAGAGGCATATCAGCCTGAGCTGGTATGCCTCTTTTTCATATCATAATTATCCTGCCTTTTCGATAATATGCATTTCGTAATCGCTGTAATATACATCACCGTTTACGGCATCGACGTAGCCCATTATCCGCGGGCGGGGGTATTGCAGATAGTTTTTATTGTTCTGATGCTCCTTGAGGACAAACGTCCACATCGGATGATATGTGAATTCGGTATCCCCCTCGGTGTAATAGCAGCAGTATTTCAGTGCAGCTTCATTGACCGTAAAACCATATTCTCTGCAAGACTGCTTGTAAGCTTTGTGCACGCTTCATCAAATGACAGGATATCTGTTATCTCCTGCTTTGTTTCAAATCGTGCATCAAAGAAATTCTCGACTGTCATAGGGTGCTCTGCTTCTCCCCAAAAGAATCTCAGGCAGCTGGAACGCATAGCACTTTCGGCTTCAATACCGTCTTCAGGCACTGCCGGGAACGCTATAAAGCCGCCGTCATCGAGGGGAAGTCCGTAATGCACTCGGTCATAGGTGATGTTCATCATTGTTCCGTATCCCGTATCTGCGATATATACTGCCGAGAGAACAAGCTCCTCATTTTCGTCAAACATACCGAGCTCCTTTAGCTCCTTGATATACTCATCAGAGCGGCTGACTGCATCGGCGGGTGAAAGCTGTTTGCCGTCAAGCATAGTAAGTTTTTCTGAAGGAACATTGTCCGGTGAATATCTGACATAATCATAGCTGCCGATATCATTTACCTGCTCCGGAAAAGCAAAATCAACACAGCCGAGTAAAAAGCCCGCCCTGTTATTGTCAAACTGTGCGGAGCAATTATCTAAAGCTATCGAGGCTCCGGGCAGCTCATGCTGCTGTATCGGATTGCCGGAGTTATCGAATTCTGTCCAGAGATCACGCACCGATCTGTCATCAGGATCCACCTCTATCCCAAACACTGTTTTAACAGCATCGCATAGCATCTTCATGTTGCCCTCTGGCTCATCTGCAAGCAGTGAGCTGCTCAAAATATAGAATCTGTCATCATTAACAGGCTCCGCCTCACAGGCTATTACTATGCCTGATTTTATCTCATCTTGATCATCAGCTGTAGCTTTTGAATTGTTTACTGTACTGTCAGTTCTTGATTTTACATTTTCCGGGGTCTCAGCGCAGGATATCAGGAACAGTCCTGCAAGTGCAAGTGCCATTATGCTTTTCCTCATAGCTATCACTCCTTAAAACCGCTTTTGAAAACATAGACGAAAAATAACAGTTAAACGTCACCGATTTTCATAGCCGTTTTTATTTTAAAGAGCTTTTCTCCTTTATGCACAATCAGAAAGCAATAGATTTAAGCAATGCGCTGAACGATATTCTGGTTTACAGTATCAGCCCTTGTATACAGCGAAGAAATCACACATTAACGATATACTCCACCTCGCCGGTTACACAGTTCACAGCTGCAAGAACCTCGTGCCACCAGTCAAGCCTGTCGTAAAGCACCCAATAGGGGGTGAGCCTGATGACGTCGCCGGGTTTATTTCCGCCTCCGGGCTCGGTACCGTCAAGGCTCTCGGTGCAGGTGGGAAAGTAGACCAGCTCCTCCCTCACTGCCTCAAAGGAGATGCGTTCCGCCAGCTTCTCGCTTATGAGCCTCACCGCCTCGGCGGGAGAGATGAGGCTGTCCAGCTCCCGGACGCATTTGAAGTCCTCATAGTCGCAGAAAATTGAGAGCTGTCCTACAGTGCTGCCCTCGGTGAATGTCACCGTCGATAGTCCGGGGCAGGCTATCGGCTCGCTGTATTCTTCACTGCCGACTGACATAGTATCAAATACCGGCACTCCCTTGTAAATGCTCCGGCAGTGCATTATCCCCGCAATACTGCCGTCCTCAAGGCGCTGTGTTGAAAAGGCAAAGGGCTCCAGTCCGCAGTTCCTTCCGGCAGCACCGATAAAGCCGGATATCGCGTCCTCGCTGCTTTTGACGACCTCGCCAAGCGTGGTCTTTGAGGCGCCCAGTTCCAGCTCCCTTGCAGGGTCAGCCCAAGCAGGAACGGTCTCCAAAAAGTCGGTTTCCGTTCCGTAGAACACCTTGTTGAGGCTGCTTCTGTCGCTGAACACAAAGCCGCCAATGGAGGTGATGAGCGCAAAGGCCTTCTCGTCGTCCTCATATCTTGCGCTGCCGACGCTGCCCTCCGGCTTATTTGAAATGACCTTGGACGGGTCATACCCGGGGATATATTTTTCAAGCAGCGTGAGAGCCCCTTCGTCATAGTCCTTAGGATAGACCACATCGTAGACCCCCAGCTTGTCAAGATCCGGAACGACAAGATCAAAGTCCTCGCTTATGGTGATATTGTCGTACCCGGCTGACCTTATCTCGTCAAGCTGTTCGCTGACGCTCGTTTTGAGCTTTTCAGCCGGAAAAGCGTTATCAGCGGGCTCCTCCGACGGCTCCCCTCCCTGTGCCACACAGGAGCACAGCAGCATCACAGCCAGTGTAATCACAGATATTATTCGTTTCATTTTTCCTCCTGTTTACATATTGTTTATCATCAGCACCTCGCTGCCGTCGGGGCTGACAAGGCCGAACTTCTCGGTGTCGCTGTTCTCCACCTCGAACCACACCGCCCAGTAGGGCCTGAGCCTTACGGTGCTTCCCGCAGCGGTCTCGGGCGTCCCCTCACAAAGGTAGACAAGCTCCATACCCACGGCTTCGAGCTCTACATAAGAGGAGAGCTTTTCGCTGAGCCTCTTCAGCGCCTCCGCCGGGGAGATGATGCTGTCGTATTCCCTCAGGGTGCTTTTATCCTTTAGCACCAGCTCATTTACAAACAGCATCAGTCCGCCCTCGGTGTCGGTATATGCAAACCCGGACATAAAACCGCTTAAGCCTGTGTCCGTACCGGTGTCGCCGTTTCTTGCATTAAGGATACAGCTTATCGGCACACCCCTGTACTCTGCCCGCAGGTCTGTGCGGATAAAGCCCTGACCCTCAAAAATTTCTGAGCGGAAGGGCGTGAGGCTGATATCCTTTCCTGCCGCCTGCGAGAGCCTTTTTGTTAAGTCTGCCACCGTTTCATACCCCTTGACGGCAGCGGGCGGCGCCTCCTTTACATAGCAGGAGGTGTGCTCGTATCTTTGCCCGGTCTCACTGTCATAATCGTAAATAAAGCCGCTGTCGCCGATGCCCCGGCTGTAGCTGAAAAATCCGTTCTCACCCATATCAATACGGATATCCGTCTCCGGGTCATAGAAGGTAGGTCCTACGGGCACATAGGTCTCGTTGAAGGTGACCTTTTCATCGGAATATGCTCCCTCCGGCAGCAGGCTGTCATATATCGCCTGCCGGCAGTCGTTGAAGTCGGAGATGACCTCGACCTCATATTCTCCCAGCTGCTGCGGTATGCTTATCTCAAAGTCTCCGGACAGTCTTATATTTTTAAGCTCCAGAGCCTTGACCTCATCTGAAAGCGCGGAGCCCTCCGCCCGCAGCTTTGACAGTGAACGGAGCTCGTCCTCCTCCGGCGCGGATCTGTCAGCGCTGCAGGAGCACAGCAGCATCGCAGCCATAACTGCGGCTGTTACACGAATAAACATATCTTATCTCCTTTCATAGAAACAGGGTGCGGAAATCTTCCCGCACCCAATATGACGCTTATATCCGCCCGTCTGTGATATGCCGATTCACTTTTCTTTGATTTTCAGCTCTCTGCACAGTTTGAGCACCTCATTTTTGGGCAATGTGCTGTTTACGAGGAAAACATATTCTCCGTTGTTCCAGACAAGCAGCGTGACTTTTTCATCCGTAGCCGAATCCTTCGGAACGGGGACGATATACTCTCTGTCCTCGCCGTCGGTGAGGGTCTCAAAGTCGTAGAAGTTTTCGTCCAGCTCCACCACATAGTGGTCGATAACAAACTGCCCGAGAATGAAAAGCTCGCCCTCCCGGGTGTACTCCCTCATAATGCTTTCCCCCTCCGGGTAGGAGAAATGTTCGCTCAGAAGCTCCCAGCTCTCCTCAAGCTCCGGAATAGTGTATTCGTCCTTGATAATCTTAGGATAGGCGGAGTCAGTTCTGCTGACGGTGAGCTCTCTGGCACTGTCGGTCTCCTCTATTTTGAAATCGTAGGCACGCTTGATGACCGCCCCTGCCGTCAAGGGTGCACCTATCAGAATGATGACAGCCACAGCGGTGCAGGCTGCCCGCCTTCCTGCCGTTGAGATAAGGGCAAAGTAGGACTTTCTACGGCGCTTTATCAGCTTATCCATTTTCTGCTGATAATTAGCGGAGAGCTCCGGCTCGGTGTCGGTATCTAATGAGGCGATATAGCTGTCGTACCTTTCGCCAAGCGACTCCTCGGCGGCGCGGCAAAGCATTTCCTGTTCGGTCATTTCTCTCCCTCCTTCAGCAGCTTTTTCAGATGCGCCCTTGCATATTGCAGACGCTTGCGCACAGTGGCGCGTTCAATGCCCAGGGCTGCGGCAGTCTCCTTGTGGTCAAAGCCCAGCCCGTAGATAAGATACACCACATCTGCCTCGGCATCGGTGAGCCTTGATAGGCAGTCGCGAAGCTCCGTATACTGGAATGCCGTCAGTTCCTTATCACTGACGGTGAGCTCAGCGTCCAGCCCAGGGTCAGCCTGCTCGCGTTTTTCCTGCCGCAGCAGCTCAATGGCAGTGTTCCTGCTTACTATGACGATATATCTCTGCTGTTTGTGATATTCGAGAGAAGAAATTTTTTTGAAGCTCCGGGCAATCTTCAAAAAGCTCTCCGCCGCTGCGTCCTCTGCAAGGGAGCTGTCCTTGAGGATATCCAGCGCTACAGCATAGACCAGCCGGTAATATTTCCGGTAGAGCTTTTCAAAATCGGCTTCCTCCTCCGCAGGCATAGCCGCAAAGCAGACCGGCAGCATATCATCACTTCCTCCCTCACAAGCTTCAAAAACCATTGTATCACAAAGCTCGGAACAAATCAAGGAGAAAAAATATTTATATCAGCTTACTATCTCCCCATCGGATATCTCAATGACCCTTCCGCACTGCTCCGCCACTTTCGTGTCGTGGGTAACGATGACCACTGTGCGACCCTGCTCATTAAGCGAGCGGAACAGCTCCATTATCTCGGCAGAGGTCTTGGTGTCCAGGGCTCCGGTGGGCTCATCGGCGAGTATCATTGCCGGCTCGTTGACGATAGCTCTTGCTATGGCTACCCTCTGCTTTTGTCCTCCGGAGAGCTTATTGCAGGGTTTCTTCGCCAAGTCCTCAATGCCTACCGAACGTAAGGCGGCGAGGGCTTTTTCCTTTTTGTTCGGTATCTTCTTTTTCGAGAAGTTGAGAGGTATCATCACGTTTTCAAGCGCGGTGAAATCCTCTACGAGGGCGAAGTCCTGCATTACCATTCCTATCTTTTCATTGCGTATCTTCGCATACTGCCGCTCGCTTAAATTCTTGACGAGAGTTCCGTCAATCGAATATTCACCTTCTTGGTAGCTGTCAATGCAGGCGAGGATATGCAGGAGGGTGCTTTTGCCTGCTCCCGACTTGCCGATGACGGCTACCAGCTCGCCGTCCTGTATCTCGGCGGAAACGCCGTGTAAGGCTTCAAATTCGTTGGCTTTCTTGGGGTTGTATATCTTCACGATGTTTTTAAGCTCTATCATAACTGCCTCCTACTCAATTTTCAGTATGTCCCTGACCTCGCTGCGACCTATCATCAGTGCCGGAACCGCAAGCGACACCGCTATGAACAGCGCCGCGATGACAGTCTCTCCCGCCAGCAGAAGCAGGTCGGTATGAAGATAAAACCGGTCGGGATATATCCTCACAATAATGGCTGCGCTCACAGCCGTCAGTGCTCCCGCCGCGGCAAGAGTGATGATGCTCTGTATCAGTCCGATGAGGGTACAGCTCCGCTTTTGCAGACCGCAGAGGGTGAACACCGCATAGTCTCCCAGCTGCCGCCGCGTGGAGAGCGCCGCTGTGCTTATGCTCCCCACAAACGCCATAATGCAGAGTATCACGATAAGCGGCAGCAGCTCGTAAATGCGCTCAGCAAGATAGCGGCGGCTGTTTTTATCCACCTCGCTCATAGATACAGAGTAAAGGCTCCCGGCTGCCGAGAGCCGCCCAGTGAGCTCGCTCTCGTCTGCATCCGGATAGCTTATCAGCAGCGCGCCGATGTATGCCCTGGGCAGATCATCGGGGAGGGTGCTTTCATCGATAAGCAGCAGCCCCTTTGATGAGTCGTCATTTGATGCGCTGCCGTAGAACAGCTCAAAGGTATCCTTTTGCGCACCCTCATTATCGCAGGAAAGCCCCGGGAGCCTTGCGTCCTTTTTTATCACCGCTGTGACTGCGGCGGTAAGCTGTCTCTCTGTATTGTCGGCTGTGAAATATTCAAGCGCTATACTGTCTCCTACAGAATATCCGCAGCCCTCTGTGACCACCGCACAGATGCCCTTATCCGCAAACCATCTGCCCTCTGACAGCTCCGGCTCGTAGCTTTCGATGATATCTCTGTCCGCACTGCGCACGTTCAGGCTGCTCCCCCTTACCTCCGCTCCGCACAGATGCGTCCCGAGGACCTTGACCTCCGTTCCCAGATAGGCGGACATTTCCTCAGCTGTGTTTATCATCGTAAACGAGCCCGAAAGGTCGCCGTCGTGAGCGAACTGCCCGAATACTGCCAGCCGCCCGCCGGCTGTGAGCTCTTCCTCAAAAGGCATATATCTCAACAGCCGCAGCGAGACAGAGCTCACCATAAAAGCCGTCATAGTCAGCGCCGCCGTCAGCTGAATGACCGTCAGCAAATTGATAAAAGCATACCTCCGCAGCGACTTCACTGCATAGCGAAAAAGCATATCCTCACCCCCTCTTTTTTACCGCCGCAGAAATGCTCCCGCGGATATTCACACTGACAGTTACCGCCAGCAGCATCATCAGCAGAACGATATACGCCGCGAATATCAGCGCATAGACTGCGGCGCTGTACGCTCCCTGCATATAAGGGAAGATGTCCGCAAGGACGTGCTTCATCAGCGGGATAAACACCCCAAGCCCGACGGCAAATGCGGGAACACTAATCACGAGACATTCCGCGATGTACTGCATCGCCGCCCTTTTCAGACTGCACCCGCAAAGGCGCATTATCGCAAGAGAGCGCCTTCGCAGCAGCAGGATACAACGATAAAGCATCACAAAATTCACCGCCGACATCACCGCAATAAGCAGCGAGATAAGAATGATGTTGTTGTAGACATAAATGCTGTCCCGGTCGGGGAAGCTGATATCCTCAAAACGGAACATTCCCGGCAGGACGGCTTCAGCTGTATTTTTCAGGTCGGAATACTCCGTTTTGGTCAGTGCATTCAAAAAGTACAGATTTAAATGCGGCATAAGAACAAGGTCGTCGGGGGCGGCGGTTATCGGCGGAGTGGGCAGAGCGTTGGCATCTGATGCCCCGATGATATCGTACTGCTCGCCCCAGAGCCACACCTTGCCGTTTTCAAACAGGAAGCTCAACCTTTCGTTAGTCATTACAGCAGTGCTTGTCCCGACTGCGGCGTGGGCGCCGGAGTTGTATTCCTCATCGGACCAGAACCGCCCGCTGATGAGTGTTCTTCCGTCGTGAAGCGATTCTTCGGGCAGCTCGATATATTTATATCCGCCGTCCTTATACCGAAAGCGGAAATAGAATATCGCGCCGTTGTAGTCGGTGAGGACGGTGTTTTCATCAAAGCTGAAGGAGCGCCCCTCCTCATCGGTCATAACCTCTCCGCCGTATTTTTCCGCAAGCTCGTTGTGCAGCTCCTCTGTCACCGGGCGGTGGTCGGCGATACTGCCGGAAGCCGCATTGACAAGGAATATCTCCACATTGTCCGCTGTTGCTCTCGGCAGAGCTTCAACGAAAGAACAAAGCCCGCCCTTGGTGAGAGTCTGTCCCTCGCCTACCTCCAAAACCAGCTCCTTGTACTCGGTGCTGTTCTCGATGAGCCTGACGTTATAGTTCTGATATAGCCCATAGGAAAAGTAAAGCAGCAGCGCCGATGAGAATACCGTTATAAGCATTACCGCAAACAGCCCCGGCTCGTTTTTCACAAGCCCTCTTATATTTCTGAACACCATAAAATGACCCCCTCATTCCGTATACGAATGAGGGGGCTCAAACTGTGCATTTATTTTTCCGAAAGTTTCCTCGTCAGTTCAGAGATACGCTCGCGGTTCAGGGCTCTTATGACGATCCCGGGTTCGGCGCTTATGGAAAGCGTGCTGCCGTCCAGCGTTTCAAGTACGACATTAAAATCATCGGTGGTAATACCGTCCGAGGGCAGCTTTATGACCGAGAGCTCATCGGGCGGCAGACTGATTTGCGAAAAAGCCAGGTCGCAGAGCTTTTCGCCGGTCTGATTTCTGTGGGCTCTTCCGCTGCCGGTCAGGTCTATCTCCTTCCCGGTCTTGTTGATAACGTAGAGCGAAAGCGTGTCCTCCCCCTCATATTTTACTACCTCCAAAAGGTAGCAGCTCATAGAGGAGTTGGTCTCTTCCAGAAAGCTCACCGCCGCCTGACAAACCTCCGCATAGGGGTAGATCATATCGGAGACACTCTTTTTGAGCACATCGCTGTCCTTGCCGGAGGCTATGGCGCTGTCGTAGTATCTCAGCAGCTCGTGGGAAGCTTTCTCCGCCTCGCGGTATTTTTCCATAGCGGTCTCTGCGTCAGGAAAGGTCTTAGTCAGAGAGATGTCCCCGGGGACAGTTAAGGTCGGGTCGCTGTCCAAGGTCAGAATACTGTCTGCGGGGGTCTCGTCCTTTTTCAGATGCCCTGCTGCAAATACAGCTCCCGCACCGATACATACCGCCAGCACCGCCGCCGCGATATATGCTCCAAATCTGGGACGGACGTATGCCGCCGGCTTATTTTCTTTCTCCGTCTCGGGTGATGTGACGTCCTCATCAGCAAAGGGGTTATCCCTTGCGGACAGCCTGCCTATCCCGCTGATATAGCTATTTACGGCATTGTTCCTGCGCATCAGTATCCCTCCTTTTCATAAGCCTTTTGCAGAAGCTTTCTGCCCCGTCTGATAATAGAGGCGGTGGTGTTGAAGCCCTTGCCCAGCAGCCGCGCAGTTTCCAGTATGGTATACCCTTCGGCAAGGTGAAGATAAAGCGGTAGACGGTAGCGCTCATCGAGCGAAAGCATAGCTCGCATTGCGGCGCGCTCCGAAAGCAGGGCTTCGTCGTCTGTGGGGCTGTCAAAGGCGTCCTCCAGCGGGACGGTGCGGCTGTGCTCAAAGGCTTTCATACTGTCCTTGGCGCAGTTGACCGCCGTCCGAATGAGCCAGGGCAACACCCGTCCCCCCTCCATATCCTCCTGCTGCATAAGCCGGAGAAACGCTTCCTCGGCGCAATCCTGTGCTGAGTGCAGGCTGCCGGTGTAGTGCCACGCCGCCCGAGTTACGGTATCGGCATACTGTTCATAAAGCCCGGCAACACGCTTCCTGTCCATAGCGTTCCTCCTTTCAGCTGCTCTCACATTGTATACGAATGAGGCGAGGAAATATGTGCAGCAGATTTATTATATCATCAAATTTTTCTGATGTAAATATTATTAGGTCCGTATCCGGAATATTATCTGATACGAAAAAGCCGTCCACTCCCCGTCTACCACAGTGAGCACCTTGCCGTCATCGGCAGCGGTGACCTCCGGCAGCTCTGCGGCACCGCCTCCGGAGACGTGCTCCGCGATGGCGTCAATGATCTTCGCAGCGGTATCGCCGGAGGGCAGCTCTCCGCCGCCCAGCGCCTTGTAGAGCTTCTTCAAAGCCTCTGTCTTTTTCATCTTCTTACCTCCCTTTCATTGGATTTTTGGCATAATAAAAGCGCCAAGCCCGGGGGCGTGACGCTTGTGAACGTATTTTATCGGCTTAATTTCTTCATAAGCCATTGTGTGAATAGATCATCGGGCGGACGGATATCCGGCGAATAATAGCTGTGCATATGCTCACCTCTTTCTGTTTTTGGGTATAAGAAAACCGCCTTGTTATGGGCGGTTTATCCTGTTATTTCAATTGTTTTAATTTCGTGAGCATCAAGCCATATGCTGTTATTAACCACAATTGCATCTTCGTTTTCATCGTTATCTTTTGCCGGAGTGAAAAGAGTAACTTTACCAGCTATTATTTCACCATCGGATGTAACGATGCTTACAGGCTTGTTCTCATATTGTGATAATTTAAGCATTATTATCATCTCCTCTTCTCGCAGGAACGATATGTGTTCTGCTCTTTGAATAGTGAATAGTTGCTCTGTTAGTAGTGCCGAGATTGTTTCCATCCTCGTCAAGTATATATGCTATACCTTCTGGAATTTCAATAATCTCTTTTATTTGACCACTACGTTTTATAAGGACCTCACCTGTAGCGAATTTGTTATCCACTATCTCTTGAATAGCATCTTGCGAAATTGTAAAATAGCTTTTCTTTTGGCTTTCATCATATCTTGGCGAGCCAAGTATATGAGGGGATTGTTTTGGCTCGAAAAGTGTTTTAGTAATGTCACCTTTTGCTATCTTGTTTTTAAGTATATCTTGTTTTTCTTCGTTTGTCAAGATTTTGTACTTCCCCTGCCCGACATTCCCCAGCCCGTCCACCGTCACCCTCTCTCGCTGCTGAGGGATATCCATTGCCTTTGAGAACCGTTCATACTCGTCCGAGGTCTTACGGTATCTTGCACGGGCTTCGATAAGGGAGTCCTCATCAGCTCCGCCCCCTTTGAGCAGCTTTATCTCCTGCCGCTGGGCTCTCATAGTC
>JAFUTK010000057.1 GCA_017471405.1 Ruminococcus sp.
AAGCGGCTATTCAGAAGTTAATGCGTTAGAGGCTGCTTTTATAGCATATTTTAACAGCTATCATCAAGGATATAACTGCACACGAGGAAATAATGGCCCAGGGCAGAAAGAAATAACAACAAAACTAACTGATTAAGGAGTCTCCACCATGCCCACCCCGATCCTCACCGCCTCCACCCGCAGCCTCCGCAGCATAGGCGAGATCACTGCCGTGCGGGGACTTATCAAGGCTCCCGGCTATTACATTTTTGAGGTCGCTTACGCCAAGCCCGAGCGTCCCAGCAACGACCCGACACGCTTTATAAACGGCATCCTGATGCGCGTTTCGACTATGAAGCTCTGTGTCCATAAGGTGGGTGACTATATCAGCTTCGAGTGCAGCGGCCGGGACGCTTACGGCTACAACGCAAACGGCGTTTATTACTACTATCAGTCGCCTTTGTATATGCGAGGGGACAGGCCATTTGTGCTGTCCGTCACGCCAGTCTGAAAGGAGAAATTATGAATATCACAGACGAATACGCAGCCAAGCTCAACGATCATTTCAAGCCCGAAACGCCCCTCTCTGCTGAGCAGTACGGGGAGATGATCGAGCCTTTTAACGAGTTTTACCGCAGCGTTCTTCTGCTCCATGTCTGCGAGGGCAAGAGCCTTACGGAGATATCTGCGATCAGAGATTCAAACGTAATACGCATACAGCAGATATTCAGCAAGCCGGAGAGAATGATGAAGGCCAGGATTCAAAACCCCGGCAGAAAATACCGCGTGAGCGACTTTCTCGACAAACCGGAGGACGAAGCATGAAGATACTGAACATTCACGGCTACCACGGCAATCCAAAGAACAGCGCATATCAGGCGCTTGAAGCCCTTGGCTGCGAGATCATCGCGCCCGCGCTGGATTACGACAACACGCTGCCGGAATCCATCATCAGAGATCTGAAATTTATTCTCACCGACAAGCGCCCCGATATCATCGTCGGGACAAGCCTTGGGGGGTTCTATGCGGCAGTGCTGAGTGCACAGAATGACTATCCTGTGATGCTCGTCAATCCGTTTATGATGTCCTTCCTGACATTCGACGGCGACGTCCGCTCACGCAAGGATATAGGGTCGCTGATCAGTCTGTTCGGCTCGCTGTCGCAGCTTGACAGCAGTAACGTAAGCTGCATTGTCGGTGATAACGATGAGCTGCTGGGCGACCACAAGTTCACCGAAGAGCTTCTCGGAAACGTACGCTTCCGCCGTATTCCCGGCGGCGGGCATTCAGGCGCAACGCTGCCGCTTAAGGAATATTTTGCGGAGATGCTGCCTTACTATACGGATAATCTGCTGAAGATAGGGTGAGCAGAGGTGTTTGCGGTGAATAGATAAGACTCATAAGAAAAATTCACAAGAGCTTAAGCCAAAAAGAATAATCGACTCAATAAAAACTGGAGCTGTTGCTTGAATAACAGCTCCGGTTTTTTGTCTGCCTTCGCAAACCGCGTATTTACGCTCTCCCTTATCTTATCAAGTTTTCTGTGATAATTATAACAGTTACAGATAAAGATAATTGGAGCTCATTAAAAACTACCTATCTGCACAAGCTCACCGGCAGCAAAGGACTGC
Organism: Ruminococcus sp.; assembly: GCA_017471405.1. Classification (GTDB taxonomy): domain Bacteria; phylum Bacillota; class Clostridia; order Oscillospirales; family Ruminococcaceae; genus FB2012. Next base: position 1,611 of record JAFUTK010000057.1, read on the forward strand.
ATCAGATGGGCTAGCGGCATAGACCGTTTTGAAGTGCAGCAAATCGGGGAGAGTTCTGCTGGCCAGTTTATATCCTCGATAACAGCGCCAGAACGAAGTATCGGGCGCTGCATACCGGTTTATATTAACGTCGAAGACGTAATATAAACGGGTATATCATTCTGATCCTACCTTGAAAAGAAAAAAGGGATGGGTCGCAATTCGCAGGAAACTGCGGAGGCGTGGGCACTTACGCTCTTGCTGAGTATGGCTTTGACTCATACTTATCGCTCTTAACAAGACCGGAGTTGGAGATCTGCGGTCGAAATGTGTAAATAATCGAATAAAAATCTCCCCAAAACATATGGGATAAGTGCGTCCAAAATACAAAAAACGAAAGGAGAAGATATTATGAGCAAAACTCAAAGTCCTGGTTATCAGGCAATGATCATGTTAAAGAAAAATCTAAGGCTAGGACAAAGCAAGCATAAGGCAAAGCTGGAAGCTATAGCAAAAGCAGAGGAAGAAACCGGCAAAAAGGTCAGCACGAAGTCTATCCGACTGGAAGGTATTTATTCAACCTCAACTTTCAAAAATTATGTATTTTCAGCAAGGGCTTTTGGAAAGTGGGCCAAAAAAAATATGGCGAAAAGTTATTGATAAATTGTCAGAAACATGTAGCTGAATATCTTAAAGAACGAATAACAAAAGTGTCGCCCTATACAGTTGCCAAAGATGCTTCGGCTTTGGCAAAATTGTACGGATGCAGCTCAACAGATTTTGGAGTTGAAATGCCGAAACGCCGACGTCAAGATATTATTCGCTCTCGCAGTGAAGTCAAAGGATTTGACTATGAAAAACATAGGGACATTCTCGATTTTGTCCGCGGAACCGGGCTGCGGCGCAGCGAGCTTCGCCATGTAAAGGTTAGCGATTTCTACAAAGCAAAGGGAAACCTATATGTGAAAGTCCAGCGTGGCAAGGGAGGAAAATACCGCGTAGCAAAGGTCCAGCCGGAATACCGTGAAATGGTTGAGAAAATTATTGAGGGCAAGGGCAAAGAAGATAAAATAATTCAAAGGGGCGACATTCCGAATCGCACGCCCTGTCACGCATATCATGGAAAGTATGCTAGGGATATGTACAAAAAGCTTGCCCGCCCGCTAGGGACTCTGACGAGGGAGAAAAAGTACTTTTGCCGCAATGATATGAAGGGAAAAGTGTTTGATAGAGGAGCGTTGCTAAAGGTTTCGAGGCTTTTGGGACATAACCGTGAAGATGTCGTGGTCAGCCATTATTTGCGATAAATATAAATGCCGCAGCTGTCCGGTCAGGACAGCTGCGGCAGGCGGGTATTTTATTTCTTTAATTTTATCACGGATGATGACGATTCCGAAGATGACGACGAATTTTAATGCTATAATATAGGCCGCTCCGCCCGGGGAAATAGCTCCGGGCGGAGTTTTGCAGTAAAGTCAAATGCGTTAATACAATAGTTAAAAATAACAAAACGAATAAAACAGTTTGTTCAAAGACACCAAAATTCGATAATTGATATTGACAGGTTTTGATTATAGGGGTATACTACATTTGAAAACAGTCCATTTGAGGTGGGTCAGTCACCAAGAACTGTTTGGACTAATGTGTCTTATGTTATAATAAACGGAGGAAAATAAGAACAGAAATCATTAGATTCAAGCCATAATATATGGCATAAGTTGACTGTGCCGGCATATCAGAAAAGCTGATTTGCTGATGCATTGATAAGAGGAATAATTGACCAATATTTCCCGATGTGTTTTTTCGGGAAAAGAATAGTATAATAGGAGTAAATTTTACTTAACCTTTTTGCGACACACGCAAAGGCAGGTGCTTCTCTATGAGAGAGAAAGCACTTCATCTTCGTTCCGAAACCACCAATGGCAGGCAAAATATCAGATATGAGACCGAGCTTAACGGAATCACATATCACATCACGATGACTCTGAATGCCGACGGCGAAGGGACGGAGGACGCAAAGAAAAAGCTGCTCTCACTGCTCGAAAACGAGCTGAGAAGACAGCTAAAGAACAATTGAAACAGGATCGTGCCACCCGATCGGCACGACCCTGTCGGTCGGTTTGGCATATCCGGATAAGTAGAAGTTATGTCAAACGAAAAAATCACGGCTCTATACTGCCGTCTCTCGCCGGACGAGGAAAAATTAGGCGAGAAAACAAGTATAGAAAATCAGATGTACATTTTAGGTAAATATGCAGAGGAGCGAGGCTTTTCAAATATTATATTCTATGTTGATTCATATGATCGCGGCGTGATATTTGAAAGAGACGGCTTCCAGGAAATGCTTTCGGACATTGAAGCAGACAAGATCTCGACTGTGATCGTAAAAGACACCAGCCGTTTTGGAAGGGAACGCATTATGACGGGATATTATACAGATATTCTGTTTCCGTTAAAAGGGATCAGATTTATCTCGTATAATGACGGTTTTGATTCAGGTGTTCCGGATCTAATAGCAAATGAAATGATGCCGATGAAGCAGCTTTTCGATGAATACTGGGTCAAACAGACCAGCAAAGCTGTCAGATCCACCTATAAGGCGAAAGCGCAAAGAGGAGAGTGGGTAGGAACCAAACCGCCTTATGGGTATATGAAAGACCCGAATGCGCCGACTAAACATATTGTTCCGAATCCCGAAACTGCTCCTGTGGTCAGACAGATATTTGACCTGTTTACATCGGGAGTAAAGTATTCGGAAATCATAGCTATTCTTGAAGAGCAGAAGATCTACAGTCCAAGCTATTATTATTTTACTAAGACTGGAAAAGAGATCGTTCCGGTCGATAAGGAGCGACCTTATTACTGGTCTCAACGCACTCTTACTGATATTTTGGACAATGATGTTTACATCGGAAATACAACAAGCCTCAAAACTGAGATCGTGTCCTACAAGGTGCATAAGCGCTTGAAAAATCCGCCCGAAAAGCAGGTAGTTACCGAAAATACTCACGAAGCAATCGTTGACCGAGATATGTGGGAGATCGCACAGCAACTTCGAGCGAACAAGCGAAGATACACCAAATCAGGGTACAAGAGCATTTTCGCAGGGCTGGTTTACTGTGCCGACTGCGGGGCAAAGCTGTCCTGTCGGTCATCAAAGAATAAGAGCGGGACCTCATACACATTTATCTGCTCGGCTTACAGAAGCGGTAAAGGCAAAAGCTGCACTATTCACACGATCAGTGAGAAAGTGCTTAATTCGCTTACTTTACAGACGCTAAATGCCGTCACCGCCGCTGCGAGAGAAAGCGAGAAGGAGTTTAGGGAGCTTGTTACCCTAACGGAAGAAAAAGAGCTCAAAAAGGCGGCCTCTGCCAATCAGAAGAAGCTGAAAAAGTCATCGGCAAGGCTTAATGAGATCTCGAAGATCATCAAGTCTCTTTACGAGGACAAGGTCAGCGAAGTAATCGACAGTGAGACCTTTAAGACACTGAATGCTGATTACAGCGCTGAAAAGAAAGCTCTTGAAGCCGAGATCGCACAGCTTGAAGCGGAGACCACATCTGTACGGGACAAACTTGACGGAGTCAACAAGTTTGTTGAGCTTGCGAGGAAGTACACCGAGATTTCCGAGCTGACCACGGAGATCGTGAACTCATTTATTGAGAAAATAATTGTTCACGAGCGGGTAAAGGGCGCTGACAATAAGATTACCCAGGAGATTGAGTTCGTGTTCAAGGGTATTGGAAAAATCAATTTGGAAGACATTACGTTTTGAGTTAATAGGATATTTGTTCCTTATTGGAGTGATTGGGGCAAAGCCCCAGCAGGGTTTGGGGCTGGCCCCAAGTCGCGGCGCCAGCCGCGAGACGGCGCTGCGCACAGTAACGAAAAGGCACAATGCTTTCCTACCACACAAAAGTATCAAGAACAAACTAAATTCGCAGCGCCGAAAAGTTACAAGTCTGCACTCGCAGGAAACAGTGAGCGCAGCGAACGTTTTTCCGTCCCAAGACGCACAATCTGCGGGCGCCCTTTTGGATAACTACACACTCTCATTTCTCAACGCCAACCCATAATTTAACGTTACCGCTCCGATGCGAGGGGGAAAACCACAAGAGGAAGACACTCCAGAAAACTACGTAAAAGAGTGACGGTATTTCCCCCTCTTAAGGGTTTCCCCCTCGCGCTCCCCCTTTCCTTATCTCTCCCTTTCCGTCCCTCTTTTGAAGGTGGCTATGCCCATTCGGGCACTAAAAGGTCTGCGGGCAGATTAAGGTAATGAACGAGAGAGACCGTAGGCAGTACTCTATGGAAAGGGCTTTGTGCGTTGATTTGGTGTGCGGAGACTTGAAAATGCGCCGCACAGCTCACCCTGTGGAATGCGAGCACCTGCGGTCACAGCACGAACAAACTCCGGTCGCGGTGCGCAGACTACACTCCCGTACACACCCAAGCGACCAACGGGAGCGCAGCGTGACTTCGGTGGTGCACCGCGTGCACATATTCTGATCTATCGCAGGAACACTTTTGTAAAAAGGGAGAAAAGTAAGGAGGACTTTAAAATGAAGCTGATTTCTTGGAACGTGAACGGGTTCAGAGCCTGTCTGAAAAAGGGCTTTGAGGATTTCTTTGGGGCAGCAGATGCCGACATCTTCTGCCTACAGGAGACCAAGATGCAGCCGGAGCAGGCGGATTTCTCCCCGGAGGGGTATTTCAAGTACTTCAACAGCGCCGAGAAGAAGGGCTATTCCGGAACGGCGGTATATACAAAGCAGGAGCCCCTCGCCGTCACCTTCGGCATAAACGGCAGGCATACCGATGAGGGAAGGGTCATCACCTGCGAGTATGAGGATTTCTACTTCGTCTGCTGCTATGTGCCAAATGCGCAGGACGAGCTTAAGCGCATTGACTACCGTATGCAGTTTGAGGACGATATGCGGGAGTACCTTGTGTCCCTCGATAAAAAGAAACCGGTGATATATACCGGCGACCTGAACGTTGCCCACGAGGAGATCGACCTAAAAAATCCCAAGCCCAATATGGGCAAGGCGGGGTTCTCCGACCAGGAGCGGGGCAAGATGACAGAGCTTCTTTCAGCGGGCTTTGCCGACACCTTCCGAAGGCTTTATCCTGACCTGACGGGAGTATACTCTTGGTGGAGCTATCGCTTCAATTCCAGAGCCAATAACGCGGGATGGCGGATAGATTATTTCATCGTCTCCGACAGGCTGATGGACAGAGTTGAGGACTCGCTGATACTTACCGACATAGAGGGCAGCGACCACTGCCCGGTGGGGCTTATCCTCAAATGAGCACGCTGTTCATCACCGATCTTGACGGCACGCTGCTGCGCCCGGACGCCACCCTCTCAGAGTACTCCTGCCGGGAGATAAACGCCCTTGTGAGTGAGGGGGTGCACATCTCCTTTGCGACCGCCCGCTCCCGGACTACGGCGCTTAAGGTCACAAGGGGGATAACGCTTTCGCTGCCGATGGTGGCCTACAACGGTGCTTTTATAGTTGACACCCTCACCGGGGAGATACTGCACAAAAACGTCTTTTCACCTGCGCAGGCGGAGGAGATTTACCGCTGCTTCAGGGGCAACGGCCTCTCTCCGGTGGTCTACCGGATAAACGAGGGTCGGGAGCTTTACTCCTACGACACCCTGACAATAAGCCGGCAGACGAGGGATTTCCTTGACTCCCGCCGAGGCGACCCCCGGGACGACCCCTTAGAGGGGGACGGAGGTATCCTTTCAGGAGAGGTGTTCTACTTCAACTGCATCGGCGAGCGGGAGCAGCTGCTTAGCGCTTATGAATGCCTGCGGGACAGGTACGAGGTGCTGTTCTATGATGACCTATACTCCAATGAGCGGTGGCTGGAGATAATGCCGAAGGGAGCTAACAAGGCGGCGTCGGCAGTAAAGCTTAAAGAGCTGCTGGGCTGTGACAGGATAGTAGCCTTCGGGGACTCGGTCAACGACTTATCATTATTTGAGGAGGCTGACGAATGCTATGCCGTTGCAAATGCCAAGGAGCAGGTCAAGGCAGCAGCTACGGGCGTTATCCTCTCCAACGAGGAGGACGGGGTCGTGAGGAAGATAAGAGAGCTTACGCTGAATGAAAAGTAAATAACAGAGAAGCCTGTCTGCAAAACGCAGCTTTGAGCGCCCCTCGGGGCGCTTTTTGCGTTGAGGGAGGGCTGAAAAATTTAGCTGTTGACATTTCGCCCGGGATTTGGTATAATATAAGATGTATTGCTATATCAATAAGCGGGGTTTCCCCGAGGTAAGGAAAGCTATTCAACATAATAAAAAGGTGGAATGAAAAGATGGGATTAGTCGAAGCCATATTCGGTAATTATTCCAAGAAAGAATTAAAAAGAATAGAGCCGATCAAGAACAAGGTGCTGGAGCTGGAGGAGAAGTACGCTCCTATGAGCGACAAGGAGCTCAGAGCTCAGACACAGATAATGAAGGACAAGATCTCCGACGGACTGGGTACCCTTGACGACGTGCTTCCGGACGCTCTGGCAGTATGCCGCGAGGCTGCCTGGAGAGTTCTGGGAAAGAAGCCCTTCCCCGTTCAGATAATCGGTGCGATAGTGCTCCATCAGGGACGTATCGCTGAAATGAAGACCGGTGAGGGTAAAACTCTCGTGGCCTGCCTGGCTGCATATGCAAACTCCCTGGACGGCAAGGGCGTTCACGTTGTTACCGTCAACGACTATCTGGCAAAGTTCCAGTCGGAGGAAATGGGCAAGGTGTTCCGCTTCCTGGGACAGACCATTGGCGTGGTGCTCAACGGAATGAGCAATGCCGATAAACGCATAGCCTACAACGCAGACATCACCTACGGCACCAACTCCGAGTTCGGATTTGACTACCTGCGTGACAATATGGTGACCTACAAGAAGGACAAAGTGCAGAGAGAATTCTCCTTTGCCATCGTGGACGAGGTGGACTCCATTCTCATCGACGAGGCGAGAACTCCTCTGATAATCTCCGGACAGGGCGACAAGTCCACCGAGCTGTATACTCTGGCTGACCGCTTCGCCAAGACCCTGAAGCCTATCACAGTTGTTGAGATGGACGACAAGGCGGATAACGACGCGCTGGGCGGCGACTATATCATCGACGAGAAGCAGAGGACAGCTACCCTGACCAAGTCGGGCGTTGCCAAGGCGGAGAGAGCCTTCAACGTTGAGAACCTGATGGACGCCGACAATATGACCCTGCTGCACCACATCAATCAGGCTATCAAGGCCAACGGCACCATGCACAAGGACGTTGACTACGTTGTTAAGCCCGGCAAGAGCGGCAACGACGAGGTATTCATCGTTGATGAGTTCACCGGACGTATAATGGAGGGCAGACGCTTCAACGACGGTCTGCATCAGGCTATCGAGGCCAAGGAAGGCGTTAAGGTAATGCGCGAGAGCAAGACCATCGCCACCATCACCTATCAGAACTACTTCCGTCTTTACAAGAAACTCTCGGGTATGACGGGTACTGCTCTTACAGAGGAGGACGAGTTCAGAGAGATCTACAAGCTGGACTGCATCGAGGTGCCCACCAACAGACCCGTTATCAGAAAGGATCACCCGGACGTTGTATACAAGACCGAGAAGGGCAAGTTCAACGCCGTTATAGACCAGATAATCGCCTGCCACGAAAAGGGACAGCCGGTGCTGGTAGGTACAGTCTCCATCGAGAAGTCGGAGCACCTTTCCAGACTGCTGAAAAACAAGGGCATCAAGCACGAGGTGCTCAATGCTAAGTATCACGAGAAGGAAGCGAAGATAGTAGCGCAGGCAGGTAAGTTCGGCGCTGTTACCATCGCCACCAACATGGCCGGACGAGGCACCGATATCATTCTCGGAGGAAACGCCGAGTATCTGGCGACTGCCGAGCTCTACAAGCTGGAATATCCTGAGGAGGTTATCGTCGAGGCTACCGGCTTTGCCGAGACCGAGGACGAGCAGATACTTGAGGCTAGAGGCAAATACAAGAGCTTTCTTGAAAAGTTCAACGCAGAGGTAAAGGAAAAGGCTGAGGCAGTTAAGGAGGCCGGCGGACTTTTCATCATCGGTACCGAGAGGCACGAGTCAAGACGTATCGACAACCAGCTCCGCGGACGTTCCGGACGTCAGGGAGACCCCGGCGAGAGCCTGTTCTTCCTCTCCCTTGAGGACGACCTTATGAGGCTCTTCGGCGGTGACCGCATCACCGGAATGATGAACGCCCTTAAGGTAGACGAGAATACTCCTATCCAGTCGAAGATGCTTTCCAGCGTCATCGAGTCCTCCCAGAAGAAGATAGAGGGCAGAAACTTCAACATCAGAAAGAACGTCCTCAACTACGACGACGTTATGAACGCACAGCGTGAGATAATCTACGGTCAGAGGCAGCAGGTGCTCAACGGAGAGGACCTCCACGAGTCTATTATGAATATGATCTCCGAGTTCATTCAGACCTCGGTAAACAACTACCTGCCCGATGACGAGATGCACGATTACTGGAATCTTGAGGGCCTTAGAGATCACTTTATGGGTCTGTTCACAGTCGATGACGATTTCAGGTACACCGCCGACGAGCTGGACGATATCTCCAAGCAGGATATCGTAAATATGCTCACCGAAAGAGCCGATGCTATCTATGCAAAGCGCGAGGAGGACCTGGGCAGCGAGCTGCTGCGTGAGGTGGAGAGAGTTGTGCTGCTGAAGGTAGTTGATACCAAGTGGATGGCTCACATCGACGATATGGACGAGCTGAAGAAGGGCATCAGCCTGCGCAGCTACGGCCAGAGGAACCCGGTTGTAGAGTACCGTATGGAAGGCTTCGATATGTTCGACGCTATGGTGGACGCTATCCGCGAGGATACAGTAAGAATGCTGTTCACCATTCAGATAAGGCGCGAGGGCGAGCAGACACAGGCTCCCAAGCGCGAGCAGGTGCTCAACGAGGGTCCGAAGCATCATTCGCTGCAGCGCAGGGTAAAGAAGGTAGGCCCCAACGACCCCTGCCCCTGCGGAAGCGGAAAGAAGTACAAGAAGTGCTGCGGCGCTGACAAGACTGAGCAATAATAATGTCTGACAGGACGGGAATTATCCCCGTCCTGTTTTGGGCTGTGGGAGTCGAAAACGTTTAAGGGGGCGGCATATGAGCAATAAGGTAAAGGCGTTGGTCTTTGTGCTGCTGATGACGGTATGCGTGATCACTGTGGCTGTCGAGGGCGGCTGGGTAATCAAAGCGCCCTGGCTGATGCTGCTGTTTCTGGCGGCAGGGGGTGCGGCGACATATATGGTGCTCTCGCTTAAGAGCCCGCCGAGGTTTTTAAAGCCCTTTTTTGCGTTTGCGTATGTGTCGGCAGCGGCGTATTACATCTCCTTCAGGACGGGGTATATGGACGCTGCGTTTCTGGTGATATTCTTTGGAGCGGCGGCTGCCTCGGCAGTATTCCTGTTTATGATGATAGGCGCTCTGATAGGCAGGAAAGCGGGCTTTAAAAGGCGCTCGCCCTGGAAGGGCTTTGCCATAGGCGTGGTGGTGCTCATAGTGCTTGATGTGGTGCTGGCGCTGATAGACCTCTCCCATACGGAGGGTATGTTCGCCGGACTGGGCGGAGCGGTGCTGCTTTACTACGGCCTGCCCCTGCTGGCGGGACTTCTGCTGCTGGAGCTGCTTGTCTGGAAGATGTACAGGCATATGAAGGACCAGATAGTGGAGGATAAGCCCAGCGATAACCTGCCCCCGAGAATAGAATTCCCCGCAAGGGAGACCCCTAAGGACGATAAATAACAGGAGGAAAAGGATATGACTGCATTTTCAGCTGCGGATATACTGCTGCCCAAGGGCTGCGATATGGAGAAGTGGGCGGTAGTCGCCTGCGACCAGTACACAAGCGAGCCCGAATACTGGGCGGAGACCGAAAGGATAGTGGGAGACGCCCCCTCGGCGCTCAAGCTTATCCTGCCGGAGGTGTACCTTGAGGATAAGGACGTTGCCGAGAGGATAGATAAAATTCACAGGTCCATGCAGGAGAGCCTGTCGGGTGACCTGTTTGCCGAGTACAAGAACTCATTCGTCTACATCGAGCGCGTTCAGTCGGACGGGCTGGTGAGAGCGGGCATCGTCGGCAAGATAGACCTGGAGCAGTACGATTACAGAAAGGGCTCCAAGTCACAGGTGAGGGCGACGGAGGCAACTGTCGTTGAGCGTATCCCTCCCAGAATAAGGATAAGAAACGGCGCCCCTGTGGAGCTGCCTCATATAATGATACTCATTGACGACGGCGATAAGACCGTTGTGGAGCCGCTGTCGGAGAAGAAGCAGGGCTTTAAAAAGCTCTACGACTTTGAGCTTATGCAGGGCGGCGGCAGCATCAAGGGCTGGCTCGTCGATGAGGAGAGTGCAAAGGCCATAGCCTCGGCGCTGGAGGCGCTGGGGGACACTGACGCCTTCAATGCGAAGTACTCCCTTTCGGAGGATAAGCCGCTGGTGTATGCTATGGGCGACGGCAACCACAGCCTCGCCACCGCAAAGGAATTCTACGAGCAGCTTAAGGCTGCCAATCCGGGCAAGGACCTTTCAAATCACCCGGCGAGATACGCTCTGGCGGAGATAGTAAATTTGCACTCTCCGGCGCTGCGGTTTGAGGCTATCCACCGCATCGTCACAGGGACCGACGTTACAAGGCTGCTGACCTATCTGGGCGAGAGGCTCACCCTCACAGCCGAGCCCTCCGACCAGAGAATAACCATCGTTGACGGCGAGAAGAAGCGGGACGTTTACGTTCACAGCCCTCTCTCGAAGCTGGCGGTGGGCTCCTTGCAGGCTGCCCTTGACGAGCTGCTGCCGGGCATCGGCGGAAAGGTGGACTATATCCACGGGGCAGAGGTAGTAGAAAAGCTGGCTGCCGCCGAGGACGCGGTAGGCTTCCTGCTGCCGGATATGGGTAAGGAGGAGCTTTTCCTCACCGTCATCGTGGACGGCGCCTTGCCGAGAAAGACCTTCTCTATGGGTCACGCCGCCGATAAGAGATACTACGTTGAGGCAAGAAGAATTGAAAAAGTATAAGTACCTTTTGTTCGACCTGGACGGCACCCTCACCGATTCATCGGAGGGGATACTGAATTGCTTTATCCATGCGCTCAAATGTATGGACAAGCCGGTGCCGGAGCGCTCGGAGCTGATGAAGCTCATAGGCCCGCCGCTGGACGTAAACTTCAGGGAGCTGCTGGGCTTTACAGATGAGGAGACAGTACAGGGCATAAAAAAATATCGGGAGAGGTATTCCTCTGTGGGCTGGTCGGAGAACCGCCCCTATGAGGGAATTGTTGAGCTGCTGGCAGGGCTTAAGGCTGCGGGTTATACCCTCGCTGTTGCCACCAGCAAGCCGGAGAAGTTCTCGGTGAAGATACTTGAGCATTTCTCCCTTGCGGGATATTTTGAGACGATATGCGGCAGCGGGCTGGACGGCTCTAGGGACACGAAAGCGGAGGTCATCGAGGAGACGCTCAGGCGCCTCGGCGCCGATAAGGCTGATGCCGTTATGATAGGCGACAGAAAGTATGATATCATCGGCGCCCGTCAGGCAGGGCTGGAATGTATAGGTGCCGAATGGGGCTTTCCCCAGCCGGGAGAGCTTGAAGAAAACGGCGCTTTGTTCATAGCCGGTACCCCCAAAGAGCTTGGAGAGATGTTGATAAATGAAGTTTAAGACTATGGGAGCGGCGCTGCTGACAATGCTGCTGCTCACCTCCTGCGGGGAAAGCGAGACCCCGCAGTCTGCTCCTGAGGAACAGACCACCACCACAATAGCGCAGCTGGTCGTCAAAGAGCCGGAGCTGCCTGAGGGCAGCGAGCGCGTAGAGAGCGGTAGGATCTCCTATGAGGTAAAGCTGGCGTGGAAGCTGAACGGGCCCGGCGGGACCTATATCGACAGCCAGACCCGCAGCGCGTATATGTTCATCACTGCCGGGCAGGACAAGGCCCTCTCCCCGCAGGAGATACTTGACAGCTATATTGAACAGACAGGAGCACAGATAACGGACACTCAGCCCCTTTCGGAGGAGCTGACCGACAGCTCCGGGCTGAAATACAGGACGGCTATGCTGGTGTACTCTTCTAAAGGGAATACCAACGCCCTGCGGTTCATCTTCTGGGAGGAGCAGAACTACTACGCCGTATTCAAGGGCGAGGCGGCCTATGAGCAAAATCGGCAGGATATGCTGGATACTCTTACCGCCCTCTGTGACAGCGTTGAGCTGACGCCCACCGGAGAGGACATTATCACTGGGAATACCGTCAGCGTTTCGGATATAGACAGCTTTGATATAAGCTTCAATGCAGACGGCAGCTTTACCCTCGACCAGGGCGATTATAACGCAGACGGCGTAAGGATAGAGGGCAGCTACAAGGTGCTGCGCAGTACAGCCGCGCTTGATGAGCTCTCCGGCTATACCGAGACCTTTGAGACCCTTGACCTTGCAGCGGAGCGTAAGAAAATGCTTGACTGTGAGGACCTGTTCGATTATTATGCGGTGGTGCTGGAATGTGAAACGGTACTGCGGTGGGGAGAGGTCGTAAACACAAAGGCCTACACCCGGCTGATGACCGGCACCCGCACCGATGAGAATACCCTTGAAATGTATGACTACAAGACCTACTCCGCACAGGTATGGAATGTAGGGCAGTAAGGAGAGACAGCTATGATAATCAGTGAAGTAAGAAACGAGCTTGAAAACCACATAGTCCCCTTCTGGGCGGCGCTCCGCGACGACGAGAACGGTGGCTTTTACGGCTATATGAGCTATGACCTCGAGTTGGATAAGAAGGCTGACAAGGGTGTTATCCTTCATTCGAGGATACTCTGGTTCTTCTCCAAGTGCTATATCGTTCTGAAGGACGAGAAGTATAAGGAGCTGGCCTTCCACGCCTTTGAGTATGTGAAGAACCACTGCATCGACTATGAGAACGGCGGCGTCTACTGGATGACCGACTACAAGGGCGCCCCCTCAGACACTATGAAGCACACCTACAACATAGCCTTTGCGATATACGCCCTTTCCTGCTACTACAACGCAGTGGGCGACCGCTTCGCGCTGGACCTGGCCTACAAGCTCTTTTCGGATATCGAGGAGAACACCAGGGACGAGTACGGCTACCGGGAGGCCTTTACTATCGACTGGAAGCTGGTGCCCAACGACGCCCTCTCCGAGAACGGACTTATGGCAGATAAGACTATGAACACAGTCCTCCACCTGATAGAGGCCTACACCGAGCTCTACAAGGCCGATAAGAACGAGCGTGTGGGTCAGCGCCTGCGCTGGCTGCTGGACCTTGCAAAGGACAAGATATTCGACCCGGAGAGGAACGCCCTCAAGGTGTTCTTCGATACCAAGTTCGACGTCATCGGGGATATCCATTCCTACGGCCACGACATCGAGGCCACCTGGCTCACCGACCTTGCCTGCGATACGCTGGGCGATGAGGAGGTCATCAAGGACTGGGCGGCAAGAGACCTGCTGATATCAAACAACATTCTCAATATCGCCTTCGAGGACGGCGCTCTCAACAACGAGCGGGAGAACGATAAGATAAACCGCACCAGAATATGGTGGGTGCAGGCGGAGACGGTGGTGGGCTTCACCAACGCCTACCAGCACAGCGGAGACAAGAAATTCCTTGACGCTGCCCGCACCGTCTGGGAGAACATCAAGAACTACGTCATCGATAGGCGCGAGGGCGGAGAGTGGTATTCGGAGGTCAGCTTCGACCATATCCCCGACAGCCGCAAGGAGACCGTCGGGCCTTGGAAGTGCCCCTACCATAACGGAAGAATGTGTCTGGAGATAATCAGCAGAGAAATTGATTTTTGACCGCTCCGAAGGAGCATAGAAGGGAAACAGCAATGTTCAAGTACGAGACCCATCTGCACACCGCCGAGGCTTCTGCCTGCGCTTCGGCAAAGGGTGAGGAGCAGGCAAGGAGATATAAGGAGCTGGGCTATGACGGCATCATCGTCACCGACCACTTCTTCAACGGCAACACCTGTGTCCGGGAGTATACCGGCTGGGACGACAGAGTGACCAAATTCTGCGCCGGCTACCGCAACGCCAAGGCCGAGGGCGACAGGATAGGGCTGAAGGTATTTCTGGGCTGGGAGTACTGCTACGAGGGCGCCGACCTGCTGACCTACGGTCTTGACGAGCAGTGGCTGCACGACAATCCCGACGTGCTGGAGCTGAGCGTGTTTGACTACTGCGACAGAGTTCACCGGGACGGAGGGTATATCGTCCACGCACACCCCTTCCGGGAGGCGGGGTATCTGAGAGAGATACGCCTTATTCCTATGTGGATAGATGCGGTGGAGATACACAACTGCGGCAATGCAAGGCAGGAGATGAATGACAGGGCGAAGTGGTTTGCCGAGCAGTATGACAAGCCGGTGACTGGGGGGACTGACAATCACCACCTTACGGCCTTCCCCATAAGCGGCATTGCGAGCGAGGAGCCCTTTGAGACCATACAGGAGCTTTGCCGAGGCATAGCGGAGAGAAGAGTAACGCCCATAATCCCGCAGGAATAAGCGCCCGCACCAAGCTGCAAATACGAACGCGAAGCGCGTTAAAAGTTTCGGTCAAGCCTTTTCCAAAGGCTTGCGGGTCAAGGGCAGAGCCCTTGTGGGGTCTGGGGCAAAGCCCCAGCGGAGCTTGAGGCAGAGCCTCGTTCGCGGCGCCAGCCGCGACCCGGCGCTGCGCACAGAAACGAAAAGGCTCTACTTTTTCCGACCACACTAAAGCATCAAGAACATAGCAATTCGCAGAGCCGAAAAGTTACAGCTCTGCACTCACAGGAAACAGTGAGCGCAGCGAACGTTTTTCCGTCTCCAGCACAGCAAGTGAGGGGCGCCCGGAACCCTACCACCCTCAATAGGGGAGTAAGGGTCAACGGCGGGGGCGAGCCCCGCACAACAGAAGATACCACTCCTTGCCGCGAGGACGGCGAGGATAATTAATACATCAACAATACGAAAGGACGATGTGCAATGAAGCTCAAGAAATTTCTTGCCCTTGCGGCAGCATCTGTAATGGCGCTGACAGGGCTTGCAGGCTGCGGCAGCAGCGACTCCTCCTCAAAGGCAGAGGAGGGCAGCAAGGCCGACGCATCAGCCGGCGACAGCACCGCGGAAAGCACCGATACCCCCGACAGCTCCACCGACAGCAAAAAGGACGATACCCCTATGGAGATGAGAGATATCTCCGCCTGGGATCTGGTCAAGGAAATGAAGTACGGCTGGAATTTGGGCAACACCCTTGACGCCACCGGCACCGGCCTCCAGAGTGAGACCGCCTGGCAGGGAATAAAGACCCACGCCGGTATGTTCAAGCTGCTGGCGCAGGACGGCTTTAACCTTGTCCGTATCCCTGTGACCTGGGACGGCCATATGGACAGCAATTATAAGGTAGACGATGACTGGATGGCAAGAATCCACGAGGTAGTGGACTACGGCATCAACGAGGGTATGTTCGTTATCCTCAACACCCACCACGAGGAATGGTACTTCCCCACAGAGGAGAACAAGCAGCAGGATATGGAGCAGCTTAAGGCTCTCTGGGAGCAGATAGCCGAGGAGTTCAAGAACTACGACGAGCACCTCATCTTTGAAGGCCTCAATGAGCCCAGACTTCGCGGCACCTCTAAGGAATGGACCGGCGGCGATAAGGAGTCGAGAGCTATCGTCGCAGAGTATGAGAAGGTGTTCTACGATACCGTAAGAGCCTCCGGCGGAAATAACGATAAGCGTATACTGATGATGACCGGCTATGCCGCATCCTCTTCAAAGCAGTGCCTGCAGGAGGTATACCTCCCCGAGGGCGATGACAAGGTGATAGTTTCCGTTCACGCCTACCTGCCCTATTCCTTCGCGCTGGATACCAATGGTACCGATAAGTACGACCCCAACAACAGCGAGATCAGAAACTTCTTCTCGACCCTTAACGACCTGTTCATCAAGAACAATATCCCCGTTATCGTGGGCGAGTACGGCACTATGAACAAGAACCAGAACGTTGACGACAGAGTTGCCTGCGTCACCGATTATCTGACCGAGGCCAAGGCGCTGGGCATCCCCTGCGTATGGTGGGACAACAACGCAGTATTCGGCAACGGCGAGAACTTCGGCTTGATGAACCGCGAGATAATGGGACCCTCCTGGTACTTCCCGCAGATAGTCGAGGCTATCAAGAATGTGTATGCATAATTAAGGCAGCAAGCCTGCCCCTCCCCGAACGGAGGGGCTTTCTTTTTTGCCGGGAAGCAGAAAATCTTACAAACCTATTGACTTTTTGGCTTTGTTGCATTATAATAGTAAAGTGAATGTGTATGCTCATTATGAGCCTTGGCATAAAGAATAAGCTGGGAGGAAATAAAGTGCGAAGAACTAAAAAACCGGTATTCTTCATAGTGCTTTTGTGTATCATAGCGTTCGGATTTCTGACGTTTTTCGGAATACACACCTACTTCGGAGATACCAGAAATACCTATATCAAGGGAGCCGACGAGATACGCTGGGGCATTGATATCCAGGGAGGCGTAAACGCCACCTTCGAGCCCGCTGACGGCTACGAGGCCTCCGAGGACGAGATGGACGCCGCAAAGGCAGTCATCGAGCAGAGACTTGTAAGCCTCAACATCACAGACAGCGAGGTTTATGTGGATTACTCCAAGGGAAGAGTTATCGTATCCTTCCCCTGGCAGGCAGGCGAGGAGGACTTCGACCCCGAGGCCGCCGTTACCGAGCTGGGCGAGACTGCGATCCTGCGGTTCGTAAAGGGAACAACCTTCCCCACCTCCGATGACGATGCCAGCATTGTCCTGACCGGAACAGACGTTGAGAAGGCACAGGTAATGCAGAGGACCGACTCGGCTACCAATCAGGTGGAATACGTCGTAAGCCTTGAGCTGTTGGACGAGGGAACCTCCAAGTTCGCAGCCGCCACCGCAGAGCTCTACCCCTCCAGAGGGCAGATCTCCATCTGGATGGACGAGACTATGATCTCCGCTCCGGCGGTGCAGGCTGTCATCAATGACGGCTCGGCACAGATCTCCGGAAGCTTCACCTATGAGAGCGCCAAGTCGCTGGCGGACAAGATCAATGCCGGCGCCCTGCCCTTCAAGCTCCAGACCACCAGCACAAATATCATCTCCGCAACGCTGGGCTCCGGCGCTAGAGACGCTATGCTCATCGCGGGAGTTATCGCCTTCTGCGTGATAGCGATATATATGATCATCATCTATAAGCTGCCGGGCTTTGTGGCCTCCATAGCTCTGGTGGGACAGGTAATAGGCTCTATCGCCTGCATCTCCGGCTTCTTCGGCAACATCGACAGCTTTACGCTGACTATCCCCGGTATCGCAGGTATTATCCTTGCGGTAGGTATGGGCGTTGACGCCAACGTTATCACCGCCGAGCGTGTCAAGGAGGAGCTGCTCACCGGCAAGACCCTGGCGGGCGCTATCGACACAGGCTACAAGCGTGCCTGGAGCGCCGTATTCGACGGAAACATCACAGTAGTATTCGTAGCAGTTATCCTGATGGGAGCCTTTGGTCCCACCGACAGCCTCTTCGGAACTCTGCTCAAGCCTATATTCTCAATGTTCGGAGCCGCAACGGCAGGCACCATCTACTCGCTGGGCTACACCCTGCTGGTAGGTATCATTCTCAACTTCGTGTTCGGAGTGTTCTGCTCAAGGCTCATGCTCTCCTCCCTCTCCCGCTTCAAGGCTTTCAAGAGCCGCAAGTGGTACGGCGTTCCCGATGACGAGGAAAAGAGAGCCGAGGTCGCCGAGAAGAGAAAGAAGGTACTTCACCCCAACAACCACAGAAAGCTCTTCTACGGCATATCCTGCGGGCTTGTGGCTGTGTTCGCAGCGGTAACTATAATCGTCGGGCTCAATGTTGCTATTGAGTTCAAGGGCGGTACTATCATCACCTACACCTATGAGGGCAACGTTGCCACCGGCGACGTTGAGCAGCTTGTTGCCGACACCATCGGCGAGAACGCCATCGTTACCGAGGGCGAGGACTTCTCCTCCGGCAAGCAGACCTTAAAGCTTTCCTTCTCCTCTGACGAGGGCATCAGCAGTGACAAGCAGACCCAGCTGGCAAACGCTATGAACGAGAAGTTTGCTGACAACAGCATCGAGGTGCTGGAGTCCACCGACGTTGCCGCCTCAAACGGTATCGAGTTCTTCTTCAAGTGCCTTGTTGCAGTGGTATTCGCACTGATAATCACCGTAATCTATATCGGCTTCCGGTTCAGGAAGATCGGAGGTCTCTCCGCAGGCTGCTTCGCGGTACTGGCGCTTATCCACGATATGTGTATGGTATACGGCACCTTCGTGCTCTGCCGCTTTGATATCAACGCAAACTTTATGGCAGTTCTGCTGACCATTCTCGGCTACTCCATCAATGCGACCATTATCGTATACGACCGTATCCGTGAGAACAGAAAGCTCCACGGCAGGAAGTACAGCATCGAGGAGCTGGTGGATATGTCCATCACCCAGACGCTGGGACGTTCTATCCACACCACTGTTACAACAGTTCTGGCTATGACGACGGTTTGCATCGTCTGCGCTATCTGGGGCATCACCTCTATAATGAGCTTTGCGTTCCCGCTTATCATCGGCATGGTTGCCGGCGTTTACTCCTCCAACTGCATCGCTCCTACCCTTTGGGTACTGTGGCAGAAGCACAAGGAGAAGAAGAACCCCACAGACAACCGTCCCGGCAAGAAGGCCAAGCCCAAGAACACTCCCAAGTTCGACAGCAACGGAGCTGTGGTTTAATTAAAAAAATAATTTCGGGGTGCTGTTATGCGGCGCCCCGTTTTTTTAGTCCCTTTTTACATTTGTGTTGCTAATATAAATCAGAATTTGCGGGGCACGCCCCCGCGGGCGAATTCGCGTTACGCTCCTTCGTCGCTTTCAATTGAGCGGGCGACGTAAGGTATCACCCGCGGTTGTGACTTTGATATCGGAAACTGCGGGGCAACGAACGCGAAGCGCGTTAAAAAGCGCGCGGTTAAGCCTCGCGCTAGAGGCTTGCAGGGTGTCGGGGCAGCGCCCTGACCGGAGCTCGAGGCAGAGCCTCGTTTGCGGCGTCAGCCGCAACTCGGCGCTTCGCAAGTGTGGGA
>JAFUTK010000058.1 GCA_017471405.1 Ruminococcus sp.
AGATCGCTTGATAGGTTTGATATAATGGATCTGGAGGGCATTACTGAGGAGGAGTTTAGAAGCTCCGATTTCACTGAGGGCGTCCTCTCCGAGCTGGGCAGAGACAGCTCCACTCACAGGATGCTGTTTGTCGTCCCGGAGTGCGAGACCACCCACACCCTTTACCTGTTCCGCTCCACTGACCCCTATGCCCGGGATAAGTCCACCGAGCTTCGATGCGAGTTCACACTCGGAGAGGAGGCGGCGGAATGATAAGCATTATTTTAGAGATACTTTTCGCGCTGCTGAAAAAGCTTTACCGGTTCGTGGGTCCCGCGCTCATTGTCGCTATTGTGCTGGTGATAGAGATCATCGCCGTACCGGAGATAGCCGATAACAAGGCGCAAAGCGAGGCACTCCACCGGGAGACCAATGAGATACTCTCTTTAGAAGAGGTAAGGTACGACGAGAAGGCTATGGACAGGGTGTTCAGGGCGGTGCTCAAAAACAACGGCTCCGACGCGACGATAATCGGCTCGCTGTACATAACCGACGAAAAGGGCAAGAGCATATTTAACAGCGTCAAGACCGAATATGAGGACCTGCGGATCGCCGGAAAGCACGTTACTGTGGGATATATCCCCCCCGGCAGCGAATGTACCGTTGAGATCTGGATAGATGACTACAAGCTGGAAGGGCTTGACCACATCTACATCACCGACCTCTACTCCGGGGAAAAGCGGGGCAGGCGGTTTGATATCGAGAAGAAATGAACCCCTCCGCCCCTGACGGGCTGGGACGTTACGGCAATTATTTTTGAAAAGAGGAATATACAATGAAACTTGACACAATGGGCAACCTGCGCCGCACCAGCTACTGCGGCGAAGTATCGGAGATCGGCAGCGAGGCGGTAGTCTGCGGCTTTGTCGACAGAGTAAGGAACAAGGGCGGCGTTATCTTCATCGTTCTGCGGGACAGGACGGGCGTGGTTCAGCTGCTCTTCAACGATAAGACCGACCCCGCCGTATTCGAGAAGGCGGAGCAGGTAAGAGGCGAATATGTGCTGATGGCAAAGGGCAAGGTCGTTGAGCGCGAGAGCAAGAACGACAAGCTTCCCACCGGTCATCTGGAGATATTCGTAGACGATCTGCGGGTGCTCTCCAGGGCGGAGACCACTCCCTTTGAGGTCACCAACTCCGACAACGTGCGGGACGAGCTTAAGCTGAAATATCGCTACCTCGACCTGAGAAACCCTAAGCTGCAGCGCAACCTGATGATGCGCCACAAGATAGCAAAGGTAACGAGAGATTATTTCTACGAGAACGGCTTCCTCGAAATAGAGACCCCTATGATGATGAAATCCACTCCCGAGGGCGCAAGAGACTACCTGGTGCCTTCGAGAGTTCACGAGGGCAAGTTCTACGCGCTGCCCCAGTCCCCTCAGATTTACAAGCAGCTGCTGATGATCTCCGGCTACGACCGCTACGTTCAGCTGGCTCGCTGCTTCCGCGATGAGGATCTCCGCGCCGACAGGCAGCCGGAGTTCACACAGGTGGATTTTGAGATGTCCTTTGTGGATGCCGAGGACATACAGACCTGCGTTGAGGGCTATATGGCAAGGCTCTTCAAGGAGGTGCTGGGGGAGGAGATAGCTCTCCCGCTGCCGAGACTGACCTTTAAGGACGCAATGGACCGCTACGGCTCCGACAAGCCTGACACCCGCTTCGGCTTCGAGATACAGGATATCTCCGAGGTTGTAAAGGACATCGACTTTGTAGTATTTAAGGACGCGCTGGCCGGCGGCGGCTCGGTAAGAGCCATCAACGTGACTGACGGTGCTGCCACCTACACCCGCAAGGAAATCGACAAGCTGGTGGAGCACGCTAAGGGCATCGGCGCCAAGGGGCTTGCCTATATCCGCTGGGCGGACGAGGCTAACTGCTCCTTCAAGAAATTCTTAGGCGAGGGCGACCTTGAGCGCATCTGCGAGGCAGTAGGAGCCAAGCAGGGTGACCTGGTGCTTATCTGTGCGGATAAGAACAAGGTAGTGCTGCCCACACTGGGAGCTATCCGCCTTATCTGCGGCAAGCGTCTGGGAGTGATAGACGAGGCCAAGCACAACTTCCTGTGGATAACCGAGATGCCCTTCTTCGAGTACGATGAGGACACCGGCGCCTGGGTGGCTGCACATCACCCCTTCACTATGCCGATGGAGGAGTGCCTTGACTATCTGGACACCGACCCCGCCAACGTTCGCGCAAAGGCTTGGGACTTAGTCCTCAACGGCACCGAGCTTTCCTCCGGCTCAATGCGTATCACCGACTTCGAGCTGCAGCAGAAGATGTTCGAGGCTCTGGGTATGACCGATGAGGAGATTGAGGCGAAGTTCGGCTTCCTTGTGGACGCCTACCGCTACGCTGCACCCCCTCACGGCGGAATGGGCATCGGCCTTGACCGTATCTCCATGATAATGTGCGGCGCCGACAGCCTGCGGGACGTTGTAGCCTTCCCGAAGGTGCAGAACGCCAGTGAGCTTATGAGCGAGTGCCCCTCCACAGTTGACACAAAGCAGCTGGACGAGCTGCATATAGCTATCAAGGAATAATTAAAGCAGAACGCGAACGCCCCTCCCGATGCGGGAGGGGCGTTTTGTTGTCTCCGCGCTGCGAAGCCCGACAAAAAACCGGCCGCTCACTTGCGTGAACGGCCGGGGGGATGTATTCTTATTTAAGAATTACTTTCTCTTTCTGGATGCTACAACTGCAACGCCGCCAACTACTGCGATAGCAGCAAGAGTGTCGGCAGCAGCACCAGTCTTGGGAGGATTCTGGTCATCGGGTGCAGGTGTGGGCTCGGGATCAGGAGTAGGAGTAGGCTCGGGATCGGGAGTGTTGTTTGCGGGAACCTTTACCTCAACGTTGAGGATCTGGCAGCCGTTGTAGCCTTCTACCTTACCGTAGGAAGCGGTAGTACCGTCAACAAGAGCGTTTCCGTCGCTATCCTTGAGGTTAGCCAGCAGATCGGCAACCTTTACCTCGAGGGTAACATTCTCACCAGCGGGGTTGCTGGCGTTGTAGCTCTTCCAGCCGCCGTCAACGGAGAAACCGAAGCCTATATCGCCCCAGTTGTCGTTAGCGTCTGTGTAGGTAACAACGATAGTAGCATCCTTTGCAGCAAGAACGTCTGCGGGAGAAACGAACTCCCAGGCGGAGCCGTCATCGGACTTCTTTGCAGCCAGCTTGTCGTCGGTAGAGGTCTCGGAACCAGTATCAGAACCGGTCTCGGAGCCTGTCTCAGAACCAGTATCAGAACCGGTCTCGGAGCCAGTATCGGAACCTGTCTCAGAACCAGTATCGGAACCAGTATCGGAACCAGTATCGGAACCTGTATCGGTATCGTCTGTCTTTGCTGCGGTGTAAACGCCGTCAACCCAAGTGCCGAGAACGGTATCGCCTGCGCAGAAGTCGATAGACTCGATCTCCCAAGCATTCTCGGAAGCATATCCGGCCTTGAGCTGGAACCAGCCGTCACCGAAATCAACTGCTGCCTCAACCTTGCCGGTTTCGCCGTCGCCGATGATAACGTCCTTCTCCTGCTGACCGCCGCCGAATGTGGTCTGTTTCCAGCCTGCGGCGGAATTTGCAGCTATCTGACCGCCGTTCCAGCCGTAGTTGAAGTCAAGGTTCTTGATGTTGAAAACGACCTTTGTGAGAGTAGAGAAGTCAACTCCGGAAAAAGTTGCATCACCGTTAGAAGCAATGTCTCCCCAAGCTTCACTTACTATCTTTGTGTTAGCGCTTGCAGCTACAGACATCATAGAAGCCGCCAGAGCAGCTGCTGCCATGCCTGCGAAAATCTTTCTGATCTTCATTTTGAATTCCTCCATCTTGATTTGATTGCATTGGCGTCAGGGCATAGTATACCCTTACCATTGTAAATCAATTGTAACATATTTTTTACTTTAAATCAATGTATTAAATAGCTAAATTGGTAATAAAAGTCTTGTTGACTTTGCACAATTTCTACAAGGCAATTTGGGAGGCTTTTCCGAAAGGCAGGATAATATTGCCCCATAAACCTGCGAAAAGCACCTTATCTACGGGGAAAGGCTGGAAATATGAGACTAAAAAAGTCAACATCAAATATCCCAAAGAAAACAGGGGATTGCTCTGCCTCCGAACAGAAAAACGGCGTCCCAAAATAGGACGCCGTCTGCTATCAGTCGGGGTATTTCTCCAGAATGTCGATGCACTCCTCCACCAGCGAATTTGCGCGGGAGAGGGTCTCGCCAATCTTGGCGCCGTCAAAGGTGACGAGCACCTCCTTGGCCTGATTGAGAGCCTCCTTGCCCACCTCTGCCTGATGGTGGTAGATGCTGTCGAGCCTTTGCAGCGCCTTGACCTCTAGATCCTGATAAACGTTCTTGATGTCGTTGACGATGTTTATCCTGATCTCGTCATAGTTTTCAAGGGCTATGTCGATGATGTCGGTGGTCTGCTTTTTCTTGAGGATAACGCTGAACATACTCATAGCTGCGGGCGGGAAGGTCTCCGAGGTGCCGAAGAGCTTGACACTCAGCACCGAGCGCTGAACGTTGGTGTTCATCGAGCGCATTATCCTGCCGGTGTCGGCAGTCTGCGCCACGTTGGAGAGGTCCTGAAGCCCCAGCTTTCTTGCCAGGTCGCGGCTTATGTTCTCAACGAACTGATTTATCCTCCGGCGGTGACACTCTATACAGGTGCGGTAAGCCTCGCCCACCTTTTCCATAAGGTAGGAGTAGAAGTACTTCTCAATATCCTCCGGGGAGAAGATGTCCTCGCCGTTTTCGTCCTTCTGGCGACATTCCAGCATACTCTGCCGCAGCTTTGCGAAGAACTCGTACATCCACTGCTCCGCCTCCTGCTGCATCTCGATGATGTTCAGGTGCAGCTTGGGCTTGCACTCGGCAAGGGCCTCCGCCAGCTGCTCGCACTGAGAGTCGAAGTCCCGGGTCTTGCTTTCCAGCACCTTCTGGTCCATCTCAGCCATATCTGCGAACATTCTTATCTTGGCGTAGGTCTCTCCCACCATATTCTCCACCATAGTGAAGACGCGCTTGGTGCGGATAACGTCCTTCTGCATGATGATATCGCGCTTTAGCGACAGCTCGAATTTCAGGAACTGTGTCTCATAGAATTCCCGGGTGCCCTTGTCGGCGGGACGCTGTCCGCCGGTCTTGCGCATGAACTCATCAATGCCGCTGATGCCGTAAACGAAAGCGTTGGGGACAATCTCCTGGGAGATGCGGGTGAAGCGGCGCATTATCTTATCCACGTCCTGACGGGTATTGAGGGCGTCCATCATATTTACCAGCACATAGAGCATACCGAAACGCTGGGGCTGAATGTGGCTGGCAAGGTACACCTGCTCGGTCTCCGAGAAGGGCAGCAGCGAGCTGGTGGCGTACATTATAGCATCGGCGTTGACGAGGTACTCCGTCACCTGCTTGTCCAGGTCCTCCAGGTCGGAAAGACCGGGGGTGTCAACGATGCGCATTTCCTTGAGTATCTCGGCGTTGTCCCGGATATCCAAATAGGCTATCTTTGAAGGATAAAGGCGCATCTTTATTTTCAGCCTGTCCCGGGTGATGTCCCGGAAGGTGAGCATACGCCTGTCGCCGTTTTCGAGAACAGCCTCAACCTTGGGAATGGGGTCGTAGCTTATCTCATTGATGGTGTAGGTCTCGGGGGAGACATTTGAGGGAGCCAGCTCCTTGCCCAGCAGGGCATTGATGATGGTGCTCTTGCCACGCTTGAACTCGCCCAGTATTACCAATGTGAAGGGCTCGGAGGAGCGCTTCTCCACAACTGCGTCCCAGCTTTTCAGCTCCTCAATGAAGTCGTGGCCGAGAATTCCTGCCACGTCGGGGTCGTCCATTACCTGACGCATTTTAGCGCGTATGGTTTCGATGTCCTCCGCGGCGGAGCGGTTGTTGTAAATATCCATAGCCTTACACACCTCCTGTTCCGAGGATCATAGAGGCGCGGACGTCGCAGCTCTGCGCGGTTATCCTTGCGGTCTGCGGACGCTCAAGATCGGGGCGCCACTCAAAGAGGGCGTCGCAGTTTAAGAACTCGTTGCCGCAGAGTATCCTCTTCTGAAGGTCTGTAAATTTCGGGTCTATCTTCAGCGAGCGGGCGTTCTGTGCTGAGAACACCTGGGTCAGGGCGGTGAGCATCTCCGCATCGAGGGAGGATGCCTGCCTGCCGTAGAAGTCGGTGAAGCCCTTGGAATAGAGGGAGCAGATTATCTCACAGTAGCGTCCTGGCTCGTTTAAGCAGATTATTCCTGCCCTGTCGGCGGTGACGTCGGCGTACTTTATCCACTCTATCAGCGAGCACACCAGCTGATTGCTGACGGCTCCCTTGCTGGAGCGCTCGGTGGGAACATATACATTCTTGTTGTAGTTTAAGTATGTGAATGCCCAGTTGAAGGTGGAATGGTTGTTTTGCAGCCTTCCCAGCTCACAGCCTATGAGCAGGGTCAGCTCGTCCTCGGTGCAGCTCTTCACAAGCCAGTCGGTCAGGACGATGCAGGGGTCGATAAGGTCGCTGGCGATGGAATATATCAGCGACTTCTCAATGTCGTTTCTCACAAATACTATGGGGAGATTGAGCTCCAGTCTCGCCGCACTCTTTTTCACTATCTCGTAAATCTCCGGATATTTCAAAGCTCCTGCCTGGTCGCATTTCATAAACAGGTGCTTTGCCTCCGCAGAGATGTCGGTGGTGTTTATCGCCTTGGACAGTCTGCCCCAGCCGCCTAATCCCATGATCTTCTGCCTAACGGCGAAGTCGGATTCAAAGGCGTAATCCAGCTGACCGCCCACCATATGGTTCTGATAAGAGCGCGTGAATGCTTTGAGATAAGAGCGAAATCCCGTGTCTATCTGTAACAGCGGATTTGTGTTCTCAAAAGACTCACTCATCAGGTTACCTCCTAATTGAAAATTGCAAAGGGGTCGCTAAAGTCACGAAGCGTTGGCGGTCTCGGTGTTTTCAGAGAGAGCCTTACGCAGCGCATATGCATCGGAGACGATGGCGCTGGCTGACTCGGCGATGCCGTGCAGGCGCTCCATCTCCTTCTCGGAGAGCTCGTTCTTCTCGGTCTTGAGGGCGTTTAGGTTGTCGAGGGTCTCCTGCGTGTCGCGGAGGATTATCTCGGTCTCGCTCTCAATCTTGCTCTTGAGGCCTTCAAACGCGGAGAATACCTGACGTCTTACAGTCTCGGTAAAGTCGTTGTTGATGCGCATTTCGTGGAACTGCTTCTTAACCTGATTTTTGAAATTGGTCTTGTACTTGTCTATTCTCTCATTTACGAGGAACTTGTCAATGGTGAGCCCTGCGGCGAAGGTTCCGCCGAGACCCGAGGCAGCCATCAGCACCAGTGCTACAGGCCATGCAGGGGAGAGGCTCAGAACTGTTGTAAAGAATATAGCAGAGAAGCTGGCAAGGCCAGTGCCGAAGCCAAGCAGAGCGCCCTTGACGCCCGCCTCGCGGAAGCCTAAGAAGGCCGCGCCGAAGCCGAAGGAGCCCAGAGCCGCACCGATACCCTTGTCGATGCCGCTGCCGTTTCTCGATACTCTCTCGGAGAGAGTGAACATCTCCTGAATTCGGGATACGGAGGCGAAGAACTCGTCCTCGAAGCCCTGTAATCTGTCAGCCTCCACGCTGATAGCCACGTTGATGGCGTTCTGTATCTGCTCGCAGATAAGGGAAGCCTTAACCTCAATCGCTTCTCTGATCTTGTCGGTGAGCTTAGCGGTGACTACCTTGAGCTGATCCTTCTTGAAATCGTCGGAGGACATCTGGAAGTTGTCGATAACCTCCATAGCGGAGCGCTCGATGTTGTTCCAGTAGCTGTCAAGCACCGGCTTTAGGTCTGCGAAAACGTGGTTAGCGGACTCGTTTATCTTAACGAACTCCTGCCTCTTCTTGTTTCTGATATCGTCTATCTCGCTGATGGCCTTATCGTACTTCTCCATAAACTCGTCGTTGGCCATCATCAAAGCGTTCTCCTGCATAACTACCGAGCGGAGTATCTCGGTGCCGGAGTTGGTTATTTTGTTGGTGAGTATCTGCAAAGCAATAACGCCGCGCTCCTTGGTGAGGATAGTTTCCAGAGCCTTCTCGAACTCGGGGAAGTTGGAGTCGTCCAGCAGGCCGGGGTCCTCTATCTTCTTGGCGGTGAGGGCGCGCTTCGCGTACACGCCGATAACTCTCGGTGTGCCTATCTTTCTCTTGTAGGCTGCGAACTCGCGGCTGTCCTCGCCCATTACCATCTTGGCCTTATCCATTACATACTTGGTGATACGGCTTCTGACGGTCTCAACTATCTTGTCCTCGTCCTCGGAGGAGAAGGTGCCGAAGCAGTTTACCACGAAGATTATACGTCCCACATCGGAGGTGAGCATCTTCTTCTCCAGGAAGTCCTTCTCAAACTGGGAGAATGGGGAGTTGGCGCTGATAACGAACACAGCGGCATCTATCTTTGGCAGAATGGAGAGGGTAACGTTGGTCATCTGCTCATCGTCGTTGAGACCCGGGGTGTCGATGATATCCACGTTGTTCTTGCAGAACTCAGTGTCGTAGTAGACGGTGGCCTCCTTGACGGTCTCGGCCTTTTCCTCGGCCTCGGCAGTCAGCTTGGTGACATAGTTTTCCAGCTGGTCTATGTCCACGCGCTCACTCCTGCCGTCCTTATATTCCACCTGAACAAACGGCTCCTCGCTGTATGTAACGCGGTTTAAGGTAGCGGTGGCGGGGAGAACGTCGGCAGGGAGCACCTCCTGCCCCAGCAGGGCATTGATGAGAGTAGACTTTCCGCGCTTGAACTCACCGACGATAGCTACCTCGAAGTGGTCGGACTCACTCTTCTCGATAGTCTCCCGGATAGACCTTGCGGTGTTCACTAGCGCGATATCCTCGCTTAAGGTCAGCAAGCTCCTTAAGTTTTTGTTAAGAGTCTGCACGGTGTCCCGATAACCGGCGTAGCTGCCGTAATCAAATTGCTTTTCCATTTCAGACCTCCAGTCCTATGCGGGCATAGGTTTATATTTTTACGGTTTAAGACCATTATAATACATAATAAATTATAACACATTCATTATTATTTAGTCAATAATTTGTACAAATCCCACACAAAAATTACCCTTTTGCACAAAATATGGTATGTCCGTTTGTACACCTTGCTCTATATGGCGTGGAGCGCGTGAAATAGCCTGTCATCAAACCGTTCTTGACACAGGGGGGCGGTTGTGGTAGAATATAGGTGAATTATTTTTAGAAGTGAGGTGAAAGTATGCCCCAGAACAAAAGCTCCGATTATATGCTGGACGTGGCTGCCGGCCATAAGTACCGCAACCAGACCGAGGAGTACAGCGAAAGATACCACGAGTGGCGTACAGACCCCTCTAACCGCTACGGCTATAACTATGTTCACGACACCCGCATCCGCACCTACGTTGACGGCGAGGGCTATGTTGAGGACACACCTGCTGAGACTGAGAAAAAAGCTCTGATGAACTGCTACCGCCTGACCGCGACGACGCTGCTGCTGATGTCTGTGGTGGCGGCGGTGAGGTATATCGTTATGTGGCTGGCGTTCGACCTGCCCGGCGGCGGCAGGAGCTATTATTCCGACATCGGCTCCTCCGAGCGAATCTCCGATGGGGCGGCATATGCGCTGCTGCTGCTGAATATCCTTGAATACCTGCTTCCGATATTCTTCCTGAAGGCCTTCACCCGGATGCCCTCCAAGATAGCGGTGCCGCTGAAAAAGAGCAGGATATCCGCTCTCAGCTCTATTATGATGATGCTGGTAATTATGTGCATTGGCAAGCTGTTCAACAGCCTCTGCTCCTATCTGTTCTCCTTTGCGAAAATGGATATCCCCTACTACGACTATATTCTTGCGGGCAATACGTCTACCGCCCTCATCTGCGGGCTGGGACAGCACGTTCTGCTGGCGGTGCTCATCGAGATACTTTTTCGGGGCTATATGCTCCAGCTGTTCCGCCAGTTCGGGGACACCTTTGCAGTTGTGGCGACCTCCTTCGCCAGCTGCTTTATGCTCTACGACCTGACACAGATGATGTACATTTTCTGTGTGGGCATCTTCACCGGCATCATCACCATACGCTCCGGCTCCATAAAGAATGCCTGCATAATGAGGGTCATCGCCCGTTTTGTCAATTATATCCTGACCTTCTCCACCTTTGTGATAGGTACTCACGGCAGCCACATCGTGCAGATAGTGTTCTGTTTGATAATATTCTCCGGGGCCATATTCGTATATATGAGGATAAACACCCGCCGCAGGTGGAGCTTTGACACCAGCAGCGCCGGCTCCTATCTGACGATGGGAGAAAAGCTGAGAATGGTGACGGGCAGTGTGTCCTTCTGGGGCTGGGCGGTGCTGTCATTCGTGCTGTCCATACTGATGGTGAGGATACTATGACCGAAAACGATGAGAGATATATGAGGCGGGCACTGGAGCTTGCCGCCATAGCTGCAGAAATGGGCGAGGTGCCTGTGGGGGCGGTGGTGGTGAAGCAGTCCACCGGCGAGATAGTCGGTGAGGGCTATAACCGCCGGGAAACGGACAAGTCTCCGCTGGCTCACGCCGAGATAACAGCGATAGCTGAGGCCAGCCGGCGGCTTGGAGGCTGGCGCCTCATAGACTGCGCCCTTTACGTTACTTTGGAGCCCTGCCCTATGTGTACGGGTGCTGTGATAAACTCCCGGGTGGAGCGGCTTGTCTACGGAGCCTCCGACCCCAAGGCCGGCAGCTGCGGCTCGGTCACAGACCTTTTCTCCTACCCCTACAACCATATCCCCGAAATAGAGCGGGGAGTGCTGGCGGAGGAATGTGCCGCTGTGCTGTCGGATTTCTTCCGGGAGCTGAGGGTGAGGAAGAAAAATATCAGACCGGAATAGCACCAGCGCCGATATCCGACGCAAACAGATACCCCCGCCGTCAGGCGGGGGGGGGATTTGTTTGCGCAAAGAAGCCGAGCCGCGTCAGCGGCTCGGCTTTAGCTTTGCATGAAATTATTCTACAGTCACCTTGTGGAACACCTTCTTGCCCTTCTTGACTATAACGGGCTCGGACAGGTCAACCAGACCCTTGGGGTCGGTGAACTTGGCGTCGTTTACTGCGATGCCGTTCTGGGTAACAAGTCTCCTTGCCTCACTGGTGGAGGGGGCCAGCTTGGTGCGCACCAGCAGGTCGAGGATGCCTATCTTGCCGTCGGTCAGGTCTGCGGCAGGGATTGCTGTGGTGGGCATATCTGCGCTGTCGGAGCCTGCGCCGAAGAGCGCCCTGGCAGCGTCTCTTGCCTTGTCAGCCTCAGCCTCGCCGTGAACGAGCTTGGTCAGCTCATATGCCAGCAGCTCCTTTGCCTTGTTGAACTGTGCACCCTCCATGGTCTTCTCCATCTCCTCGATCTCCTCGATGGGAACGAAGGTGAGCATCTTAAGGCACTTGATAACGTCGGCATCGCCCACGTTCCTCCAGTACTGGAAGAACTCGTAGGGGCTGGTCTTTTCGGGGTCGAGCCAAACGGCGCCCTTTTCGGTCTTGCCCATCTTCTTGCCCTCGGAGTTGAGCAGCAGGGTGATGGTCATAGCGTAGGCGTCCTTGCCCAGCTTCTTGCGGATAAGCTCTGTGCCGCCCAGCATATTTGCCCACTGGTCGTCGCCGCCGAACTGCATATTGCAGCCGTAATCGGTAAAGAGCTTGTAGAAGTCGTAGCTCTGCATTATCATATAGTTGAACTCAAGGAAGGTGAGGCCTCTCTCCATTCTCTGCTTGTAGCACTCGAAGGTGAGCATCTTGTTTACCGAGAAGTGGGCGCCCACCTCGCGGAGCACGTCAACGTAGTTGAGGTTCAGAAGCCAATCGGCATTGTTTACCACAAGTGCCTTGCCGTCGGAGAAGTCGATGAAGCGGCTCATCTGCTTCTTGAAGCATTCCACGTTGTGCTCGATGGTCTCCTTGGTGAGCATTTTTCTCATATCGGTCTTTCCGGAGGGGTCGCCTATCATACCGGTGCCGCCGCCGAGAAGTGCGATGGGTCTGTTGCCTGCCATCTGCAATCTCTTCATCAGGCAGAGTGCCATAAAGTGACCTACGTGCAGACTGTCTGCGGTGGGGTCGAAGCCGATGTAGAAGGTAGCCTTGCCCTCATTGATAAGGTTCTTGATCTCCTCCTCGTCGGTGAGCTGGGCTAAAAGCCCGCGCCTTTTAAGTTCTTCAAATACTGTCATTTTTATTTCCTCCATATTTTATTATTGTTTAGCTGAATGTAAAGCTTTAAAAACGTATAATTACGAATTGATTTTACAATTTCGATTTTTGGTTTTCTCCGCTGCTTTTATGCCCTCGCCGCTGACGCGGCTCGGGCAGGTGCGGAAAAAGGTATTCTCCCCCTACGGGGGAGATACCGTTTTTCCGCTGTCCCTCACTCAAACGCCTTTGGGCTCACGCTTGCCGTCGGCGGGACAATGAGCTCCGTCAGCTGCTCGCAGCCCTGAAACGCCCAGGAGGATATCTTCTCCAAGGTGTCGGCGCATTTCAGCCGCCGAAGCCGTTTGCAGTCCTTGAAGGTGAAGGGCACGATATTCGTCACGCCCTCCGGCAGTTCTAGCTCCTCAATGCTGCTCCGCGCAAAGGCGTACTGCCACATATTCACCAGCGCTTTCGGCAGTGTCAGTGAGGTGAGCTTGTCGCAGCCGTCGAACACCGCCGCACCTATGTCGGTGACAGTGTCAGGAATAGTCACCGACATTATCTCCGGATGTCCTCGGAAGAGATTGTCGAAAAGCACCGTTACCGGCTTGCCGCAGTAGGTGTCGGGAATGACCACCTCGCTGTCGTTCCCCTGATAGGCAGTGACGGAAAAGGTGCCGTCCTCGATCATTCTGAAGGTGAAGTCCTGCATAGATCTCTCCTTTGTTTAATGGTTTTCGTTATCCCTCGCCGCCTGACGGAATTAGAAGCGTTCAAATTCCTCTGACGCCTCGGGGTGCTCGCTGTAATATTCGCGGCTGTCCTCATTGAGCTTGCGGCAGAGCTCGTTCTGAGCCTCATCGTTTTCCTGCTCCCGCTGCGAGCATATAAAGCGGCTGCTTCTGCCTGCGGACCTGAAAAGCATATTTGCCAGCTCGTCCAGCCCCTGGGGGTCAATGTAGCTGCTGAGATACTCGCCCTCAGTTATTTCAAAAAACCTTTCATATACCGCCAGGTATCCGACAGCAGTAGACAGCACATATTTCCCCAGAACCGGCGACCAGCCGACGGAGTACCACCTCTCGGTGCGGACACGTTTTCTTTCCAGTCTCATTTTTCGTTTACCAGCTTTCCGGTCATATGCTCCGGGATAAGCTCCAGCACAAGGGTGGCCTTGGCGCACTTTTCTATCTCGTCGCTGATATAGCTCTCATCGTCTGTGAACTTGTAGCAGAGCCTACGGCAAAGCTCGATGGCGCGTTCCTCATCGGTGACGGGTCTTATCCTTCCGAAGATGATGACCGAGCTTACATTCAGCGCCCAGTCTCCCTCCTTGACAAAGCCATGGTCAAAGACGGTGTAACATACTTTGTCGCACTTCTCCACAGCCTCAACGCGGTGGCCGAACTTTGCTCCGTGAAAATAGAGCCGTCCGGTCTCCGGGTCATAGTAGTGGTTTATGGGAACGCCGTAGGGATATCCTCCGGCGCCTATGACGGAGAGCACTCCCCGGGTCTCGTTTGTGAGAAGTGAAAAGCATTGCTCCTCGCTGAGCGCCTGTTTCTGCCGGCG
Source organism: Ruminococcus sp. (assembly GCA_017471405.1). Lineage (GTDB taxonomy): Bacteria > Bacillota > Clostridia > Oscillospirales > Ruminococcaceae > FB2012. The sequence goes on from JAFUTK010000058.1 coordinate 13,822, forward strand.
CATCTCCCGGAAGAGGGTATCATCATAATGAATGAAAGCGTCGGGCGTTTTCATTTGTATCACGGCCTTTCTAATTTAATTCGGAATTCGGAGTTCGGAATTCGGAATTAAGGAGTCCGCTTCGCGGACGTTTTTTATTGCGAGCCTTTGGCTCGCTTTGCGCGGAGCGCCGGATACATCGGCGATAGCCGATACCATAATTTCGCATTCCGAATTCACTTAAGGTCTATCTGCTCCTCGGTGTTCACTCCGCTGTCCCGCAGCAGCTCAAAGGCGCGCTGCATGTCGAAGCGGGAGAGCCTGACCTTGCAGAGTATGGCTTGGGTGTCTGTGCTGCCGGGAACGGGGCGGTCTACATAGAAGTTTAGGAAAAACAGCTCCGCTTCGCCGGAGAGCAGCTTGCCGTTGTAGTTTGTCCCGCCGACGACGTCTGCCCGGCGGACTACAGCTATCTCGCTGCGCTTTATGCACATAACGGCGTTTGGCACCAGCAGGGTGATGAACTCCTCCCCGATGCTTATGCAGTTTTGCGCCGAGCCGATAATAACGCTGTTCATATATGAGCGCTCAATGCGGTCAAATTCCGGGTCGTCGGTGAGCTTTAAATAGAACCGCTTGGACTTCAGCCCGAAGATATTGGACGCCGCAAAGTACAGCAGCACCACTATAACACCGATGACGATGTACTTCACTCCGGCAGAGTCGGGGTCTCGTTTCTCCTCCTCAAAGAGAATAATGAGGATAAGCCCCAGCAGCAGTGCTCCCAGCAGCTCCAGCACCAGCGCCGGGCTGCGGTAGCGTAGCGCCATATCCGACTGCATACTTTTCTTAGGGCTTTTCAGCGGGTGTCTCTCGCAGTAGCGCTGATAGCGGGCCTCCTGCGACGCTGACTTGAAATGCTGTCCCTGACGGAGCCTCTCCGCCTCAGCAAATGAGTCCTTGTTCTTTTTGGCCTCCCACAGGGTTATTGCCGTTACCACCAGGAACATTATGCCGCCTATAGGAACATATATATACCACTTTATCCCCTGTGACATTGCCAGCCCCATGCTTATCAGCACGGATATCGCCACAATGCCGACGGTCATCAGCGGCCCCCTCATTTATATCACCCCAGTACACATTTTCTAATATATCGAACCGAAATAAAGTTACAACCGCGGGCACTACCCTGCGTCGCCCGCACAAATGAAAGCGACGAAGGAGCGTAACGCGAATTCGGTGGTGCACCGTGTGCACAAAGCCCTCCGACATCGTAATGACATCGGAGGGCGAAATTATCGCGGTACCACCTCGTTTTACAGAGCCTGCGCTCTGCCTCGAAACGTTATAACGGAACGCCTCCGGGCTGCCTTGCGAAACGCTTAGGCGTACTTTCTCGACAGCCTGCTGATGCGGTGTATTCGGCGGCAGACCGTCTCGCCCTCGCACCTGACGGGCGCTCTCTTTGCACGGGTCACGCTGCTTACTTCTCCGCAGTAAACGCATTTTTATATCTTGATAATTATAGCATACCGGCGTAAGTTTGTCAAGCATTCGCGGCAAACGGCGGGCTGCCCGCATTAAAAACGTGCTCACCGACAGGGGAGCACGTTGTTTTGAAATATCAGTCACTTGCTGGCATTGACGATATCGCATATCGCCTTAGCGCAGCCCTCGGTGCCCATAACTCCGCTGTTGAAGCAGACATCATAGGTCAGCATTGAGGACCAGTTCATACGGGTGTTGGTGTTGAAGAAATCCCCACGCTTCTTGTCGTAGCGCTTTAAGCGGCTGTCCACCTCGTCATAGGGAATGTCGTGCTCGTTGACGGCTCTGGCGGCGCGGGATTCCTGGTCGGCGTAAATATAGACCCTGAGTGTGCGGGTGACGTTTTTGAGGATATATCCGGCGCATCTTCCCACGATAACGCAGGGACCCTTCTTAGCCAGCTCGGTGACTATTTCCGCCTCGGCTGCAAAGACCTTTTCGGAAATGTCCAGCTTGCGGTCGTGTCCCATTTTAAGGGAGAGGGGAGTTTTAAGCAGCCCCAGCACAGCCTCTTCGTGCTTTAATATCTCCTCGGAGGTGAGGCCCAGCTTTTCGGCAGCCATATCCACTATCTCCCTGTCATAGCAGGGGACGCCCAAAAGCTCCGCCGCCCGCTTGCCGGTAGTGCTGCCTCCGCTGCAATACTGTCTCTCTATTGCCACAACTCTTATCTTTGCCATAACTGACCCTCCGTCCTAAAATATAGCTCTCTATTTACAAAAGTAATACAAATCGGAATTTGCGGGGCACGCCCCCGCGGGCGAATTCGCGTTACGCTCCTTCGTCGCTTTCAATTGAGCGGGCGACGTACTTTTGCACCCGCGGTTGTGACCTTTGTTAGTGTGAAGAACTGAAAATGCGCCGCATAT
>JAFUTK010000059.1 GCA_017471405.1 Ruminococcus sp.
GCGGAATGCGAGCACCTGCGGTCACAGCACGAACAAACTCCGGTCGCGGTGCGCAGACTACACTCCCGTACACACCCAAGCGACCAACGGGAGCGCAGCGTGAATTCGCCGCGGGGGCGTGCCCCGCAAATTCTGATTTATTGCATAGATAATAATTTAAAAGGTATATATCTCCCCGAAAGGACCGTTTCATATGCTGATGAACACCTTCGCCGCGCTTTGCGCAGGCTTCGCTTTGAATATCATTCTCGGCTCACCCCCGGGAATTCTCAATCTTTCCCATACTATTCCCCTCTTCAACCTCGCAGTCGAGAAACGCCTCGCGCGCCTCTATCAGAACAGCACCGACGCCCACAGAATGGCCGGAGTTATCCTGCTGATACTTACCCTTCTGGTGTTCGCCGTCATTCCCGCCGTCCTGATATTTCTGCTCTATAAGCCCTCACCGCTGCTTTCTCTCATATTGGATATTATCCTCTGCTGGCAGTCCTTCTCCGTAACAGAGCCCGCAAACGAGCTGGATAAGCTCTCCCGCAACCTCTCTATCGGACGCACCGACCTCGCCCGCACAAACCTGGCCAAGCTCACAGGCTCCCTCTGCTCCGATATGAACGAGGACGAGCTCATCAAGCGGGGAGTAGAATGTGCCGCCGATTGCAGCGCCGATAACGCCGCAGGTGCGCTGTTCTATATGGCAATATTCGGAGGCATCGGCGGGATAGTCTATAAGACCGTCTCTATCCTGCGCAGAACATATTCCGTCCGCAGCGCCGCTTCAGATGATTTCGGCCACGCCGCCCACATCATCTGGACATTACTCGACTTTATCCCCGCCCATATCGGCGCGCTTTTCTCCATATTTACCGCCAATATCTTCGGCTGCTCCACAGAGTACTGCCTTGAGGACTACCGCCGGGACCGCAAGCATCTGAAGGCCGCCGCGCTGGCACCCTGCCGCTGCATCTACGCCTCGGCGCTGGGAATTTCCCTCACCCCCAAGACCGTTATGCAGAACGGCTTTATCAGTATTCAAGCCGTCGGCAGCGAAGAACGCCCCGCCGACGCCGAGGACGTCCTCCTCGCCAAGGAGATAATGTTCTCCGCCGCCTTCTTTACAATGCTCGTTTTCGCCGGCATCAAGCTGGCTGTCATTCTTCTGATATAGTGAGGCTAACGCTATGAAAAAAGTACACCTTGAAATAACCGCCGAAAAGATACGCTCAGGGGAGCTCACCCCCAGAGAGGCCGCAGCTCCGATGTTTGCGGCAGTTGACCTGTCCGGGCCGTACATCGGCTACATCTCCGATGTTTCCCTTTTCAACGGGGAGCAGACCACCGTTTTCTCCGTCGCCGGATATCTTGACAGCGTCTGCGCCGGAGGGCACGAGAGGTTCCTTTATAACCCGGAGGGGAGACTTTGGAGGGAAGCCATCGTCGCGCTGGACATTATCGGTGCGGAGGATGCTGCGGAAAATTTGAGGAATGTCAGGAACAAATTCCCCGACGATATATCCTTTGACCTTGAAGAGAGGGCGGCAGCGATAGAGAAGAACGACCTTTACTTTGAGGAAGAGGATGCCTATATCAAAGAGCACGAGGGTGAAGTGCGCAGGCTTTTGGAGGAATACACGAAAGCCAACGCCGAAGCCTTTGAATTCTCGGGAGATGTGGAGTTCACACAGGAGCAATAAAAGCACCGCAATGTAGGGATAACAACCGCGAAGCGCGTTAAAAAGCGCGCGATCGAGCCTCGCGCCAGAGGCTCGCGGGGTGTCGGGGCAGAGCCCTGACCGGGTCAAGGGCAGAGCCCTTGCGGAGCTCGAGGCAGAGCCTCGTTCGCGGCGCCAGCCGCGAGACGGCGCTGCGCCCAGCAACGAAAAGGCACCACCTTTTCCGACCTCATCACAGCTGCAAGAACACTCCAATTTCGCAGCGCCGAAAAGTAACAGCTCTGCACCCACAGGAAACAGTGAGCGCAGCGAACGTTTTTCCGTCCCTAGAACACAAAGTAAGGGCGTCCGGCAAGAACCCCTCCGACGCTGACACGCCACCCCCTCCCTACAAGAGAGTAGGCAAACCCCTATTCTCGCGAAAACCACCCTATTTTTCAAAAAACACTTGCAATTGTCAGCAAAGTGTTCTATAATATTATAGTAATTGACAGCAGGAAAACCGCTGTTAGGAAAGGAAAGAAGTATTATGAAAAAGATCGCATCACTCATTCTTGCAGGCGTGATGTCTGCATCTATCCTCGCAGGCTGCGGCGTGCCGGAAAATACCGTCCACAGCGTCGATGACCTGGAGGGCAAGACCATCGGCGTACAGCTGGGTACTACCGGCGATATCTATGCCGAGGACGTCAAGGACGCCAAGGTAGAAAAGTACAACAAGGGCGCAGACGCTATCGAGGCTCTCAAAAAGGGCAAGATCGACGCCGTTATCATCGACAACGAGCCCGCAAAGGTGTTCGTCTCCAAGAACGATGACCTCAAGATTCTCGATGACCCCTTTACCTCCGAGGACTACGCTATGGCTTTCAATCTCGAAAACACCGAGCTCCAGACCAAGGTGAACGACGCTCTTAAGGAGCTCAAGGCTGACGGCACCATCGACACTATCCTCAAGCACTGGATAGGCGACGATAAGGACGAGGTTTCCTATACCTCCCCCGAGGGCGTTACCCGCGATAACGGTACCCTGAAAATGGCTACCAACGCAGAGTTCCCTCCCTATGAGCTGAAAAAGGACGGCAAGATCGTCGGCATCGACCCCGATATCGCTCAGGCAGTTGCCGATAAGCTGGGTATGACCCTCGAAATCGAGGATATCGCTTTCGATTCCCTTATACCCGAGCTCCAGTCTAAGAAGGCTGACGTAGTTGCCGCAGGCATGACCGTCACCGAGGACAGACAGAAGAACGTCCTCTTCTCCGACCCCTATGCTACCGGCGTTCAGGTTATCATCGTAAGAAGCAAATAATTTAATTCTCCCCGGGAAGCCCGCTTCCCGGCGGAAATAAGCACTTCCCCCCGGGGGAGTGTTTATTTCCGAATTTACCCCAAAACGAAATTCAGCCGACGCATCCTGTGCCGAACAAGAAGGGTGGGCTCCCAATGAATAAAAAATTCAGGGAAAAATATCTGCACGCCTTCCTTATCTGTACCGCAGTGTGCGTCGTTTGCTTTCTGCCTATAATGCTCTTGAACGGCGGCAGGTTCTTCTATTACGGCGACTTCAACAAGCA
>JAFUTK010000060.1 GCA_017471405.1 Ruminococcus sp.
CGTCAGGGAAAAGATAGCCGCCTTCCGCAAAAGCGGGGAGTACAAGGATTGGCTTATTGATACCGTCAGCGCCTGCGTCAGGAAGTATCCCTCCGCAAATTCGTAGGTACACGCCTCTCCCGAGGACGCTCCGCTGATATTCGCCGAGCCCGACGAGACGATAAGGCTCGGAGGCGTCTGCGTTTATTTTAAAGAGATAGGCATCGTGCTTGACTGCACTCTGGACACCCGCCTTGAGCACGAGCGCAAGAGCTTCTCCAAGCTGGGAGAGCTGCTCTAATTCCGAATTTAAACCCGCCCTTGTGGGGACAATACATATAATCGGAGAATAAAGATGGACAGGATTTATTCGATAAACGGGCCTGTGGTAAAGGTCAAGGCCTCAAAGAGCTTCTCCATGACCGAGATGGTCTATGTGGGCAACAAAAGGCTCATAAGCGAGGTCATCAACGTCAGCTCGGACTTCACCACCATACAGGTCTATGAGGGCACAACGGGGCTGATGCCCGGTGAGCCCGTAGTGGGGACAGGTGCTGCTATGTCGGCGCTGCTGGGCCCCGGAATAATCACAAATATATTCGACGGCATCGAGCGCCCGCTGAGGGCTCTTGCCGACCTGACCGGCGCCTTCATCGGCGACGGCGCGGAGGTCTCACCGCTGGATACCGAGCGCAAATTCAAGGTGACCATGACCGTCAAGCCCGGAGACAGGCTCTCCGCCGGCGAGGTCTACTGCACCTGCCCCGAGACACCGGTGGTCACTCACAAGTGTATGCTCTCGCCCCTTTCAAAGGGCGGAGAGGTGGTCTGGACCGCCCCTGACGGAGAGTACACCATAAACGACACCGTTTGCAAGATACGCACAGCCGAGGGCTCGGAGGAGGAGCTCACCCTCTGCCAGCGCTGGCCTATCAGGACGCCCCGCCCTTCAAAGGAGAGGCTCCCCATTGACCGCCCACTCGTCACCGGACAGCGTGTTATCGACACTATTGCACCTATCGCAAAGGGCGGCACCGCCGCTATCCCCGGAGGCTTCGGCACCGGCAAGACCATGACCCAGCACCAGCTGGCGAAGTGGTGCGATGCGGATATCATCGTCTACATCGGCTGCGGCGAGCGCGGAAACGAGATGACACAGGTGCTGGAGGAGTTCACTGAGCTTATCGACCCCCGCACCGACCGTCCCCTCACCGACAGAACGGTGCTCATCGCCAACACCTCCAATATGCCGGTGGCTGCCCGTGAGGCGTCTATCTATACAGGCATCACCTTGGCGGAATACTACCGCGATATGGGCTACCACATCGCCATAATGGCTGACTCAACCTCCCGCTGGGCGGAGGCTCTGCGCGAGCTTTCCGGCAGACTGGAGGAAATGCCCGCAGAGGAAGGCTTCCCCGCCTATCTGCCCTCGAGGATCTCCGAGTTCTATGAGAGAGCCGGCTATGTGAAAACTCTGGGCGGCAGCGAGGGCTCCGTTTCTATCATCGGAGCAGTATCCCCTCAGGGCTCTGATTTCTCCGAGCCTGTGACCCAGAACACCAAGCGCTTTGTCAGATGCTTCTGGGCGCTGGATAAGAGCCTCGCCTATGCGAGACATTACCCCGCCATCAACTGGAACGATTCCTACTCCGAGTATACCGACGACCTCGCCGCCTACTACAAGGCAAACGTCGCCGAGGATTTCATGCAGGTGAGACAGGATATCGCCAATATCCTTAACCGCGAGAACTCCCTTATGGAGATAGTAAAGCTCATGGGCGCCGACGTCCTCCCGGACGATCAGAAGCTGCTCATCGAGACCGCAAGGGCAGTCCGGGTGGGCTTTTTACAGCAGAACGCCTACCATAAGGACGATACCTATGTTCCCCTTGCAAAGCAGTATAAAATGATGAAGCTGATACTCAAATTCTACGAGCTGGGCGGCAGGGCATTGGATAACGGCTCGCCCATATCCGCCGTCACCGGCACCGGCTGGGTGGAGAAGCTAATAAAACTGAAGTACGATATCCCCAACGACAAGCCGGAGCTGTTCGACAGCTATTCCAAGCAGATGGAGCAGGACTTCAATGCACTGATATCGGGAGGTGAGCCGGTTGGAGCTTAAATATATAGGCCTCGACGAGATAAACGGCCCCCTGGTGGCGCTTGAAGGAGTTTCCGGCATCGGCTACGACGAGATGGCAGAGATACGCCTCTCCGACGGCAGCAGACGAATGGGGAGAGTGGTCGAGATATCCGAGGGCAGGGCGGTGCTTCAGGTCTTTGAGGGCACAAAGGGCCTCTCGCTGACCAATACCACCACCAGCTTTGAGGGCAAGCCTATGGAGCTGCCCCTCTCCAAGGAAATGCTGGGACGCATCTTCTCCGGCGCCGGCAGGCCTGCCGACGGGCTGGGAGAGATATGCCCCGAGAAGTTTGCCGACATCAACGGCAAGCCTTTAAACCCCGTTTCAAGAGAGTACCCCCGCAACTATATCAACACCGGCATCAGTTCAATAGACGCCCTGATGACCCTTATCAGAGGGCAGAAGCTGCCTATATTCTCCGGCTCGGGACTTTCCCATAACAAGCTGGCGGTGCAGATAGTCAGACAGGCAAAAATCGCCGACGAGAAGGGTCAGGACTTCGCTATCGTATTCGGCGCTATGGGCGTCAAGAACGACGTGGCAGACTATTTCCGTCGCTCCTTTGAGGAAACAGGCTCGCTGCAAAGGGTGGCGATGTTCCTCAATATGTCTAACGACCCCATTATCGAGCGTATACTGACCCCCCGCTGTGCACTGACGCTGGCGGAGTATCTGGCGTTTGAAAAGAATATGCACATACTTGTTATCCTCACCGATATGACCGCCTATGCCGAGGCGCTGCGTGAGTTCTCCTCCTCCAAGGGAGAGATACCCGCCAGAAAGGGCTACCCCGGCTACCTCTATTCCGACCTTGCCTCCCTCTATGAGAGAGCGGGCGTTGTGAAGGGGTCTACCGGCTCGGTAACGCAGATACCCATTTTAACTATGCCCAACGACGATATCACCCACCCGGTGCCGGACCTGACGGGATATATCACCGAGGGACAGATAGTTCTGGACAGAAACCTCGACCAGTCGGGAGTGTACCCGGCAGTCTCAGTCCTGCCCAGCCTTTCGAGACTTATGAAGGACGGCATCGGCGAGGGCTATACCAGAGAGGATCATCAGATGTGCGCCAATCAGCTTTTCGCGGCGTATGCGAAGGTGTCGGATGCAAGAGCGCTGGCGTCCGTTATCGGCGAGGAGGAACTTTCCGCCTCGGACAGAGCGTATATGCGCTTTGGCGAGCTGTTTGAGAAGCACTTTATTGACCAGGGCTTTGATGTCAACAGGACCATTGAGCAGACCCTTGACTTGGGCTGGGCGCTGCTATCCACCCTGCCGAGAAACGAGCTTGACAGAGTTGACGATGAGCACCTTGATAAGTTCTACGACACGGAGAACGCAAAGATAGAGTTTGACATCTGACAGAGGAAAAATCTCACAAAGTGAGCAACCGCCCGGCTTCGCATCTCCCCTTGTGGAATGCGAGCACCAAAAGTTACAGTACGAACAAACAAACGAACGCGGCACGAAAGTTGCGGACCTGCACACACCCAAGCGACCAACGGGAGCGCAGCGCGACTTCGCCCGCGGGGGCGTGCCCCGCAAAAAGGAGTGAACGTAATGGCACAGCAGGTATTTCCCACTAAAGGCAATCTGATAGCAACCAAGCGTTCCCTCGCACTGGCTATGCTGGGCTATGACCTTCTGGATAGGAAGAGAAATATCCTCATAAGAGAGCTGATGTCGCTTGTCGATAGGGCAGAGGAGCTGAAGGCCTCCGTCGAGGACGTCTATAAGGAAGCCTATGCAGCATTGCAGCTGGCGAATATCTCCCACGGTGTCATCACCCCCTATGCCGAGTGCGTGCCGGTGGAGAACGGCCTTGATATCACCAGCCGAAGCGTTATGGGCGTCGAGCTGCCGAAGGTCACTTTCAAGGCTCAGGAGCTGGATATAAACTACGGCTTTATGAATACCACCTCCCAGCTGGACCGCGCCTACCTCGCCTTCGATAAGGTCAAGAAGCTCACCGCCGAGCTGGCAGAGGTCGAGAGCAGCATCTACCGCCTCTCTACCGCTATCCGTAAAACACAAAGACGCGCCAACGCTTTGCAGAATATCATAATCCCCCGGAGCAGAGAGACCGTCAAGTATATCTCCGACTCGCTGGAGGAAAAGGAGCGGGAGGAGTTCTCGCGCCTTAAGGTGATAAAGGCAGTTAAGCTCAAAAAGAGCTCGGGAAAATAAACATCAACTGAAACGGAGGTACCACCTATGAAAACCGTCAAAAAGATATTCGGCAACTATCTGCTGCTTTCCGCAGTCTGCATACTGCTGGGAGCCGCACTGATAGCCAACCCCGACTTCTTCACCCACGCCATCAGCTATACCATAGGCGGCCTCTCCATAGCCGCCGGAGCGATCGAGATAGTCAGGTTCGTGCTGCTCAAGCAGAGCACCGAGGAGGACGCTCCAAGCCCTACCTTCCCGCTGTTTCGCGGCATCATACTCGTTGCTATCGGCATCTTCCTGATACTCAAGCCCGACTTCATCGCACAGGTGCTCTCCTTCGCCTTCGGACTTTATATGGTCATCAGCGGCGGCATCACATTGCTGGACAGCTTGAAGGTCAGAAAGTCCGGCGACGGCTGGCAGACCCCCTGCCTGCTGGCCTCCCTTACCCTCATCGGCGGCATACTTATCCTCTGCGACCCGCTGATGCCTGAGAGAATAATGTTCAGAGTGCTGGGTATAGTCCTGCTCATCACCGGCATTACCAATATGATAGGCTGCGTCATCGGCAAGAGAGCAGTCGGAAATCTCCTTGCAGAGACAGATACCGACAAGAAGGACAAGAAGAAAAGGGACTTCATCGACATCTGAATACAAGTGCAAAAAGCACCTCTCCCACTGCGGGAGGAGGTGCTTTTTTAGTATATAGGAGCTTTCCTTACTCTATCTCACCCAGCTCATAGCCCTTGCGGTCGTAGAAGTAGGCGTAGGCCGCCAGCAGCAGCATAAGCGAGCCGGCAACAGGGTAGACCTTCAAAAGCAGATTGTCGGTGCCGTATATCTCAATAACGCCCGTCGCCAGAGATCCCAGCGCAAAGGTAGCGGAGGCCGCCCCCAGAAGGTTCAGGAAAGCCCTGCCCGGTGGACGCTTTCCCAGCGCCATCAGCACCAGTATAAGTCCCGCCGCCAGCGGGAAGATGAAGCTATAAAGCATAAAATTCGAGTAGACCCCGAAGCTAAAATGCTCATATATCAATCCGAATACCGCGCAGAACATCGCAGCAATAAGCTGCCCCGCCGCGTGCCGGAGAAGTGCCCGGCGTCTTTGCTCAATAACCGATGTAGACAATGTCGCTCACGCTCCTTTCCTTGATGCTCCTGCCGGAGGTGGTGGGGTTGTTGATGACCTGACCGTTATAGTACATTGTGGAGGAGCCGCCGCCGTCCAGATTGTAGGCGGTGGTAACTCCCAGCGATTGCATAAACTCCGCCAGCTCCCGCAGGGATAAGCCCTCGCTCTCCGTCGTCCTGCCGTCGGAGACCACCAGCAGATAGTGCAGGTCGTCAACTATTCCGATAGCCGTCCGGGGATTGCTGGCCATAGCCTTGCCTACCTCCTGAGAGGCTGTGACTGCCACCTCGCCCTCTCGCACCAGCGCCGGCCCGAAGGAAAATGCCTGCCATACTCCCTCGTCGATGAGCTGCTGCGCCGATTTCTCACCGCTGTTGGTTATCTCAAAATGTCCGTCAGCGTAAATGCACAGCACATCGGTGTCGGAGCTGCCGGTGTCCCGGTAGAGTATGCCATTGCGGATAACGTAGCCGCTCTGACGGGCACCGTAGTAGTCGCCGTTGATGGCAAGTATCGCATTGTTAGCCTCCGCCGTATCGGAGGTGGGGGCGGTGACGTTCCTGCCATAGGTGTCGTCGGCAAAGGCGGTCTTTAAATACTGCGCCGAGGACAGCTGAACGTCCGCAACATATACCACCGTATCATTGACGTTGTATTCGCTTACCGTCACACTGATGTTATCGTCTGAGTAGCCCTGATAGGTCGAATTCCCACTGGAGACGGTGCTGCTGCCGGTGCTGTTCTCGGTAGGCTGCTCCTGCGTCGCTGAGGACTTGGAGCGGCTGCGCTTTGAGGTCTTGGCGGAGCCCTCGCTGCCGGCGTTATTGTCAGTAGCCCTGTTCTCCGCATCATTCGAGGAGGAGCTGTCGTCTCCGCTCAGCGATGATGAGGGCATATCCTCAAACAGCGAGAGGTTCATCTTTCCGGCATCGCTGTTCTCCGCCTTGGGGATAACGAAGGTGTCCAGCATTACATAGCCGGTGAAGGCAGCCAGCACAGCGCCGTAGGTCACCGCGAAGAGAAACGGTTTTTTCTTTTTGTTCTCCTTCATTTTGCCCTCGCCTCCTTTTTTCTGAATATCATAGTTTTCTGCACCGTCCAGCTTACTATGAACATAGCGCACTCTGTAATGAGCTTGGCGGCGTACCGTCCCAGAGGTGTCACCTTCACCAGCAGGTCAAGCAGCAGCGTGTTGCACAGCAGTATGAAGGCCGCCAGCGTGAAGTATTGCAGCGCTGACTTGGGCACCGACTTCTTACTGCCGAATACCAGCCTGCGGTTCAGCTCAAAATTCACGCAGGAGCTGATAACTCTGGCTGCGATATTCGCCGCAGTTATCGAGCCTAAAAACGTGCCGAACAGGCAGTAGAGCAGGTAATCAAGCCCGAAGCAGATAAGGGACGATGCCGAGAATTTAAGTATCTCCTTGTATATCCTGGCGGAGTCGTGAACGGGGTCAAAGTGGGAGGATGAGTTGTTGTCGATGTAGATGGTCTCGATAGGCACCTCTTCGATGGGAACGCCCTCCTTGGCGTAGCGCATCAGCACGTTCATTTCGTACTCGTACCGCTCGCCGGAGATAGAGAGCATCCGCTCGATGTGCCTGTCGGAAAACGCCCGCAGGCCTGTCTGGGTGTCGCTGACGTCCATTCCCGAGGATAGCGAGAACACCGCCCGGGTTATTTTGTTTCCCAGCAGGCTCTTCTTCGGCACCTTTACATTCTCGCCCTTGAATTCTCTGCACCCCAGCACCAGCGCCTGCCTGACGCTTTCCGCTCTGTCGCAGACCCGGGAGGCATCTGAAATGCTGTGCTGTCCGTCAGCGTCCAGCGTTACCACCGTGTAGGGCGGGATAAACACATCTCTGATGTAGGAGAGCCCGGTCTTGAGTGCCGCGCCCTTGCCCTGATTTACAGGGTGGGTCAGCACCGAGCTGAACTGTATGGCTGCGTCGAAAACTCCGTTATACTCCTCGCCGCTGCCGTCGTTGACGATAACTACCGCAAAGCCGATGTCGTAAAGCTCGTGGGCTAGCGTCACCAGCTGCTCACCGGGACAGAATGCGGGTATGAGGGCTATTCTTCTTTCTGTGGTCATATCAATGCATCTCCTTTCGAGGGGGGCGGTTGTTGTCCTTTGAGTATATTGTAAGCTCTGTTCCTTAAAACAACTTTAAGGTTTTGAGGGAGATGAAAAAAGGGTATTGCATAAGCGGATTTATGTAAAGAAAGGTATTCCCTTACGAATGTGAGCAGCCATAAAGAGGTTTTGCCCCCGAGCGTTGAAGGGCGCTCGGGGGCATCTCCCCTAAGGGTAGAATAATAAATGAGCTGTATGATGAAAACCGCGCAAACAGGCGCTTCTATCATCAGGAACTAAATGGTCTCAATGACATTAAGCTCATATCTCTGTCAGCCTGTCAGAAGCTCATCAAGACCATAAGTGTCTTAATGATAAAAGCGCGCAAATACGTTATTTTACATCATTAAGCTCATTTAATAATTGTGTTAAGGGGAGGTGACCCGGAGCACACCTTTGCTGTTACATCTTCCTGTGATTATACTCATACACGACCAGCAGATAGATAAATGCCGCGGCGATATTGACGGTCAGCATTGCGCCTCACCCTCCGGGCGCAGCTCCCATGGGGACTGCTTTAATCTGATGAACCACCCCTGAGGCTGCTTGCAGACCGGGCAGGTCTCCGGAGCGGAGGTCCCCTCCGGGATATACCCACAGTTAAGGCAGAGCCACTGCTCGCTGACCTCTGCGGAGAAGAGCCTGCCCTCCTCCATCAGCTGGGCGAAGCGCTTAAAGCGGTTGCCGTGGGCCCGCTCGATCCCCGCGATGTTCTCAAAGTCCTGTGCGATCTGAGGATAGCCTTCCTCCCGGGCGTCGGCGGCAAAGGCGGGGTAGACCTCTCCGTTCTCCTTGAACTCGTGCTGGTGGGAGTGCTTTAACAGCTCCAGCGGTTCCTCCGACAGCTCGGCAGGGTAGTCGGCGTTTATGCTGATGAGATCGCAGCCGCCCTCCTTAAGATGATTGTAGAAAATCTCGCCGTGAGCCTTTTCCTGCGCGGCGGTGAACTTGAACAGGTTCGCCAGCACAAACAGCTGCTTCTGGCGGCAGACCTTCTCCGCAATCTTGTACCTGCTGCAGGACATAGCCTCGCCGGCGAAAGCCCTCATAAGATTTTCCTTGGTCTTGCTCTGACAAAATTCGGTTGACATAATTGTTCCTCACTTTCTTATTTTTGTAGGAGCGTTTGTTATCACACTCCTGTTACATCGTCAGCGTTCCGCTCTCGCTCTCGAAGAGAATGAGTATCTGCTCCTCCTTGCCGGTGTATGCGTTGAAGTAGACGAGAACGTGAGTGCCGTCGGGAGCCTCGCATTTGAATTCGTAGCAGAGGCGCTCCTCCTGTGAGTCGGAGGGGATTACCGCCAGCCCTCTGGACAGCACCTTTAGCTTCGGGCTGACCTGCTCCTGCACCTCGAGAACCGACAGCCGTTTGTCGCTGTAGGCGCGGCTCTGATGGTTGACCAGATACCCTCTCGCATCATACCCAATAATTTCTCCCGAGTCCATCGCCACAGAGACCTTGATGAGGTCGGTGTAGCAGCAGATCTCCCCCAGATAGTAGGCGTAATTGATGGTCATAATGTGGTTAATATTTTCATAGTAGGTGCGGCGCATTGAGTTTATTCCCAGCGAGTCAAGGCAGCTGTCTCCGGCCTTCAAGGCTTCATCAACAGTGATGCTTTCAGCGGTGACATCCCGGCTCTTTAAAAAGTAGGAGACATAGCCACCCTGCTTGGTGACGGCGCAGGCCGCCGAGCCCTTGGCGTCGGTGAAAAGGTAGGAGGGCATCTTGCCGTCCTCCTCGATGACGTCGGTGAGAACGCTCTGGTCAAGGTGCAGTGCCAGGCAGGCAATCTCCAATGCCTTTTCCCGGGAAATCTCTGCCTTGCCGGAGGTCATCAGCGGGGTCTTTTGCATAATGTGGTCGGAGAAGGGACCGTCGTAAACAAGCGTCGGGTAGGAGTCGAAGCCCTCCTCAAAATCGGAGAAGCCGTCGGTAACGGAGGGCGCGTTATCCTGCGCATCTGCGGCGTTTACAAGCTCTATTTCCCCGGAGGATACGCTGCTTTCCAGCGACCACATATCGTCCCTCAGTCTCTGTGAGAAGCCGTAAAGCGCTTCCAAATCGTCATATTCTTTTTCCGAAAGAGTGCCGCCCTCCCGGAGCTTTTCGCTCAGCGACAGCGCATAGTTGCCCACCTGCGAGAGGAACTTGTAGGTGTTGCCCAAATCGAGCCTCTCCACCGGCAGCTGTGACAGCGCCGCCTTCGCCGTTGACGAGTCCCGCCAGAGCTGTTGTGACAGGTCAAGGTGCATATCAGCGGTGCCGGCGTAGAGCTGCTTTTGCAGGGTGTTCGAGATGTTGTCCGCCGCCGTTGAGAGCTCCTCTATCGCCCGGGCATAGTTGTTTTTGATTGTGAGGTTCGCGTTCTCGTTCTCCCTCATCAGCATAACATTCCTAGCCAGCAGTACCGCCAGCGCTATCACCGAAAAGGATAATATTCTTATAAGCGTTCTTCTTTTCATAGTTCCTCCAACTATCCAAATATCTGTACTAATACTCTTGAAAGTACAATTTGCTGTACTTAAACTTTTTCTGTTATTAGTACAATTATCAGGACTTAAATATTAAACTGTCCAATAATTTACATAGCTTTCAAGAATTAGTGTTCCCTCTTTTAGCCTAGATATTCAGCACAGAACAAGTACATTTTTTCGTACTGTTATCATAGACATTTCAGACCTATTGCATTTTTATCATATTTGTGTTATAATATAATTTGGCATACTATTTTAATAAGGAGAGACCTTAATGATATATCTTGACAATGCCGCCACCACGCGCCCCTGTCGGGAGTCGGTGGAGGCAGTAATGCAGGGGCTTGAGCAGTTCGGCAACCCTTCCTCGCTTCATGGCCTGGGGCTTCGAGCGGAACAGCTCCGGGAGAAAGCAAGGGAACAGGTAGCTCACGCGCTTGGCGCTCTTCCTGAGGAGATATTTTTCACCTCCTGTGCCACCGAGAGCAGCAACACCGCCATTTTCGGCGTGTCGAAATCTGTCGGAAAACGCAAAAAAAGGATAATCACCACCTCTGTCGAGCACCCCTCCGTAGCCGTTTGCATTAACACCTTAGAGGAGCAGGGCTTTGAGGTTATCCGCCTCCGTCCTGATGAGAACGGTGAGATATCCGCCGATGATATAATTTCCGCCGTAGATGACAACACCTGCCTCGTCAGCTGTATGCTGGTCAACAACGAGACCGGAACAGTTTTCCCGGTGGGCGCTGCATTTAAGGCTATCAAGAAAAATTTTCCTCAGACAATCACCCACTGCGACTGCGTTCAGGGCTTTCTGAAACGGTCGGTCAGGGTGAAGGACCTCTCCGCTGATATTATTTCCTTAAGCGCCCATAAAATTCACGGCCCCAAGGGAATAGGCGCTATTTTCATCAGAAAGGGCGTTCACATTCCCGCCTTTATTCTCGGCGGAGGTCAGGAAAAGGGTTTCCGCTCCGGGACGGAATCCGTCCCGCTGATAATGGGCTTCGGCGCCGCCTGTGAGAAATACTCAGGTGCCATCGCGGAGAGATATGCTAAGATGTCCGAGCTGAAAAAATACTTCTGCGAACTCTGCCAAAAAGCCGACGGAGTTTTCGTCAACAGCCGGGAGGACGCCTCCCCCTACATCGTCAGCATTTCCGTTAAGGGACTGAAATCCGAGCCGCTTCTCCATTTCCTTGAACAGCGGGAGATATACGTTTCCAGCGGGTCGGCCTGCTCCAAGGGAAAGAAAAGCACTGTCATCTCCGAATTTCACGTTCCCTCCGAGCTGGCGGATTCGGTGCTGCGCATCAGCTTTTCCGGGGAAAACACCAGAGAGGATATTGACGCTCTGATGGCCGCCATATCAGAGGCTCAGAACACTCTGGCAAAGCTGAGGAAATAATGAGAACAAATATTCCATACTATTATAATATATAAGAGAATGAAAAAAGATGAAAGGTGAAGAATAAGAATGAAGGAACTCATACTCTGCAAGTACGGCGAGATAGCCTTGAAGGGACTGAACAAATCCAACTTCGAGAGCGTGCTGTGCAAAAATGTGAAAAGACGTCTCCAGTCGCTGGGACAGTTCTCGGTGACAAGGGCGCAGTCCACCGTCTATGTTGAACCTCTGGAGGAGGGCATAGATATGGACGAGGCGGTGGAGAGGCTGAAAAAGGTTTTTGGCATCGCCAAGCTGACTCGGGCTCTCGAGGTGGAAAAATCCATGGACGCCATACTCAACGACACTATGGATTACCTCGCCCTCGCCTTTGACGGCTATCGCACCTTCAAGGTCAACGCCAAGCGTGCCGACAAAAAATTCCCGGTGAAGTCGCCGGAGATCTGTTCCGAGCTGGGACATAAGATACTCGAGCAGTTCCCGGAGATGAAGGTGGACGTCCACGACCCGGACGTTACCGTTACAGTGGAGATCAGAGAAAAGCACGCCTTCGTCAACGCTCTTAGGATAGACGGCGCGGGCGGCATACCCGTCGGCACCGGCGGCAGGGGAATGCTGCTGCTGTCGGGAGGCATAGATTCACCGGTGGCGGGATATATGATAGCCAAGCGGGGAGTACAGGTGCAGGCCATACACTTTGAGGCTCCCCCCTACACCTCCGAGCGGGCAAGGCTCAAGGTGGAGAAGCTGGCCTCCGAGATCGCAGAATACTGCGGTGACATTTTCTTCCACTGCGTCCCCTTCACCGAAATTCAGGAGACTATTCGGGACCAGTGCCCCGAGGAGCTGTTCACTATCATTATGCGTCGGCTTATGATGGAAATTGCACAAAGGATCTCCGCCAAGGAGGACTGTGCCGCCCTTATCACCGGCGAGAGCTTAGGGCAGGTCGCCAGCCAGACGATGTATGCAATGGTCTGCACCGATGCCGCTTGCCGTATGCCTGTGCTGCGTCCCTGCATCGGACTTGACAAATCTGAGATAGTAGAAATTTCCAGAAAAATAGGAACTTTTGAGACTTCTATCCTCCCCTACGAGGATTGCTGCACAGTGTTCACTCCCAAGCATCCAAAGACAAGGCCGCTGCTTGATGACGTGGAAAAAGCGCAGAATTCCTTCGATTTTGATCCGCTTATCCAAAAAGCTGTGGAGGAAACAACGGTCAAGCTCATTAAGAAATTTGTATGATTTTTGACTATAAAACGCCTCAAATGCCGTAAAATTGACGTTTGATGCTGTCAAGAAAAATGATTTGTCACCCGATTTTCTCATACTTAATTTTACATTTATGGAAATAATATACATATTTCAAAACTGTGAACAAAATGCCCAAAAATAGGCTATGTAAAGGCTTTGACCTTTCAAAAACCGATAAATACAAAAAATTGGACGAATTTTGAGGGCTAAAATATTACAAAAATCAAGCTAAATGTAATAAATTTGCAGGAAAATCGGCTGTGACATTTTTTGTACAGTTAAAAGGTTACAGCAAGGTTAAGACTGTAACTCGATTTTAATAAAATTGTACGCTTATTTGTACAGCTCCCATTGTAGACCCCTTTTGTGCATATTCCACAAGTCCCTAAACTGCGCGGTTTAAAGGGCTGGGAAAAGATTTTTATTCAATTCGTCAGAACGCTTTTCGACAGCAAAACACCTTCCTTCCGGTAACAGTTCGGTGACTTTTTTGGGACTGAAAGTGCTGAAACTTTGATTAAAACTGCTTTGCTCGTTCGCAAAATGTTCAAAAATAAGGTGATTTTTATGTGCAATATGAAAGATAAACCGACCTCCGGCTCGTCTAAATTTGCTAAAGATAACAAACTGGTTACAAAAAGTCTTGACATTGTTACTGCTCGTGTTGTAAAATATATGATAGCAAACGGTATCACCCTGTCCGCAGCCGAAAGCTGCACCGGCGGACTGATAAGCGAAAGGGTCACTTCGGTGCCCGGAGCCTCCGCAATATATAAGGGCGGCGTTTGCAGCTACAGCGAGTCGGTAAAGATGAAGGTGCTGGGCGTGAGGGAAGAAACCTTAGCCCGCTACACCGTCTACTCCGCCCAGGTCGCAGAGGAAATGAGCGAGGGCGTGAGAAAGCTGATGGAGACGCAAGCCTCCATAGGAGTGACCGGACTTGCAGGTCCCGGCGGCGGAACGGAAGATAAGCCGGTGGGCACTGTATATGTATCAGTCAGATATAAAGCAGGGCACCTCGTAAGAGACCTTGCTCTCTATAAAGAATATGAAAAATTAGACAGAGAATTTATCCGTATCGTTACCGCGGCAGAGGCTTTGGAAATGCTGGAGCAGCTGCTCAAAAGCGAAAGTGAGGAAAACTGATGTCTATGGCTAATGAGGTCAAAAACCTGTCCGAGCAGGACAGTTCCAATTTCTTTGTAAGATTTCTAAAATACTTTATTCCTTGGAAGGGCGACGGCAGCGCCGAGGTAGTGAGAAAGATAGTTTTCGTTTTCTCCATTGTCCTGTTTGTCGCTTCTGTCAATGAGTTGACTGACTTCCTCAAAACAGACCAGGTCGAGCTCAATTACGCTCAGAGCATAGTAAAGTATGAGCCCGATTGGGAGGGTGACCTGGATCTCGATACTGTTGATGTTGTTATCGACAACAGCAGCGCCGAAGAGGAAATCACAATGCCCAGCAGCGGCGAGACCAAGGTAAAGGAACGCAAGGTCCAGGCTTGGGCCGAAAAGCTGCTCGAGAGAAACAGCGACTCAAGGGGCTGGATAAAAATCCCTGGCTTCTGCAACGACAACGGCGATGAGTACATCAACTTCCCCGTTCTGCAGAGACCATATGAAGGAAACATCGACGAGGGCAACAATTACTACCTTGTCCGCGATATCGACGGCAATTACTATGAGTCGGGAAGCGTGTTCGCTGACTGCTATATCCCTATAGATGAGAACGGCCAGCCCGACAATATAATAATTTACGCCCACAATATGAGAAAGCTGGGGACCTCCTTCACCCATCTGGTTGAATATAAGGAGGGCGTCAACTTCCTCAAAAAGTACCCGATGATAGAGTTCAACACTATCTATGAGAATAATCAGAAGTATGTTATAATCGGCTGCTTTGTATCAGCCGCTGATGAATCTCAGGACGACGCTCCCTTGTTTGACTATTGGAGATACCGCAACTTCGATGACGATAAGTACTCCTTCGATAAGTGGATCGCCAATGTAAGAAAGCAGAGCTGGTATTCCTGCGATGTGGAATGTACAGCTGATGACGACTACATCACTCTCTCCACCTGCTCCAATGAGGTGAGACCTATGAGATGGGTAATGGTCGCAAAGAAAATGACAGCATCCGATAATCTTGACCTCATCGTTCAATCCTATGAGGAAAAACCGGACAGCGAGATATATTTCCCCAAGATATGGAGAGATGTCTGGGGCAACAACAAGAAATATCTGGGCTGGTCATACTGATGAAATCTGCGGGAGATCCCGCATACGGCGGTCGGCTTTTACAGACCGCGGAAAGGTAATGTGATCTATAATGAAACACGTCCGAAGTGCAGACAGCGAAAAACAGACAGTAAGGCTTTCTGCGGTGAAAACAGCAGTTGCTCTTGTCGCAGCGTTGACAGTTGTCCTTACAGGAACTATTGCCGTTTATGGCGTCTCCGGCAAGGAGAAGGTCGATTCTGTAGCTGCTGCGGATATCGTTATCGACTCGAGTGAAACTGAGGAGGATTCCCTCCCCGAGGAAACAGTGCAGGAGACTGAGGAGCTCGACAGCTCTTCTGAGGAGCCCACCGAGATAGTTGACTGGCGTAAGGCTGATATTGCCGATTATGACTTCTCCGACAGGGCAGAGGCTTCCAAGGTTACCACCACTTCTGCGACTACCACCACCACAACAACTACGACAACAACTACTACCACTACGACAACAACCACAACTACCGCTAAGGAGCTTCCTCCCGTTGAGACGGCTGTAACTCCCGCGGCTCAGGCAAAGACCACCACTGTCACCACCAAGAAGGTGACTACCACTACCACAGCAGCATACAAGGCAGTCGATGCGACTATGTATGTTAAGGAGCGCGTCAACTTCCGTAAGAGTCCGTCCTACAGCGGCACTATCATCAAGGTGCTCCCTGTCGGAACAGAGGTCAAGGCTAACAAGATTAGCGCCGACGGACAGTGGTATGCTGTTCAGGTGGACGGTACCTCCGGATATCTTAAGTCGGAGTATCTGAGCTCTACCAAGCCTGTTACCACTACCACCGCAAAGGTGACGACTACTACCGCTGCTGCAAAAGCACCGGCTTCCACCGGCGCCGATGTTATCAGCTATACAGCTCAGGAGTTTGAGATGATGAGCTATGTCGTTTCCAGTGAGGTGGGCAATTGCAGTGAGACCTATAAGCTGGCTGTTGCAAATGTCATCATCAACAGAGTGAAGTCGCCCTATTTCCCCAATACAATCGCTGGCGTGCTTACTCAGAGCGGACAGTTTACAGCTATCAGAAGCTATTATAACAGAACAAACACCCCCTCACAGAACACTATCGACTGCTGCAGGAGGGCGCTCCAGGGCGAGGGAGCTTCCGTCGTCAACGGGGCTACGTTCTACTATACCCCCACATATACCAGCGCATCAGTCGCGGCCTGGTTCGAGAGCCTCTGCTTCTGTGCAGTTATCGAAAACGGAAGGTTCTTCAAGAACTGGTAATGAGCCGCACAGCGTTGCTGTGAAAGATCAATGTCAAGGCTCTATAAAACAACGCCTTGACATTTTTCCATAAATATGAAACGAAAGATGCCCGATATACGGGCACTGAAAAAAGTGTTTGCGGATAAGCTCCGCATGAAGGGAAGGACTATGGAACCTACTCGAAAAAACAATCTGATAAGATATGCTGCCACGGCTGCAAGCATTTCTGCTGTTATGCTGATCGGCGCGCTTTTCCCGGGAAAGACCCCGGATAAGGTCGATACAGCAGGCGGTTCAAGCTACGGCTTCGGAGCCATCTCCGCTTCGGCTAGCATTTCAAATGACGATGTTTATGAGTTCATTGAGTACCGCAAGGCAGGGCTGGACGAGTACGAGCTGCCCCTTGCAGTGACCTCCGTTGAAGAGGACGGAGAGGCTGCTGAGGCCGACGCAGTATCCTCTGCTCAGGCAGCGGTAAAGACTTCCGCCGCAGGTGTGGCAGGCAGCTTCAGTGTATCGCTGCCCTCCGATAATACCTTTGTTTACGACCCCCAGCCCGCAAAGCTCGGACTGGTCACCACAAGATCCACCAAGCAGGAATTCTATACAGTCAACGACCTGCTCTCCGGCGGATATGTTACTATGAACGCCCACGATATGGTATGTATGATGGTCTACAACGAGATCGGCTCCGACTGGAATGTTGAGGCTATCAAGGCACAGGCAGTTGCAGCCTATACTCATCTTAGATTTAATGACATTCTGGGTACTATCCCGACGGTGGCTCTGAAAAAGGGCTACCCCACCAAGATCGAGAACTGCGTCAATGCAGTTGAGGGACAGTGCGTTTACTACGGCGGCGGTATCGCCAATGCCGTATATACTGCCTCCACAGGCGGTTATTCCTGTGACAGCGCAAAGGTGTTCGGCGTTAAATACCCCTACTTAAAGCCGGTAGTCAGCGCCTATGACACTCTGGATCCCAACTGGGGCTCCGTCGAGCGCTTCACCGAATCCTACATAAGAAAGACTTTAGAGAGCAGACTTGGCTTCAAGCTCTCGGACGATGTAAAGAACTGGTTCAGAGTTGATTCAGTATTCAGCGGAAAATATGTAGAGACCCTCGTTATCGACGGCGGAAAGGCTACTATGACCGGACAGGCTGCGAGAAAGCTCTTCGGACTTAAATCCGCTGCCTTTGAGATTAGCTACGCTAACGGCTCCTTCAGCTTCACCACCTACGGCTACGGCCACGGCGTGGGAATGTCCCAGTGGGGTGCGAAGTTCTATGCCGACCACGGCTACACCTATGACCAGATACTCCGTCATTACTATATGGATACGCAGATCAAGCTCTCTGACCCCAGCATTAAGGCTGTAAAGCGCGGAGGTCTTACCGACGCACAGATCAAGAGCCAGATCAGCGAGGCAACTGTTGCAGGTGCCGATGGCTTCAATATGGAGCCCGTAGATAAGATAACCATCAATAAGGACGCTGTGGAAAAGGCGGAGACCTCCGCTGAGACAACAGCAGCCGAGACCGAGACCCCCGCTCCCACTACAATTGAGCCGGAGGCTGTCCCCGCTGTGACCACTGCTGCGCGTCCTACAGAAACTCCGCCTCCCGAGGTTGAAGAGACTCCCGAGGAATCGGAGGAGCTCCCGGCTGATGAAGTAGCGCTCGCCGACGCTGCCGAATAAGCCGCAGGAAATAAAGTCAATAATATCCCGTCAGCGATCTGAACGGGTAGCATAGCCTGCCTTGCCGCATTTTGTGGCCGGGCTTTTCCTGCTATCTGAACAAATTGCCCCGGGAGACAGAATTATAAAATTTTTATGTCAGGGGGATCACTTATGGCGCTGTTTGACAAAAACGTGCAGAACCGCAAGGCTGACCTCGCAAGGGTCAACAATCAGATCAATCAGGATCTGGAAAACATCAACCGCAAGTATACCGAGATCGGACGTATCGTAAAGCTCCGCTGTCTCGACCAGGTGAGCAATGAGGACGTTCAGAGGCTCGCCGGCGAGATCGACGCTCTGCTTGCCGAGCTCAAGAGGCTCAACGAGGAGGTCAATGTCATCAACGGCATCAAGATCTGCCCCAGCTGCAACTCGAAGATAGACATCAATGTGGCTTTCTGCCCCAACTGTGGCACTAAGCAGCCCGTAAACAATCAGGCAGCACCTACGCCTGCACCGGCTCCTGCACCTGCACCCGCACCTGCACCCGCACCTGTGCCTGCTCCGGCACCTGCTCCTATACCTGCACCCGTTCCCGCACCCGTTCCCGCACCCGCTCCGGCGCCCGTACCTGCGCCTGCTCCTGCTCCCGCTCCCGTACCGGAGCCCGTTGCTGAGCCTGTTCAGGAGGCCGTAGAGGCTGCTGCCGAGGCTGTAGAGGCAGTGGAGGAAAAGGCAGAGGAAACTGTCGCTGCCGCAGAGGAGACCGTTACAGAGGCCGCTGAGGCCGTTCAGGAGGCTGCTCCCGCACCCGTAGTGCCTGAGCCTGTTCAGGTAAAGCCCTTTGAGATGCCCGCCCCCGCACAGGTAGCACCCGCACCGGCGCCCGTACCTATTCCTGCACCTGCACCCGCTCCCGCACCAGCACCTGCCCCCGCTCCCGTACAGGGCGGTGTGGTATTCTGCACACAGTGTGGCAGCAAGGAGCCTGCCGGCACCCGTTTCTGCTCACAGTGCGGAAGCCCTATGTAATAACCACAAAAGCCGAGCCCGGAATGGCTCGGCTTTTTTTCGCCTAAAAGATAATCAGCAAGCTCATAAAATAAGACCGGGAATCCCGTTAGGGGAGACCCGGTCAGTTTTATACCTCATTTACAATCAGCTCGAACAGCTGGACAATCCGCTCCTGCCTGTCGGCAAGGAAGAGATACCCAAACAAACACTCCAAGCCTGTGGCAGCGCGGTATTCGGCAACGGTGGAGTGCTTCGGTACGGTGACGCCGCAGGCGTTCCTACCCCGGCGGAAGATGTCCGCCTCCTCCTCGGTGAGGTGACCGCCCTCTGACAGGCGCTTTATCGCCCTCGCCTGATATTCGGCGCACACCAACTCCACAGCTCTCTCGTGCAGCTTGTGGACGGGCATATTCGCCTGACGCACTATTCTCTCGCGCACAAGCTGCTCGTATACCGCATCTCCCAGAAAGGCTAAGGTAAGAGGGGAGTAGGCGTTAAGCTCTCGCTCTGTCAAGACAATTCCTCCTATAAGTACAAATAATCGGACAGTTAATGGAACGTCAGTTCACAAACTCAAACTCAAAGTCGAATATGGAAACTGTGTCGCCCTCGTTGATGCCCTCCTCCAGCAGCTTGTCAATGATACCGCTGGAACGCAGCACCCTCTGGAAATATTGCAGGGAGGAGTAGTCCTCCATATTTACAGACCGCAGGATATCCCACAGCCAGTCGGCTTCCACGAAGTAGATGCCGTCCTCCACAGTAACGGTGAAGTCCCGGCGGGAAAGCAGCTTTTCGTCCAGCTCCTCCTGTGTCAGAGGTTGTGCCTCAAAGCGCTTTACGGGAGGCAGCTGCTCCAACCTCTCCCATACGCCGTACATAAGCTCCTTGGTGCCTTGGGTGGTGGCAGCGCTAATCTCGTAGAACAGCAGCCCCTGATCCTCAACGTGCTCCCTGAGGCGCTCGATCTGCTCCGGGGTCGCCATATCCGTCTTGTTGGCGGCGACTATCTGTGGAGCGTCCGCCAGATCTTCCGAGAAATTGCGAAGCTCTCGGTTGATGGCCTCAAAATCCTCGATGGGGTCTCTGCCCTCAACACCGGAGACGTCCACAACGTGGACTATCAGCCGACAGCGTTCAACGTGCCGCAGGAACTCGTGTCCTAGCCCGACGCCCTCGGAGGCGCCCTCGATAAGTCCCGGGATATCCGCCATAACAAAGCTCTTGCCGTCCTCGATCTTCACCACACCCAGCACCGGGGTCAGGGTAGTGAAGTGGTAGTTGGCTATCTTCGGCTTCGCCGCCGAGACTACGGAAATAAGCGTGGATTTTCCCACATTTGGGAAGCCCACCAGCCCCACGTCCGCCAGCAGCTTAAGCTCCAGTATCACCTCGTACTCGTCCCCCCGGAAGCCGGGCTTGGCGAAGCGGGGTATCTGTCGGGTGGAGGTGGCGAAGTGAGCATTTCCTCTGCCGCCCTTGCCGCCCTTGGCGATGACCACCGGCTCGTCTCCGGACATATCCGCCAGTATCCTGCCGGTGGAGGCCTCCTTGACGACAGTGCCTCTCGGTACGCTGACAACAAGGTCCTCAGCCCCTCTGCCTGAGCAGTTGCGGGAGGAGCCGTTCTGCCCCTTGTCCGCCACATATTTTCTCTTGTAGCGGAAGTCTATCAGGTTGGAGATGTTATCGTCCACCTTAAAGACGATATCTCCGCCCTTGCCGCCGTCGCCGCCGTCGGGGCCGCCTGCGGCTATATATTTCTCTCTGTGGAAGGAAACGCAGCCGTCGCCGCCGTCGCCCGCCTTTAGGTATATTTTCGCTTCATCGACGAACATTCTGCCCGCCTCCTTTTATTTTTGGTATCCGTTCCGCATAATAGCGGTCTCGCTGTAATATTTCTTCTCTCTGGAAAGCTCCCCCAGCCCCGCCATAACAAGGAAAGCTCCTATCCCCGCCGCGATGATGGCTCCCCACTTCATATAGATCATATTGCTGTCAGGGAAGAGCTCGTAGTAATCCTTCTCTGCGGCCTTTACGGAAGAGATGCCTCTCCAGCTGATGTAGTAGGTGCCGTTTGGCTTTGTGAAGGCGGTGCGCTTGTAGCTCTCGCCCTCCTTGAGGGAGTAGAGTATGGCCTTTGTCACCGTTTGGTGGTGGGACTCACCGTTCTCATCGGTGCAGGTGACATAGTAATGGTGGTATGTTCTGCGTCTGTAGCGGTAGCTCTTATCCTCCAGCTTGGTGACAGTGTAGGTATGCTCGCCGTCAAAGGTGAGGGGCTCAGGCTTGTAGACCAGCTGCCTGTAGGCAAAAACAAGCCCCGCTATTATAAACACAACCACAGCGATGCGAAAGCAGGTCACCGCCATATTGTAGGACATATGCCTGTTATAGTCCTTGACAAGAAACATAACGCTTTCCACCCCCTATGAAAACCGCCCCGAACCATTTTTACGGCTCAGGGCGGTTCTTAATGTCTGTGATCAAGCCTGCGGATAAACCGAGACCTTCTTGCGGTCTCTGCCCAGTCTCTCAAATCTTACAACACCGTCAGCGGTAGCGAACAGTGTATCATCGGAGCCGCGGCTCACGTTCTCGCCCGGGTGGATGTGAGTACCTCTCTGACGAACGAGGATATTGCCTGCCAGGACAGCCTGTCCATCGGCACGCTTAACGCCAAGGCGCTTAGCCTCGGAGTCACGTCCGTTCTTGGTGGAACCCATTCCTTTCTTATGAGCAAAGAACTGCATAGAAATTCTGATCATTGATTACACCTCCGTAAATGTGATCTTAATGCGCTGCGGAAACTCGTCGGAGAGAAAGTAGAGGTGTGTGAGCAAGCTTAAGATAAGCTTATCTGCTTCACCGCTCTCATCGAGCCCCGCCAGAAGATAAATATCGTTTTCTTCGACCCTTACCTCAGCTTCAAGCTTGAATATATCGGTAAGAGTATTGGCTGTGAGCATCACAGCCGAGGACACAGCGGCGCACGCTATATCCTGTCCGTACTCCGCCAGCCCTGCGTGTCCCGAAACGCGGAACCCCTTGAGCTTGTCGGAGCTGTCACGGTAAAACTCGGCGCGTATCATTATGCGTTGATAGCTTCGATCTTTACCTGAGTGTAGGGCTGTCTGTGACCCATTTTTCTCTTCTCACCCTTCTTGGGCTTGTAAGTGAAAACAGTGATCTTCTTAGACTTGCCGTTCTTGACTACCTTAGCGGAAACCGTAGCACCTTCAACATAAGGAGCGCCAACGTTCACGCTGCCCTCTCCGCCTACTGCGAGGACCTTATCGAAGGTCACTGCGGAGTCAGCCTCAACAGCGTCCAGCTTCTCAACGAAAACGACGTCACCGACGTTTACCTGATACTGCTTTCCGCCAGTCTCGATAACTGCGTACATCTCAAAATGCACCTGCCTTTTCATACAAACTCGCTGCGCACGGTGTCATCACCCGCATTTGAGCATAGTGATGCCTTGGTGACCGTAAACAAGCGGCCTATATAATATAACACATTTCGCCCTCAAAGTCAAGGGCAGGGGAGAACGGCAGAGAAAGTTTACACTTTTTTTACATTTATCCTTTCCCGCCGGGAATACTATTGCAGGATTGACTATTGAGGCTGCCGGTGGTATAATAAATACGGCGCCCTACCGCGCCTGCAAACAGTCATGTGACGTAAACCATCATATAGAAAGAGTGACCCCTATGCTGGAAAAAGAAATCGAACAGTACTATGACACCCACCTTGATGAGATGCTTGCAAGCCTCTCCGAGCTAATCGCCATCGACAGCTCTTTCAGTGAGCCAAAGGAGGGCAAGCCCTTCGGTGAGGGTTCCGCACGCGCACTTGAATGGGTACAAAAATTTGGACAGAAAATCGGACTGCATACGCGCAATATCGACAACTGCGTTATCGCTATGGACTGGGCAGAGACCGACCCCGTCCTCGCCATACTGAGCCACGCCGACGTTGTCCCCGCAAACCCCGCCGAGTGGACCACCCCTCCCTTTGAAATGAACGTCCGGGACGGAAACATCTACGGCCGCGGCTCGGTGGACGATAAAGGTCCCACCGTTGCTGTAATGTACGCCGTCAAGTGCCTTAAGGACTTGGGCGTGACCCTTGACAACAGCTTCCGAATGGTAGTCGGCGGCAACGAGGAGCAGGGCTGCGAGGACATCGAATATTACGCTAAGCGCGAGCCCTTCCCGGATATGGTCGTCACCCCCGATGGCTCCTT
Organism: Ruminococcus sp.; assembly: GCA_017471405.1. GTDB lineage: Bacteria > Bacillota > Clostridia > Oscillospirales > Ruminococcaceae > FB2012. The sequence continues at coordinate 23,166 of JAFUTK010000060.1, forward strand.
CCCGGTGCTCAACTGCGAAAAGGGAATGGTGCACATGTTGTTCTCCGCCCCCTTTGAGGACAGTGAGATAACCTCGCTCTCCGGCAATAAGACCATCAACGCTATCCCCGATAAGCTCACCGCCGTCATAGGCGGGGAGACGGTGCTGTTCGCCGGAAAGGCCGCCCACGGCTCCCGCCCCGAGAACGGCGAGAATGCCGTCACCAAATTCCTCTCCGAATATAAGGGAGAGAACAGGCTGCTGAACGGCCTTAAGCGGCTCTTCCCCCACGGCGAGTTCAACGGCAAATCGGCGGGGCTGGGCTTTTCCGACCCTCTCACTGGTGACATGACCTGCGCCCTCACCGTATTGAACACTGTTGATGGAAGATTGCAGGGAGGCATTGATATCCGCTTCCCCATCGACAGAAAATATGACGAGGTGAGAGGCATTATAGTTTCCGCATTGGAGAGTGTGGGCTTCACCCCTGACGACATCGACGGAAAGGAGCCTCACTACGTCCCTGAGGACAGCAGATTGGTGAAAACCCTGCTGGGGGTATACGAAAAAGTCAGCGGAAGGAAGGGCGAGTGCATAGCCGAGGGCGGCATCACCTATGTCCACGACACACCGGGGGGAGTAGCCTTCGGGGCGGAGTATCCGTGGGAGGAGAACAATATGCATGGCGCCGATGAGCATATCCCGCTGACTACCTTCCGGGACAATTTCGTGATGTACGCACATGCCATAATGGAGCTGACCAAGAACGGCTAAATAACGCACACAGTAGGGAAACCAAACGCGAAGCGCGTTAAAAAGCGCGCGGTCGAGCCTCGCGCCAGACTCCTCGCCGCTGACGCGGCTCGGAGGAATTCCGGAAAAGGATATTTCTCCGCCTTCGGCGGAGAAATACCCTTTTCCGGCAAAATCTTCGCGGCGCCGCACTGTTTCGCCCCCTTCCCGGCAATCCACAAAACACCAAAATAAACATTTGACAATCCGCATCCCGCGTGATATAATAAATACGAGCAATCACCCGCGGGTGAAAAAATGAACGGAGGTAATCACAATGGATTTCAATCTTGACAGCATCAAGCAGACTATCGACAAGGTAGAGGATAAGATCCCCGACGAGGTAAAGGATAAGGCAAAGGAGCTTGCCACCAAGGAGAACCTCGAAAAGGTCAAGGATAAGGTCGGCGACTTCATCGAGGATAAGTTCAAGAAGGATAAAAAGGACGAGAAGAAGGACGACTGATACCGTCCTCTCAGAGCGGCACGCCCGGCATCGGACGCGCCGCCTTTTTGTTTGACAAAACCCCCGCTGTGTGATATACTGAAACAAAGAAAAACCACATTTCAAAGGAGCAAGACTATGAGCGCATTTCTTCACGCAGAGGATCTCTGCTTTTCCTACATAAATGACGTGGAGGAGCCCCCGGTAAAGACCGAGGTGCTAAAGCATATCGACCTTGATATACAGAAGGGTGAGTTTGTCGCGATCCTCGGCCATAACGGCTCCGGCAAGTCTACCCTTGCCAAGTGCTTCAACGCCATAAACCTGCCGGAGAGCGGCAAGGTCACCGTTGACGGAATGGATACCGCAGACGATAACAACTTGCTGGAAATACGCAAGCGGGTGGGGATGGTGTTCCAGAACCCCGATAACCAGATAGTCGCCACCATCGTCGAGGAGGACGTGGCCTTCGCACTGGAAAACTTAGGCGTGGAGCCTAAGGAGATCCGCCGCAGAGTGGACGATGCCCTCAAAACTGTGGGAATGTACGAGTACCGTATGCACGCCCCACATAAGCTCTCGGGCGGGCAGAAGCAGAGGGTGGCCATCGCCGGCATCATCGCTATGAAGCCCGACTGCATACTGCTGGACGAGCCTACCGCTATGCTTGACCCCAAGGGCAGGAGCGAGGTAATGAAGACCATCAAAATGCTCAACCGGGAGCAGGGTGTTACCATCGTCCTCATCACTCACTATATGGAGGAGGCCGCCCAGGCCGACCGCATCGTTGTCATCGACGGCGGCGAGGTGGTGCTGGACAATACCCCCAAAAAGGTGTTCTCACAGGTCAGTACTATGAAAAACCTCGGCCTCGACGTGCCCCAGGTCACAGAGCTTATCTGGGAGCTGCAAAAGCAGGGCTTGGACCTCCCCGATGAGATAATCACCGAGGACGAGTGCGTGGAGGCGCTGGAGAGACTGCTGCCAAAGGGAGAGCAGAGCGATGCTTGAACAGGCAATAAATGAGATACGCCGCCTTGACCTTGCCGTTCACGGCTTAGAGGTCAGACAGGGCGGCGACGTCATATTCAGGGAAATGTTCGGGGAGGATATCCGTTACCCCGCCTATTCTGCCGCCAAAAGCGTAACGGCGCTGGCGGTGGGGCTGGCGGTATCGGACGGACGGTTTGATATCAACGCCCCGCTGGCATACTGGCTCACCGAGAACGAGCTCTCGGCAATGCTCCCCCACAGGCGGGAGCAGTTCTGTAAGCTGCCTGTCACAAGATTTCTCACAATGTCAGTCAAGGGCTATCCCTTCCGCCCGGAGGGGGACGACCCGCTGCGCAATTGCCTTTCCCGGGATATGGACTACTCCGCCGAGCCCAGATTTGATTACTCCAACGTGCAGGCCTACCTTGTGGGGCTTATCTGCGAGCGGGCGGTGGGAGTGAAAATGGAGCAGTATATAAACTCCCGCCTGTTCGAGCCTATGGGTATCCCTCACGTTGGCTTTCAGACCGACAGTCAGGGGCGTTTTTACGGCGCCACCGGAATGAGCCTTAAAATAAGTGAGCTCGCCGACTTGGGACAGCTGCTGCTGGAGGACGGCCGCAGCATCGTCAGCAAAGATTGGATAAGGGAGATGACCTCCATCCACATAAGCACAAAGGAGAGCGGCTACGGCTATTTCATCTGGACAAAGCCGGGACGCTATTACATCAGCGGCAAGTGGGGTCAGAGAAGCATAGTCTGCCCGGAACTGGGCACCGTCATCACCTATATGTCAGACCTGAGAGACAACAGCGAGCTTATGACCCCCATCGCCGACAGCATCATAAAGGAGCTTGCCGATGAAGCGGGATAAGCTGCTTAAAATGCTTCTGCCGGCATTGCTCTGCTGCCTGCTGTGGGGCAGCGCCTTCCCCTTTATCAAGCTGGGCTACCGGGAATTAGGAATAGCGCAGGACGACAGCTTTTCCCAGCTGCTTTTTGCAGGCGTGCGCTTTATGCTGGCGGGAGTACTGGCGGTCATAATCGGCAGCTTTGTGCAGAGGCGGGCACTGCTGCCCGACGGCTCCGACCTTAAAAAGGCAGCCGAGCTTTCACTGTTTCAGACGGTGTCGCAGTACACCTTTTTCTATCTGGGGCTTGCCCGCACTACGGGCATGAAAAGCTCTATCATCACCGGCTCCAACGTGTTCTTCTCGGTGATGCTCTCGGCATTTCTTTTCAGGCAGGAGCGCCTCACGGCCCGCAAGCTCATTGGCTGCCTTATCGGTTTTGCGGGAGTGGTGCTCATCAATCTGAAAAGCGGCGAGAGCGCCGGCTTTTCGCTGACCGGGGAGGGGTTCATTCTCTTCTCCGCTATGTCCTACGGCGTGTCCTCCTGCCTTACAAAGCGCTTTTCAAAGGAGCACGACCCGGTGCTTTTAAGCGGCTGGCAGTTCATTATGGGCGGAGCGGTGATGACTATCGCGGGGCTCTGCTTCGGCGGCAGCCTCGGCACAGTTACCCTCAAAGGACTGATGATACTTCTCTGGCTGGCATTTGTGTCGGCGGCGGCCTTTTCGGTATGGTCGCTGCTGCTTAAGCACAACCCGGTCTCGGAGGTATCGGTCTACGGCTTTACTAATCCTATATTCGGGCTGCTGCTGTCGTACCTGCTGCTGGGAGAGCGCGGCTCCGTATCCACCGCAAGAACGCTGGCGGCGCTGGTGCTGGTTGCCGCCGGGATAATCACTGTCAATGCGGCAGGAAAACAAGATAAATCGAAAGGAAGCGAGCAGAATGGTATTTGAGCTTGACAGGCTGCTGGGCGGCAGGAGGGTGATACTCGCCTCCAAGTCCCCCCGCAGGCAGGAGCTGCTGGGGCTCATTTTTCCAAGCTTTGATATAGTCCCCGCCGTGGGGGAGGAGATTATCCCCGAGGGCACCCCCGCCCATAAGGCCTCAGAGCTGCTGGCGGTGCAGAAGTGCAGGGAGGTGGCAGAAAAGTACCCCTCCGCCCTCGTCATCGGCTGCGATACCACCGTCGTCCTGGGTGATGAGATACTGGGCAAGCCCGCCGATAACGCCGACGCCGCCAGAATGCTCCGGGAGCTTTCCGGCAGCACTCATAAGGTCATCAGCGGCTGCGCCGTCAGCCTTCAGGGGGAGCTTATAAGCTTCTCGCAGGAGACTTCTGTTACCTTCCGCAAGCTGACGGAAGCGGAGATATCCGCATATGTCGCCACCGGGGAGCCCTCCGACAAGGCGGGCGCCTACGGCATACAGGAAAAGGGCTCGCTGCTGGTGGAGAAGATAGAAGGAGATTTCTTCAACGTGGTAGGTCTGCCGGTGACAGAGCTGGCGCTGACGGTAAACAAATTGCTGGGAGGGGATAGCGATGCTGTTCGGTAAGAAAAAGCAAAAGGGCACGCCCCGGGCGGAGCTTGAAGCTCTCCACGGCAAGCGCCTCTCCTACGCCGTCGAGCGCGAGGGAGGCAATGAGCTTGTCCTCGGCAGGAACGGTGGCATCTCTGTCTCGGAGGAGGAGCTGGTCATTGTCTGCGACGGTCACGAGATATTCCGCTGCAAGCTGGAGGGCTGTATCGCCGCCGAGCTTATGAGCCGCAACGGTGTTGATATCAAGGGGGAGGACCTCTCCGGCAAGCGCCGCCACATCGTCGCCTACTATTCCAACTTAAGACAGTAAGGGGGAGACCTTATGCCATTCAATATCATCAGAGCAGACATCACCACACTTGATTGCGATGCCATAGTCAATGCCGCCAACAGCTCGCTGCTGGGCGGCGGGGGAGTGGACGGCGCTATCCACAGAGCCGCCGGTCCCGGACTTCTGGCAGAGTGCCGCAAGCTTGGGGGCTGCAAGACCGGAGAAGCCAAAATAACCGGAGCCTATGACCTGAAAGCAAAGTACGTTATCCATACCGTCGGCCCCGTATGGCAGGGAGGCTCCCACAATGAGGAGCAGTTGTTGTACAGCTGCTACAGGAGCTCATTGGAGCTTGCAAAGGAGCACAGCTGCGAGAGCATCGCCTTCCCGCTGATATCCTCCGGCGTGTACAGCTACCCCAAGGCGGAGGCGCTGGACGTCGCTACCCGGGCAATTAAGGACTTCCTCGAAACGGAGGATATGGACGTCACCCTTGTGGTGTTCGGCAAGGCTGCGCTGAAAATAAGCGAGCAGCTCTACGGCGATGTAAAGCAGTACATCGACGATGCCACCACCGACAGGGCAGAGCTTATGGAGGCTCCCCGCCGCAGGGCAAAAATGAACCTGTTGGGTGCCTTCGGCAAGACTGCGATGAAGGAGTCTGCCGCGGCTATGCCTATGGCGGACGCCTTTGCGGAGGAGAGCTGTGCGGACCTCTCCATTGAGGACTACCTAAAACAGAAGGACGAGAGCTTTTCCCAGTCGCTGCTGCACCTGATAGACAAAAGCGGTATGACCGATGTGCAGGTCTACCGCAAGGCGAACATCGACCGCAAGCTGTTCTCGAAAATTCGCTCTGACGTCAACTACCGCCCCAAGAAGCAGACGGTGCTGGCCTTTGCCATAGCCTTAGAGCTTGACCTGCCGGAGACGCTCTCGCTGCTTTCCAAGGCGGGGTATACCCTCTCGGACAGCATAAGGTTCGATCTTATCGTGAGATACTTCATTGAGCATAAGCGCTACAACATCTTCGAGCTGAACGAGACCCTTTTTGCCTTTGACCAGACGCTTCTGAACTGACGGGTGTTGTGAGGGATAACGAACGCGAAACGAATCTCACTATGTGGAATGCGAGCACCTACGGTCACAGTATGATGAGACCCCGGTCGCGGCACTAATGCTGCAAGCCCGCACACACCCAAGCGACCAACGGGAGCGCAGCGCGAATTGCGATGCGAACTTGTTCACATTGTGCACGCTGTGCACCCGCCACTTGACAAATTCTCCCTTATGATATATAATAATATTGTTATTTATTTATCAAAGTCAGAAAGGCTTAAAAATGGCAAAGAACGGAACTATATCATCATCAGTAATAAAGCGCCTTCCCAGATATTACCGCTTTCTGGGCGAGCTTATGAAAAACGGAACCGAGCGCATCTCCTCCCGGGAGCTCTCCCAGCTGATGAAGCTCACCGCCTCACAGATAAGGCAGGACTTAAACTGCTTCGGCGGCTTCGGCCAGCAGGGCTACGGCTACCACGTCCGGCAGCTCCACGAGGAAATAGGCAAGATACTGGGCGTCGATAAGAAGTACAAGACCATCGTCATAGGTGCGGGAAACTTAGGCAGAGCCATCGCCACCCATATCAACTTCGATACCCGCGGCTGCGAGCTCATCGGAATATTTGACCGCAAGGAGGAGCTTAAAGGCTTGCAGGTGGGAAAGCTCACCGTCACCGGTACCGACGAGCTGGAGCGCTTCTGCCGGAGGCATAAGCCGGTGGTGGCAGTGCTGTGCATACCAAAGTCCGACACGCAGGAGATAGCCGATAAGCTGGTGAGCCTCGGTCTGCGCTCCTTCTGGAACTTCTCCCACTACGACCTCTCCATCGACCACGAAAACATCGTCGTCGAGAACGTCCACCTGGGGGACAGCCTCCTGACCCTTACCTACGGCACTAAAACTGTTGAGGAGCAGTAAAATCAAACATAAAGGGATATCCACCACGCGGGCGGATATCCCTTTTTTAAGCTTTAATTTGATGTGTCCAATTAATTGTACTTTTACTTCTCCATCCTGTCTACGCCCTTGAGGTACAGCTTTGTACTGATGAAGTAGGAAACGATGTACATCGGCAGCCCCACAGCCGCCAGCTTAAGAGCCAGATCGGTGAACTTGAAATCGCGGATCCAGGTGAAGAGCCCGTCCCAGAAGTCGTATTCCGAGCCTATCCAGGAGAGGTTCCCGAACAGCAGGTAGACCACGATGCCCAGTATCACCAGCAGCATCAGTCCGCCCTTGACCTGCGAGCCTACCTTTGAGCCGAAAGCGATGATGCAGGGCAGCTCGATAGCTCTCATTATCAGCCCGAAGAATACAAGCGTCAGGGTTATGCCCAGCATATCCGGCACTGCGTCAACCACCGTTCTTGCGATAAAGTTGACGCCGTAAACAACGGTGAAGGTGATGAGCATAGCGATAAATACGAAGGTGTATATCGCCCACACCTGCTTGCGTATGCCGTTCGGTACGGCGGTGATGTAGTAGCCCCACTTCTTCCGCTCGTCGGTCTGAACGATGTTTAAAGCAGTGGCTCCGATGGTCATAAAGGAGGAAACAGCCATTATGGAGCAGAAGCCCATTATGAAGGTTGTGTTCATAGCAGAGGCGTTGTCTTCTCCCACAAAGAGCATTACTGTCGTAAGACCGTTAAGGAAGATCAGCACCAAAAGCATCACCAATATGCCCTTGAGGTTTGCCCTCATATCCTTGTAAAGTAAGCCCAGCATATCAGCCCCTCCTTTTCAGTCCGCGGACGCTCAGGAAATACCACAGCGCCGTCAGGGTCAGCAGAACTGCGGGTATCAGCCACCAGAGGTTGTCTCCCAGCCAGTTTATCTTCCCCATCACCTCGTCCTTGTAGAACATAGTCATCACCTGACTGGTGACGTCCTCGGCTTCGTCATCGTAGATGCTGAAGCCTGTCATCTTTATGCTGTAGCTGTCTATCCAGTGTATCAGTCCGAAGCCTGCACCGAAGTAGAGCGTCATAAAGATGACCGTGAATATCATTTTTGCGGTCTTTGCCCGGCGGAAGTTGTAGTTGATAGCCATATTGCCGTGAAAGAACATATAAACGAAGCAGCCAATGCCGAAGATGTAAAGCAGCAGCTTCGGCTCGATATCCCTGCCGAACATAAGGCAGGCTATGAGCATTGTCACCCAGCAGAGCACAGTCACCGCCGCAAGGCAGATGAGGTTGAGCAGATACACCGCTCCGACCATCTTGTATTCTGTCACCGGCAGCGTCTGACCATAGCGCCGGAAGCCGCTCTTTTCGTCGGCGGCTATCTGGCAGGTGAACTGGCAGGCAAAAAGCACCACCGCCCCGCCGTAGGTCATAATGTAAAAGGTCACGCTCTCAACGCTGCTCACAGTGCTCTCCGCCAGATGCCCTATATTTCCGTAAAGCGCCGAGAGCTTCACAAGTATGCACAGCAGCATCAGTAATATGTAAATGGCTATGCCTATTATGCGCAGCTTGCGGGAAAGGTAGAACTCCTTGTAGATAAGTCCCTTCATTTCAGCTCCACTCCTTTTTCTCCCGATTTACATAGTAGATCATTATGTCGTCAAGAGTTGCAGGGTCGATGACGGCGCCGGAATACTTCTTCGAGCACTCCGCCCGGTCTGAAACCATAAGCTCCGCGCCGTAGTCGTTGAGCCTTGCGGAGATAAAGTCCTCGCGGGCTACCTGTGCGTAATCTGCCTTGGAGCATTTCATAATGCCGTGAGAGCCCAGGATATCGTCCTTGTAGCCGGAGAGGAGTATCTTCCCCCTGTCGATGAAGGTAACGCTGTCGGCAATCTTCTCCAAATCAGATGTGATGTGTGAGGACATCAGGATAGAGTTATTTTCGTCCTGCAAATACTCCATAAAGATGTCAAGTATCTCATTTCTTACAACAGGGTCAAGGCCTGTGGTGGCCTCGTCCATTATCAGCAGCTTTGCGCCGTGAGAAAGGGCAGCAGCAATTTGTAGCTTCATCTTCATTCCCTTTGAGAACTGCGCGAACTTCTTCTTGGAGGGCAGAGCAAACCGCTCCAGATATTTAAAGAAGGTCTCGCTGCTCCAGCCCGGGAAGATGTGCTTAAGGGTCTTGTCAAGGGCTCTGGCGGTGAGCTGCTCGTGGAAGGGCAGCTCGTCGAATACCGCCGAGATGTCCCGCTTTATTTCCAGCTCGTGCTCTCTGGGGTCAAGGCCGAAAATTTTGTACTTGCCCTCGTCCTGCCTGATGATGCCAAGCAGGGTGTTTATGGTGGTGGACTTGCCGGCGCCGTTCTGCCCGATGAAGCCCATAATGCTGCCCTTGGGCACATTGAAGCTCACCTTATCCAGAGTGAAGCCGTCATAGCGTTTGGTAAGATCCCTTATTTCAATAGCGTTCTCATAGTCAGACATAAGCTCTTCCCCTTTCGCGCAGGTCAGTCCTGCGCCTCACTGTTATAGATGATGTCGAGCAGCTCGTGGAGCTCCTCCAGCGTAACTCCGCCGGTCCTTGCCTTGTCGCAGACCTGTGTGATGAGCGCCTCGGTCTGCCGCAGGTATTCCTCCCGCAAAAGCTCTCTGTTCTGGCGCTTTACAAAGGAGCCCTTGCCGGTGAAGGATTCTATAAAACCGTCCCGCTCCAGCTCCTCATAGGCGCGCTTGGTGGTGATGACGCTGATGCGCAGGCTCTGAGCCAGAGCTCTCATTGACGGAAGGGCGTCCCCCTCCGCAAGCTCGCCGCTCATTATCTGCGCCTTGACCTGGGAAACTATCTGCTCGTAGATAGGCTCCCCCGACGAATTTGATATTATGATGTCCATATGGTACCTCTCATAGTGTATATACTCGATATACACATTATACACTTTGTATATACACTTGTCAAGGGGGTTACTGCAATTATTCTGCACAATAATTTGAAGTCTGCTTTAGATATCCTGCACAAAGACATGATATGTTAATGAACACATTGTCTTGTTTGAATATGTATTGTTGTCTCATATAAGGTTTGCCCTCGCCGCTTTCAGCGGCTCGGGATAGTTCGGAAAAAGGTATTCTCCCCCTGGCGGGGGAGAATACCTTTTTCCGGCGAATAACTTTCATAATAAAAGCAGTTTCTCGTTAATCAAATATTCACACTATGTTTACTTCAAGTTATAGGATTTTGCCGCCCGGCAGCGGTATATATAATTGAAATGCATTTTACGTTCCCCATCATCAGGAACGGCGGGTACCCGGAAGGCGGTGATGAAATTGACCGATGAGAAGATACTCTCCCTTATGCGGGAGGGCGACGAACGGGGGCTTACCGCAGCTATCGACAAGTATCAGAGGCTGGTGCTCTCCATAGCCGCAGGTATGCTCTCAGCAAAGGAGGACAGAGAAGAAGTGGCAGCAGATACCTTTTACAAGGTCTGGAAAACAGCAGACCGCATCGACACTGAAAAGGCCAGCCTTAAGACTTATATCTGTATGGTAGGCAGAGGCCTGACCATCAACAAGCTCCGGCAGGTGAAGGTCACCGAGGAGCTCCCGGAGCAGGAGCGCGACATCGGCTTTGAGGTCGATTTCTCAACGGAGCAGGCAGCGGAGCACAACCGGCAGGTCATAGCAGCCTGCATCAGAGAGCTGCCATCTCCCGAGCGGGAGATTTTCATTTACCGCTTCTACTATTCGCTGACTGTTCCGGAGATCGCCGGCAGGCTCTCCATAAGCGAAAGACGTGTGGAGCACCTTATCGACAAGACCAGACGCGCCCTCCGGAACGCGCTGTTGAAGGGAGGAATATTACTGTGAGATATATTGACGATATGATAAAGGGTATTCCTCTTGAGGAGATGACAGGAGGAACCGATATTATGGAGAACAACGAAAACAACACTATCCGCTCAATCATACCCGATACAAAGCGGGAGATACCCTTAAGCGAAAGCAGTGAAGAGGGCTATGTGCAGAGCATTATAACAGAGCAGCAAAACGAGCCGGAGGCTCCGGCAAAGAAAGCGAAAAAGGGCAGGCCCGCAAGGGTAAAGTCAAAGGGCCTGGGCGTGCTGGCGGCAGCACTGGCACTGGTGGTCTCGGCGGGAGCCGTCACCGCATATCTCGGAGTAGTCAAACACACCGGCCCCCTCTCGTGGCTTTCCGACCAGCAGAATGGCGTCCCCGCCGAGGTGGCAGAGGCCAACGCCAACGCAAAGCAGGTTTTTGTGCAGATAAACGGGCTTATTGCCGATAAAACAGCCGACGGCAGGCCGGAGGAATTTTTCTGCCTGAGGGGCACTCATATAGTTGACCTCAACGGGCTGGAACAGCTGGCAGACGGCGACTTCAAGGAAAGGATAAAGGATATCAGCGCACACATTCCCAAGGGAAAGATAGCCTTCTGCGTAGATGACTTTAAACTCAAATGGGCGCAGTGGACAGCCGGCGACGGCTCCTTTGTAGGGCAGTACCCCCATCCCGCCAAGGACGTTTCCCCCACTTTGGGCGAATTCTTTATCGACCCCACCTACACCGATAATTATGTAAACGACGTGTTAAACGGCACCTACACCGAAATGACCCACGCCAATTCACTCTTCAACTGCATTTCAAAGGAGGTCACAGCCCGGCTGTTTGCAAACGATAAGGACGAGTATGTCACCGCAGGCGAGCATATCCTTGACCTTTCGGAGCAGAGCGATTTCCTTGACAGTATAGACGAGTTTTCCGGCGGAGAGATAAAGACCTACACCGGCAAGGCGGTCTATTACATCGGCAGCGACCGCAGGGTAAAATACGTCTGCTGGCAGTCGGAAGACGGCGCCCTCACCGAGGATTACATCGCCGGCGTCGGCGCGTCCAATGAGCCCCATGGCCTTGAGGATTACCCCGTTGCCGCCAATGAAGTGCTGGAGTCCCGCTCACACTACTATCACGACATTATCCAGAGAGTCAGTGTGATGTATGACAGCTATGCAGGCTTTACCGGCAGTGATTATTATGAGCTGCTGTATCCTTATACCGATGAAGTGGAGAACATCAATTTTGAGCACCTCTATCAGGCTTACTGCGAGGGCAGGCTCACCAAGGTTGAGCCGCAGGCTCCCAAGGCATATACGGTAACGGTATTCGACAACATATATGACCCTCAGGAGGGGCGCTACACCACTATCCAGAGCTCCGACAGGGCAGACGCAGACGTTATGATCAATGATGAGTACTACACCTACGACGGCAGGACAGGCTTTGACGGCGCCAGAAATTATTTTTTGGCGCTTTACAACGGCACAGTCTCCAATGAGCAAGACATTTGCTTCCAGCAGCAGACAGCCGTTGAAAATACCAACTACTCCGAGATAAGGGAATTCATAAGCGGTGCTGAGTACACCAATAAGGAGATAAGACAGCAGTACGGTCTGCTTGAAGCCGCCAATCTGGAGCCGGTGACCGATACCGGACGTTCGCTGGGCGGTAAGGTGCAATACAGGGCTGCCTTCTGGAAGGACGGGAACCTTATTCTCATATCCACCACCGATTATGAATACGCCAACATTCAGATAGGAGACACCTACTACCACACCGATGACACAACTATCCTTGATATGATAAAAAGCGTTTGCAGCATGAACACCTGACAGCAAGGCATTTGAAAATGTATCCCCCTAAAAAGAAAAACTCCCCCTCGGGGGAGTTTTTTTTAACGTCGCGCTGCGCTCCCGTCGGTCGCTGCCACTTGTGCGGGTATGTGACTTTTGCTCCGCGACCGGGGTCTCATCGTGCTGTGGCCGTAGGTGCCCGCATTCCACAAGGTGATGTGTGCGGGCTTTCGCCGGAAAAAGAAAAGGGTATATCTTCCTTGTGGGGGAGATATACCCTTTTTTATTATCACATTTTCTGCTTGCTCTTCGCAAACAGCGCTGCCACGAAGGACAGGCACATCGCCGCGGTTATCCCGGCGGCGCAGCCGGAGAGCCCCCCGGTGAGTATACCCATAAAACCGTCCCGGTCAACAGCCTCCTTGACACCCTCGGCAATGGCATTGCCGAATCCGGTCAGGGGAACGGTGGCGCCGGCGCCTCCCAGCTCCTTTATGGGAGCATATATTCCCAGCGCCCCCATTATCACCCCCGCCGTCACAAAGCTTACCAGAATCTTTGCGGGCGTCAGGGCGGTCTTATCAATAAGCACCTGCCCCACAGCGCAGAACACCCCGCCTATTACAAAGGCATAGAAAAAATCCATTATATCCACTTCCTACATCTTCTTGAACTTTATATCCATAGCGCTCCCCGATTCAAAGGACAGCCATACCGCGTGGGAAATGGCTGGGATGCTCTCCCCCTGAGCGTTGACAGTGGGGGAGAGCAGCGCACCCGTCGCCGCGAAGAGAATGTTCTTGAATTCCCCTGAACGCAGCTTCGGCACGAAGTACCCGCAGAGCATCGATGCCGCACACCCCGCTCCGCTGGCTCCCGCGTGAACGTCCTGCTCCTCGAAGGAGTAGAGCATAGTGCCGCAGTCCCGGTGAAGGCTCCTGATATCCACACCGTCCCGCTCAAACAGCTCGCACAGCAGCCGACTGCCCACCTTTCCCAGGTCTCCGGTAACTATGGCGTCAAAGAACTCCGGAGTGAGGCCGGTGTCCTGCAAAAGCTGACGTATGCTGGTGTACGCCGCCGGAGCCATTGCCGCACCCATATTTGCGGCATCCTTCACGCCCATATCGACCACCTTACCGACGGTGGCGGCTCGGACGTAGGGAGGAAGCCTCTCGGCGGACACCACCAGCGCTCCCGCCGCCGTCGCGGTATACTGGGAGGTAGGCGTGCGCTGTCCGCCGTAATTGAGAGGGAAGCGGTACTGCCGCTCCGCCGCGCAGAAGTGGGAGGAGGTGACGGCCAGCGCCCTGTCGGCGTAGCCTCCGTCCACGAAAAGAGAGGCCAGCATAAGTCCCTCCGTAACTGTGGAGCAGGCGCCGTAAATGCCGAGAAAGGGGATGTCAAGCTCCCTGATGCCGTAGGTAGTGCCCACGCACTGATTGAGCAGGTCGCCTCCCAGCATAACGTCTATCCCCTCGGGATTGAGGGAGGCCTTGGACAATGCATGGAGGACCGCCTCCTTCAGCAGCTTGCTCTCCCCCTGCTCGAAGGTCTCGCAGGAGAAGAAGGGGTCCTCGTTGATTTTATCGAAGCACTGGCACATAGGCCCGTCGCCCTCCATTTTTCCGCCCACCGCCGCCGAGCTGATGACAGCGGGGGTGTTGGTAAAGAAGACTGTATTTCCTTTCATAAGTACCTCCTATCCGTTGTTAGGGATAGTATTGGCTCATAGCGGGGAAGATATGCATTTTCGGTTGCGGGGGGAGAAAAATAAGTGTATAATAAAATCAGCCAACGGTGGGATAACGAACGCGAAGCGAGTTAAAAAGCGCGCGGTCAAGCCTCGCGCCAGAGGTTTGCGAGGTGTCGGGGCAGCGCCCTGACCAGGGTTTGGGGCAGAGCCCCAATTGCGGCGCCAGCCGCAACTTGGCGCTGCGCAAAAGACGATAAAGGCGCCGCACTATAATACCACACCGCAGATGCAGGAACAGACTATACGCAGCGCCGTCAACGTGATAGTTCTGCACTCGCAGGAAACAGTGAGCGCAGCGAACGCTTTTCCGTATCTAGGCACACAAAATGAGGGGACGCCCGTTTTTTTGCGCCAATGTGGCTCGGAGAAATAATCATTGAAAAAACTTGAATAAAGTCTGTAACATTCCCACTTCTCAGTTGTCTAACAAACAGAGGGACACAAAATCAGGCATTATAGCATCAGGGGGCGAGGCTGTGGGCAGTAAAAAAATAATGAGCGACGAGGCTCTGTACGCCGAGTACAGTGCGCTCTACCGCTATGCCCTCTCCCTTACCGGCAATAAGCAGGAGGCCGAGGATATCACGCAGGAAGCATTCCTCAAAGCTATGAGCTCAAAGGCCGGATTTGAGGGCGGCAGCAGCCTCTTTACATGGCTCTGCTCGATCGCTAAAAACCTCTGGCTCAACCGCCTCAAAAAGCAAAAGCGCATAAGCCCCGACGAGCCCTCTCCTGACCTCTCCGACGACAGCCCCCGCTTCGAGGAAAGGCTGGAGGATAAGCAGTCAGCCCTCGACATAATGCAATGCCTTCACACCCTCGACGAGCCCTATAAGGAGGTATTCCTCCTGCGTATATTCGGTGACGTCAGCTTCTCCGAGATAGCCGCGGTTTTCGGCAGAACCGAGGGCTGGGCGAGAGTCACCTTCCATCGCGCGAAAGCAAAAATAACCGACCGGATGAGAAAGGACGGAAAGCTATGAGCAGGAACGAAAAGAACGAGAATAAACAGCAGAACAACACCCTCCCCTGCGAGGTGGTAAAAGATATCCTCCCCCTCTACCACGACGGCATTGTCAGCAAGAAGACAAAGGAAAGGGTGGAGGAGCACCTTGCCTCCTGCGAGGAGTGCTCAAAGGAGCTTCAGAAGCTGGAGGAGCAGCTGCCTGTCCCCGCAGACGATGAGGGCGTGCGTGAGAGCTTTGACAACCTGAAAAAGAAGAGCAAAAAGCGTACTATCATCATAGGAGCGGTCTGCGCTGCGGTGCTGGCAGGGATAGCATACTTTGCCGCATGGTTTTTGCAGAACGCTATGATAATGGAATACTCCCCGGAGGATATCACCGTTATCAAGGTGTTCCGGGCGGTATATCCCGACTGTGAGCTTCCTGACTATACTCACTATGAGGGCGATGACGACGGCGTGCTCATCTATATGGAAGCCCCCTGGGAAGGGGATATGGAAGTCACCCGGGAAAACGGCAGCATCGAGCTGACCTTCAAGCACCCCATTATGAACCGCGACATTTATGAGGCGGGCCTCAGAAAGGACTTCTATTATATTCCTGTGAAACCCGGCGACAAGACGATATCGGTCAACGGAAAGACCGTCTGCACCATCGCAGACCTCCCCGCAGAGAACCCGGATTACGTCTACGCCTACCATGAGTTCTCTCATTCCGGCAAGAACAGCAGCTGGGATATAAACCAGAGCCCTTCCGGTTACACCTTCACCTACTGCCCCGACTCTAACAAGCAGAACGAGTATGTGACCTGGGATCTTGCCGGCAATGTCCTTAAGGACACAAGAAAAACCGACAGCTAAGATTCTTCCTCCCGGACATAAGGCATATGTCTCCTGAACTCAAAGGGGGCTGCCCCGCAGTCCTCTCGCCGAAAAACCCAAAGGCTATCCCACCCCCTGCGGGGCGGGATAGCCTTTTTGCACAATTTCCACATCGGTTGAGCATTGAAAATAACGGCGGAAAATGCTCTTCCCCGCGTTAGCGGGGAAGAGTATTTTCCGCACTTTCCCTCGCCGCCGCAGGCGGCGAGGGAAAAGCAAATTCAATGAGCGATACACGTCGAAATTGTGAGTTCGCAAAAAAAGTGCCGGACCGATAGGCGGTCCGGCACTTGCAATATATTATTCCGCTTCGGTTATCTCAAGCCTTCTCTGCTTGGGAGCCTCCTGCTTCTGCTTGGGCAGGTCAATGGTCAGGATACCGTTCTTGTATTCTGCCTTGATGCCCTCGGTGTCGATGCCGGTAAGGTCGAAACTGCGCTTATAGGAGCCGTAGCGTCTCTCGCGGCGGATATACTTGCCGTTCTGATCCTTCTCGTCATTCTCGATCTTGTGCTCTGCCGAAAGGGTGAGCATATTGTCGGTGATGTCGAGGTTTATATCCTTCTTCTCGAAGCCGGGGAGCTCTGCCTCCATAACGTACTTCTCACCCTCATCGCGGATATCTGTCCTGATGCGCTCGTAACGGGGGTTCGGTGCGAAGAAGTCGCGGTCGAAGTCCGAGAACATATCAAACGGGTCATACATTCTTCTTTCAAACGGTGTAAGTGCTAACATAAGTCATTCCTCCTGTTGTTCATTATCGTGCCCCTCTGTACGGCGGGGCCTCTGTTTTTATCATTGACAATTCCTTGAAACCTTATTCAGCTTTATTCTGCTCCATCGGGCTCATCTCCTTTTGTTTGACTATATATTACCCCCCTTGTTTGAAAAATGTGTATCGCTTTTGTGACAGGAAGATGAAAATTAGCACTCTCGTGGCAAGAGTGCTAAAATGCTGTGAAGAGAAACCGGAAAGGATATTCTCTCCGCCTGCGGCGGAGGAATACCCTTTTCCGGCGATAACTTTATTTATTATAATACAGTCAGCTCGAAGTTACGCCCCGAGCCAAACAAAGTTAAAATGCCCTCACCTTGTTGGAGGCGAGGGCATTCGCTGGCGCAGCGTGTGCGCTGGCTGGGGTAAAAGGATTCGAACCTTTGAAATGCCGGAATCAGAATCCGGTGCCTTACCGCTTGGCTATACCCCAATATTATCGGGAAAGTAATGGCTGGGATAGCTGGACTCGAACCAGCGGAATGGAGGGATCAAAACCCTCTGCCTTACCACTTGGCTATATCCCAATGCTTTCCCGACATCACTTCTGTTTTATTACAGCTTTATTATTATACCACTCTGTCCCGAGAAATGCAAGCGGGCAGATGTCTTTTTAACAAATTGTTTACATCTGCTCATTGGGGTGATTTCTTATGTAATGGAAGAGATACTGCTGAGCCGTACCCTCATAGCCCTTGACACACTCCGGCAGACCGTTGGGATACCACCGCTCCAGCGCCCGCTTCATCCACACATCTATGGGGAAGGCATCGGTGCGGTACATACCGAAGAGCAGAGCGCACATCGCCACCTTTGGCCCCACGCCCTTTATCCTCATAAGCTCCTTCTGGGCATCATTAAGGGGGAGGGACTTTATCTTTTCAAGGTCTAGCTCTCCGGAAAGCATTTTATGCACCGCGTCCACAAGGTACTTTGCCCTGAAACCGCTGCGCAGGAAGGCAAGGCTCTCTTCAGTCTCCTCGCGAAGGCGCTCGGCGTCGGGGTAGCCCTCATAGTGCTCCACCAGTCTGCCGATTATGCCCTTAATGCGGGGGATATTGTTGTTCTGGGAGATGATAAAGCTGGAAAGCGCCTCCCAGCTGTCCTGCCGGAGAATTCGTATGCCCCCGGCGTACTCGCAGGCGCGGGCGAGTGTCTTATCCTCCGAAAAGCGGCGCTTTAATTCGCCGTAGTCTGTGGATAAGTCCAAATAATTGTACCATTTGTCCAGCAAATCGTGCTCTGTGGTGTTTTCCAAAAGGAAGGTCTCATCGCCTATCCTGCTTATGCGCAAAAAGTCGTTGAGGTAGTAGCCCTCATATGTATCGGGGGCAGTCTTAGCCCAGCGAAAGGCCTGCCCGCAGTCGAGAGTCTCGTCCAGGTCGAAGTCGGGCTGGTGCAGTATGATATCGCTGCCCTTTACTGTGTAGTCCATTTGGTCTCCTTATCTTGTCGTCAGAAACTTTATCGCTCTCTCAATGGAGTCCTTCGAGTTGCCCCAGTCTGCATTTTTGGAGGTATTGCGGTAATCGTACATCTTGCAGTAGTGCGAAACGTCCGCCTCCAATGCATCAAGGTACTTTTTCGTCAGTTCCCCGCAGTCGTTCACAAACTGCCCCAGCCACTTCTTTTCAAGTGATGTGGAAGCCATCGTCACCAGCAGTTCGTAGTGCGGCAGGCACAGCTGCTCCTGCTGTGAAAACAGCTCCCTGAACTCTCTCTCTTTTTGGTAGAGCTCAAAAAAGGTCACCATCAGCCGCGACATTCCCCACTCTATCTTAGAGCACACAAAGCAATCGTTGTTGATGACCGATACCTTCTTCTGCTTGGCGGTCTTGCTCTCGAACATTCCCGTCTTGGCCTTCTCAAACACATTCTTTTGCAGCGACTGCAAGTGCGTCTGAAGCATCAGCGCCAGCGAGAGACGGTTCTTGCAGGCTCTCATCTGCTCAAAATGGGTCTTGCAGAAGCCCTGCCTGTTAGTCTCGATGCGCACATCAGGCTCCATCATCGCCGCCCCCATAATGTAATCCACAGTGCGCTGCTCCAGCATATCTCTCATGCGGCAGATGGGGCAGCCCTCCTTGGGCTCGAATATCTCGTTTACGGGTATCGTCAGAATACTTTCTCTCATATTGTCCTCCCGGCTTGAATTTTTTGTCTGATTATAGTATAATAGGAATTGAAGGATTTTTCAAGAGGGGAGAACGAAAAAATGCGCAAGGACACCCTGCTCCTGCTGGAGCGTATCGCTGTGGTGATAATTGTGGGAGCGGTGAGCTATGCCCTGTTCTTCTCCTTAAGCGGAGGAGGGGACATTGCCCTTGAGGCTGCCCTCGACGCCGTCTTTGTGACCATAGCCGCCCTGATGGTGATAGCCTTCGTCAAGAATTTGAGGAAGTACTCAAAGACTGGGCAATTTCTGGGAGTTCCGCCCCCGGCTGCTCATATGGGTATCGCGGCGCATCTTGTCTGGAAGCTGTGCTGGCTGTGCCTTTGCGCCGCCTGCGTTCTCGTCAATCATTCAGATAACGAAACGCTTGAAAACTTAGCTACTATGATGCTGGGCTTTTGGCTGATGACCCTTATTCCGGCGATAGTTCTGCGGATAGCCTTTTACTCCCGCAAGACAAATATAATCAGGGGCAAGCCCAATGATGTTATGGGCTACCGCTGGTACTTCGGCAGCGGTGAGGGCACTCATACCAAAACTACCTCCGCGGACTTCAATGCGCAGGACGGCCATTTAGCCGAGAGGTTCGAGGCCGTCACAAACGGCAGGCTCCCCCTGCCCTCCGACAACACCCCTCCGACGGCTGTGCTCCTGCGGGACGGGTATGCTTTCTCGGTGCTGCAGGTGCAGACCGGCACATTAGAGTCAGTCGCCGCTATGACCGAAAAAACCTTCCTGAAAGGCGCCAGCGAGCTCTGCCAAAGGCTGGGGTATGACGCCTTCCTCGACCCGGAGGACTGGAAGGCAATAGTCACCTCCAGCGCCGACCAATGGGTAATAAACCGCCTTGAGGGCGGGGTGGATATCAGCTACTATCTGCTCTCCTGCCTGGATATGCTGCTGTTTCCCCGGGGGCTCTCGGTGGTGGAGGTCACCAACTACGGCGGCAAGGTCCGCTTTGCGGTGATAGTCCCCTCGGATAAGCTCCGGCTCTTCGGAGGCAGGGGCTGACGCCTACCGAAGAGGCAGAAGATTACAGAATGGTAACAGATATGACAGTCCTCTTCGGACTGTATGAGTACAATTTTTAGTACTCGTAAAGCTCGTTTATCGGTCTTTCGCCGAAACGACATTTTAAGGGAGATTTTTTGGACAGTTTACATTATTTTCCGACCGTTTGTTCCAAACAAATTAAAAAATCGGGGCAAAGCCCGAACTTTCGGGAGGCTTCGATAATGACACGCCGCAGGACAAAATGATGTTCACACTTTGCTCATATTTGTAATTGGTTTTTCGCTTTTCTTTTCGCTTTTTTCGATGATCTTGTACGTTTTTTCAGACAGGCTGCTTTTTCAACAATCGGGAAAACAACGAAAAATCAGCGGGTTTTCAACGGTTTCAACAGACTTTTCAACACTTTTGAGCTCCGAAAACCGACTTTCAACACTCCTTTTCAACTTTTTGTTGAAAACTCGCCCACATTTGATTACTTTCAACATTTTCTTTCAAAACAGTATGATTTTACCAATTATCAGCCGATTTGTATTAACAAGTTATGAATAACGACTCTGGACAAGTTCCAGAACATACCCGTTTTTACCCACGCTAATATGCCCTTCCGGAGATTATGACCCTCCGGGGAGGAAAAATTGTAAAAAAAATATAAACAGCCGCAAAAATCTCTCAAGACTATTGGATTTTTGGAAAAAATGTGATATAATGCATTTATGTATATATACTGCCGCGCTGCGCGGCAAAAAAAAGGAACTGACCTTATGGATAAAAATAACAGGCCGCGTCGCCCCGTTCAGCAGGACGATGAGCGGGACGAGCAGCTGATAATCGGGCGCAACCCCGTCACCGAGGCTATAAAGTCCGGAATGAATATCGACGCTATATATGTGGACCCCGACGCCGGCGGCTCGATAGGGCATATCCTCTCGCTTGCGAAGCAGCAGGGGATAGTCGTCAAGAACGCCGACGACAGAAAGCTCTCTAAGATGTGCAGGGGAGCCTCCCATCAGGGGATAATTGCGGTGGGGGCCTGTGCCGAGTATGTGTCTGTAGATGATATACTCAAGGCTGCCGAGGATAAAAACGAGGAGCCCTTTATCATCATCTGCGACGAGATAGAGGATCCCCATAATCTGGGAGCCATTATCAGAACTGCCGAAACTGCGGGCGCCCACGGCGTCATCATACCGAAAAGGCGCAGCGCTTCGCTGAACTACACCGTATTCAAGACCTCTGCCGGAGCTGCAAGCTATGTGCCCGTTGCAAGGGTCTCCAATCTGGCCTCCGCCATTGACGACCTGAAAAAGAGGGGGGTCTGGATCTACGGCACCGACGGCGCCGGCGAGGATTACGCCTCCGTCAGTCTGACAGGCCCTGTGGGGCTGGTCATAGGCTCGGAGGGCTTTGGAATGGGGCGTCTTATCAAGGATAAATGCGATCACCTTTTGCGCCTCCCTATGGCGGGCAGGATAACCTCCCTCAACGCATCAGTCGCTGCGGGGATATTTATGTATGAGATCGTAAGGCAGCGTAGGAGCTGCATAAAGTAAGGAGCTGATCACTTGTCTGACAAGCTGTCGATCGACGATATAGTCAATGAGTACAACGAAAAGAAGGCTAAGGATGCGGAGCAGGAGGCTCCCGCTCAGGAGGTCGAGCCCATTATCCCGGACGTTCCCGCGGAGCAGGCTGACCCCGAGCGCGCAGAGAAGAATGCCGAGCTTATCGAAAGCATTATGAAGATGCGGCGTGAGAGCGGCGGCGTCTCCGAGGAGAGCGAGGAAACGCCTGTGAGCCGTCCCCACGTCAGCGATATTGATATGGGCCTCACCGGCAAGATAATCCCCAAGACTGAGGAGATCGAGCGGGTGGATATTCCCTCCGACTTAGACTATGAGGAGAAATCAAAGCTGCTCCGCGACCACAGACGCAGCAAGGTGGATAGCTTCCGCCTAAAGCACGCCGAGGATCCGGAGGAGGAAGAGGAGATAGAGACCAAGCACACCGGTCAGCACGAATTCGAGCAGTTCGAGGACGAGGACGAGGTGCTCTCGGATATCCTCCAGGTCAAGCAGAACCTGACTGTGAGAATGATAGTGCTGCTGTTTGCGGGAGTGTTCTCCCTGCTGATAACGCTGGCTAACGACTTCGGGCTCTCGCTGGTCAAGGTGTTCGACAAGGTGGAGTTCCCCTCCACATACCTGTTCACTAACACCATAGCAGGGCTTGTGGCTATCGCCATTTCCTATACGGTAGTGCTGGAGGGTATAAAGAACATCTTCCGCCGCCGCGCCGACTGCGACAGCATCGCTGCCATAGGCATACTGGTGAGCGTTGTTTCTGGCATTGCCACGCTGTTTGAGCCGTCTATCGTGCGCCAGAGCTTTTACCATATCTACACATCAATCGCCATCATAGGGCTGATATTCAACACCTTGGGCAAGCTGATGATAGTCAAGCGCACCGAGCGCAACTTCCGCTTTGTTGCCGATGACTTCGAGCGCTGCGCCCTTGTCACCGTCGATGACGAGGACACCGCAGGAAAGTTCACTAAGGGCGTGCTCAACGACTTTCCCGAGCTGGCTACTATGCGCCGGACAGAGTTTATCAAGGACTTTATGAAGAACTCCTATTCCTCCGACGTGGCCGACACCTACGCCCGCAGAATGACCCCGCTGATACTTTTAGCGGGAGTGATAGTCGGGCTGCTGTCAATGGTGTTTGAAAAGAACACCGCCGGTATGACCGAAAAGGTGTTCAATATGCTGGCAGTTATGTCAGGGACGATAACCCTCTGCTCGTCGCTGTCGCTGATGCTTATCGTTAATATCCCGCTGGGAAGAGCGCAGAACAAGTATCTGCAATATTCCGGCGTAATACTTGGCTATTCCGCTGTTGACCGTTTCTGCGACACCAACTCCGTCCTTGTGGACGCAGAGCAGCTGTTCCCCAAGGGAATGGTAGACCTGAAAAGCATCAAGCTGCTGGGATCAACCAAGATAGAGGAGTGCATACTTTATGCCGCCAGCCTTGCCTGCCAGGCGGGGAGCGTGCTCAAGCCTACCTTCTACAAAATGCTCCGGGGAAAGACCGAGATGCTCTACCCCGTAGAGAGCTATATCTACGAGGACGGGCTGGGTCTCTCCGGCTGGATAGAGAATAAGCGTGTGCTTTTCGGCTCCAGAGAGCTGATGGAGAACCACTCCATAGAGGGACTCCCCCCCAAGAGCAAGGAGGCGGACTACGCCAAGGGCAATATGGTGCTGTATCTCTCGGTATCGGGCGTTGTTTCGATGCTGTTCGTGGTGCAGGCAAAGGCAAGCCTTTCGGTGTCCCGCTGGCTCAAGGAGATGGGAAATAACGGCATCGTCACCGTTGTGAGAACAGTAGACGGCTTCATCGACCTGGACTTCCTCTCCGAGCTCTTCGGCGCGGACAAGTCTATGCTTAAGCTCCTGCCCTTCCGTTTTCATAAGGATTACGTAAAGGAGACCGAGTACACCCCGGAGGTTTCCTCCCCGATGCTCTGCTCGGGACATTTCCCCTCCTTTGCTATGCTGCTGATAGGCACCAAGAACCTAAAGCAGATAACCGCTCTGGGCGTGGCTATACAGGCCGGCGCCGCAGTCCTGGGAGCGGGCATCGCCCTTGTGATGACCCTGCTGGGCACCTTCGGGCAGATAAACCCCACCTTCGCGCTGGTATACAATCTGGTATTTATGCTGGTGACGCTGGCAGCGGAGAACAGAAAAGTCTGATATTGAAGAAAAAGGTATCTCTCCCAACAGGGAGCGATATCTTTTTTCGTCTCCTGTATCAAAAAATGAACAATCTGTCAAATTGTACATATGAACATCAAAAAGTAAGATTATTTTGCAAAAAACCGCAAAATAAGTGTTGCAATTTATGAAATTATATGCTATAATTAAGAAAATTTTTGATTTGAGGTGTTTCACTATGAAAAAATTTCTGGAAGAGTTCAAGGCCTTTGCCTTGAAGGGCAACGTAATGGATCTTGCGATAGGCGTTATCATCGGTGCTGCTTTCGGCAACATCGTAACAGCCTTCACTGAGGATATCATCAATCCTCTCATCGCAGGCATCGGCGGAGCTGAGTTCGGCTTCAAGATCAAGATCTACGGCGGTCAGTACATTCTTCTCGGAGACTTCATCACGGCTATTGTTAACTTCCTCATCATGGCATTCTGCATATTCCTGATGATGAAGGCTGTAAACAAGCTGATGAGCCTTGGCAAGAAGAAGGAAGCGGAAGCTGCTCCCACCACCAAGACCTGCCCCTTCTGCAAGACCGATATCAACATCGAGGCTACAAGATGCCCCAACTGCACCTCGCAGCTCGACTAATTCTTTTCCCTTCGCGCCCGGGCTTTTGCGGGCGTACATTGGCGGCACCGCGCCTGTAGAACAGTGTGTGATGCGGCCGAAGGTACTCGCATTCCACAAGATGAGATGTGAGAGTCATTATATGACACCGTAGGGTGGGGGCTTGCCCCCCCCTTTTCTTTTTTATGCTCGGGCTGTACTCCTGGAATAAAAATCCTTGACAACGCCCATAATATGGAGTATAATCAAAGTATACCAATTAAGGAGGTTTTAGCTGTGAATACTGATAAAAGAAAGGTCGTGCTCATCGGCACAGGAATGGTGGGAATGAGCTTTGCCTATGCGCTGGTAAATCAGGGAGGCATCTGCAACGAGCTGGTGCTGATAGATGTAAACAAGGAGCGCGCCAACGGCGAGGCTATGGACCTAAACCACGGTCTAGCATTCGCCAAGTCCAATATGAGGATATATGCCGGAGACTACCACGACTGCAAGGACGCTGATATAATCGTCATCGCGGCGGGCGTAGCCCAGAAGGAGGGCGAAAGCAGGCTGGACCTCCTGCAGCGCAATACCGAGGTGTTCCGCTCTATAATCACTCCCGTTGTAAAGAGCGGCTTTGACGGCATCTTCCTGGTGGCGACCAACCCCGTTGACATAATGACCCGCGTGACCTACGAGCTCTCACGCTTCGGAGCGTCCAGAGTAATAGGCACCGGCACATCGCTGGATACTGCGCGTCTGCGCTATCTGCTGGGAGACTATTTCACCGTTGACCCCAAGAATATCCACGCCTACGTTATCGGCGAGCATGGCGATAGCGAGTTCGTGCCCCTGTCACAGGTGATGCTGGCTACCAAGCCGGTGCTGACCATTCTGGAGGACGACCGCAACAACTACTGCCGCAAGGATATGGAGAGGATAGAGGAGCAGGTGCGCACCGCCGCCTACAAGATAATCGAGGCCAAGCGCGCCACCTACTACGGCATCGGAATGGCGCTGGCACGTATCGTTAAGGCCATACTGGGCGATGAGAACAGCGTGCTGACCGTTTCCGCCAAGCTCTGCGGAGAGTATGGCGAGCGCCATGTTTTCATCGGCGTTCCCACCATCATCGGGCGCAACGGTGTCAAGGAGATAGTGGAGCTCGACCTCACTGACGAGGAAAAGGAGAAGTTCAGCAAGTCCGTCCAGCTGCTGGACGAGTATTTCGAGGGGCTTAAGCTCTGATAACACGCAAATTTAGCATTTTAAGTCCAAAAAATTATACAGAAATTAACTGTACTGTTTTTTGGACTTATTTTTGTTGCATTTTCTGACAGAATGTGTTATAATGTAGGGGTAAATTTCAGACCTGAAAAAAGAAAGGGGAAAGAATATGGATATCGCATTGCTTATACTCAGCATAGTTATAATCCTGCTGCTGGCGGTGCTCATCTACAGAACGGCGCAGTCGGGAGGGGAGCGTGCCGCTGAGCTGGTAAAAAGGCTGGAGGAGACCGTCTCCGAAAGCAACAGAGAGCTTCGCCGGGACGTTAGCGAGAATGTCCAGTCCAGCGTTTCGTCTATGGGCTCAATGCTGAACGAGAGCCAGCGCACAGCCTCGGACACTATGTCAAAGAATATGTCCGATAGGCTGGGCAGCCTGGAAAACCGCTTTGCAACTCTGGAAAAGAGCAACGCCCAGAACCTCACCGATGTCCGCAAGACTATGGACGACAGCTTCAAGACTATCCGGGAGGAGAATTCCGGCAACCTTGAAACTATCAGAAAAACTGTGGGCGAGGAGCTTGACCAGAAGCTGAAATCGGAGTTCAAGCTCATCTCCGAGACCCAGAACCAGAACCTTGGCAAGATGTCCGAGAGCCAAAATCAGACTCTCAATAAAATGTCGGAAAGCCAAAATCAGAACCTGAACAAGATGTCCGACAGTCAGAACCAAAGCCTGAACAAGATGTCGGAGGAGCTGAAAAACTCCCTCCTGCTCTTTGAGCAGCGCCTTAAGGGGCTGGAGGACAGCAACAAGAAGGATCAGGAGCAGATGCGCCAGGAGATGCAGCGCCAGCTCACCAATATCCGCGAGGACAACAGCAAGAGGCTTGAGAGCATACAGAACACAGTCAATGAGAAGCTTGACCAACGGCTCAACGACTCCTTCAAGCAGGTCAGCGAGCGTCTTGAGCAGGTCTATAAGGGGCTGGGCGAGATGCAGACCATTGCCTCCGGCGTGGGAGACCTGAAAAAGGTGCTCTCCAACGTCAAGACCCGCGGAATTATGGGAGAAATTCAGCTGGGCGCTATCCTTTCCGAGATACTTGCCCCCGAGCAGTATGAGACCAACGTGGAGATTGTTCCCGGCAGCAAGAAGGTGGTGGAGTTTGCAGTTAAGCTGCCCGGCACCACCGAGGGAGACAAGCCGGTTTACCTGCCTATCGACTCCAAGTTCCCGGGAGAGCGCTACTCAGCCCTGCAGGACGCCTATGAGTCCGGCAGCCCTGAGGCAGTATCCGAGGCGAAGAAGGCTCTCGTGACCGAGATAAAGCTCTGCGCCAAGGATATCAGCACCAAGTACATCTGTCCGCCCTACTCCACCAACTTCGCTATTATGTTCCTGCCCTTTGAGGGACTTTACGCCGAGGTGGTCAACAGCGGACTGGTGGACGAGCTGCAGCGCACCTTCAGCGTGAACGTGGCAGGCCCCTCAACTATGGCGGCGCTGCTCAACTCCCTGCAAATGGGCTTCCGCACACTGGCTCTGCAAAAGCGTTCTACTGAGGTGTGGAACGTGCTGGGCGCCGTCAAGACCGAATTCGGCACCTTTAAAGCTGCCCTTGAAAAGGCTCAGAAGCAGATACAGACCGCCGAGAGCAGCCTTAATACTCTGGTGGGCACCAGAATGAACGTTATGAGCCGCAAGCTCAAGGACGTTGAGGCTCTCCCTGCCGATACAGCCGCCAAGGTGCTGGGCACTGATGCCCTCACCCTCATCGACACCTCCGACGACGAAGATTGACAAAAAGCTCCTGCTGTGGTATAATATACACAGCAGGAGCTTTCTGCTTCGGCAGAAAACAGGTTTATCCGTTTTGCAGGGAGGTGACCCACTGTGGAAAATACAGGCGGAAATAAGAAAAGACTTCTGAGCAGCACCAATGCAGTGACTATTCTCACCGTCCTGATAGCGGCTGTGCTTTGTGTTATACTGGTGGTGTTTGTGGCAAAGAAGCTCTTTGCCAGCAACAGCAGGGACGTACCTGTCGGGCTCAATACCGCTACCATAGCAGCTGCGGTGACAAATATCCCTGACGCGCAGGAGCAGCCCGCAGTTACGACCTCGGTGACAAAACAGACTACCTCCGAAACGGTGCTGACCACAGCGCCTCTGCCCGAAGAGATGTATGTTGTCACATATGTCCAGCTACAGGCGGAGCCTAGTGTGGACGCGGCTAATCTCATCTGTATGTCTCCGAATATCAAGGTGAAGGTGCTGGAAAGGACCTCTGAGGGCTATATGAAGGTCACCTTCTTAAACTGCGACGATACCGTTTACACAGGCTACGTGCTGGAATCCTTCCTCTCTCCCGTACCTGTGGAGAGGGAGACGACCACCACCGCCGAGACAGAATTATTCGCAGGGGAATAACATAAGACACATACGGACGGCTTTGCCGTCCGTTTTTAGGTGAAGAGATATGCTTACTGAAAAACGCAGCCTGACATTGGAGGACGGCCGCACTATAGAATACTTCGTTGACCGGGGCAAGCGGCGCAACACCTACATCTCCGTCCGGGACGGAAGGGTGGTGCTGAAGCTCTCGGCCTATTCCGATATAGCCAAGGGCGAGCAGTTTATCCGCGAAAAGGCCGACTGGATACTGGAAAGCCTGCAAACCCATCAGACCGAGGCGATAAGGCCCGTCACCTTCACAGAGGGGGAGCGATTCACTTTGGCAGGGGAGGAGTATGTCATCACCTGTCAGCCCGCAGAGAGATACACCCCTCCGCGCTTTGAGGACGGAAAGCTCATAGTTTTTGTCAGCAGGACCAACGATGATCGCTATGTCGCCTCCCAGGCCGCAAGGGCATTGGCGGATAAGACTATGGAGATAATACGCCGGGAATTTGAGCGCCTCACCGCCCTGACGGGGCTGTTCCCGAAAAAGGTCACCGTCAAGCAGATGACTGCCAGCTGGGGGAGATGCTCCTCCAAGGGGGATATCTCCATCAACTCCAACGCCATATTCTACGACCTTGAATGTATCGACTACGTCATCATTCACGAGCTCTGCCACCTGAGGCATATGGACCACAGCCCGGAATTCTGGGCGCTGGTGGGAAAATACTGCCCCGAATGGAAGCGCATACGCGGAAAAATGAAATAAGCGGCAGAGGGGATTTTTGCTCCAAGCCCGGGAAAGTGGGTGTAAATTTCCCTAAAAATTTCGTGGCAGGGCGGGAGAATAGTGTAACATTCAATGAAATAGGCATTGTAAACAATTACCCGGCTTGACATTTGGGCAGAATACACATATAATATTATTATCTGGCATTGCAGCCTGCGGTTTGGGTCAAATTTTTTACCTATTCACAGGAAATGGTTGAACAATGACGGATATTGTGGTATAATAAATTGGATATATTGCTTTTGCAATTTTTTGCATTGGCTGACGGGAAGGGCATACCATTCTGTGCCTTCCCCATCAAATATAGGAGGGAATATTTATATGGCAAAGCCAAAGAAGGCAGTTGAAAAGACTATCACAAGAGAGGAGCTCAAGGCTCAGTTCCTTGATATCCTGCACGGCGACTTCCAGACCACCCCGCAGGAGGCTTCCGACCAGCAGGTCTATGAGGCTCTCACCAAGATAGTTGTAAGACTTATGAAGGCCAAGAGACGTCACTTCACCGTCAAGACCCACTCGGTAGGCCACAAGAAGGTGTACTACCTCTCAATGGAGTTCCTGATGGGACGCTCGCTCAAGACCAGCCTTTACAATCTCGAAATGGTAGACCAGACCGTTGCGGTGCTGAATGAGTTTGGTATCTCTATCAACGGGATCTATGAGTGCGAGCCCGATGCAGGCCTCGGTAACGGCGGCCTCGGCAGACTTGCAGCCTGCTATCTCGACGGACTTGCAGCCGACGGCTATCACGGCACCGGCTATTCCATCTGCTATGAGTACGGCATCTTCAAGCAGAAGCTTGACGAGGGCTGGCAGACCGAGCTGCCCGATAACTGGCTGCCCGGCGGCTCCGCTTGGCTCGTTCCTGTGCCCAGCAAGGCAATTGAAGTAAGATTTGACGGCGAGCTCAAGGAGAACTGGGATAACCAGTATCACCTGGTAGAGCATCAGAACTACACCTCCGTTATGGCGGTGCCCTACGATATGTTCGTTTCCGGCTACGGCAGCGAGGCTGTTTCCAAGCTGCGCCTGTGGAAGGCAGAGGTAAGCTCCTTCGATATGCCCCTGTTCAACAAGGGCGATTACAGCAAGGCTCTGGGCCTCAACATCATGTCCCAGGCTATCACAAAGGTGCTCTACCCCAACGACAACCACGCTGAGGGTAAGAGCCTGAGACTGCGCCAGCAGTACTTCCTCTGCGCTGCCTCCATCGGTGATATCGTAAACCAGCATATGAGCGTTTACGGCACTCTGGACAACCTCCACGAGAAGGTGGCTATCCACATCAACGACACTCACCCCACTCTGGCTATCCCCGAGCTGATGAGAGTTATGCTGGACGACTGTGGCTATTCCTGGGACAAGGCATGGGATATCGTCACCAAGACCTTTGCATACACTAACCACACTGTAATGCCCGAGGCTCTGGAGAAGTGGGACTGCAACCTGCTCAAGAGCGTTACTCCGAGAATTTTCTCCATCATCGTTGAGATAAACGAGCGTTACTGCCGCCAGCTCTGGGAGCGCTACGGCGACCAGGAGAAGGTCACCAGAATGTCCATCATCGAGAACAACAAGGTTAAGATGGCTACCCTCTGCGTTCACGCTTCTCACCACGTCAACGGCGTTGCAAAGATTCACTCCGAGATCATCAAGAGGGATACCTTCCGCGACGAGTATGACTACACTCCCGAGAAGTTCACAAACGTTACCAACGGCATCGCATACAGGCGCTGGCTCTATCAGTCCAACGAGGGCCTGACCGAGCTGCTCCGCGACAAGATAGGCGACGGCTTCCTTAAGGACGCCTCCCAGCTTTCTAAGTTCAACAAGTTCGCTGACGACAAGGATGTTCTCGAGCAGCTGGCTGCCATCAAGAAGGCCAACAAGGAGTCCTTTGCGAAGTATGTGAAGAACCAGTACGGCGTTGTGCTCAACACCGACTCCATCTTCGATGTTCAGGTAAAGCGTCTGCACGAGTACAAGCGTCAGCAGCTCAATGCTCTGAACATCATCGCACAGTATAACTACCTGAAGGCCAACCCAGACGCAGACTTCACCCCCAAGACCTATATCTTCGCTGCAAAGGCTGCTCCCGGCTACTATATGGCAAAGCAGATAATCAAGCTTATCTGGAACATCTCTCAGGAGCTGAGACGCGACAAGAAGCTCTCCGAGAAGCTCTCGGTCATCTTCCTTGAGGATTACTGCGTATCCCTCTCCGAGAAGCTGATGCCCGCCGCTGAGATCTCCGAGCAGATCTCTCTGGCAGGAACCGAGGCCTCCGGCACCGGCAATATGAAGCTGATGATAAACGGTGCGGTAACTCTGGGAACTATGGATGGCGCCAATGTTGAGATTCACGAGCAGGTAGGCGATGCCAACATCATCATCTTCGGTATGAATGTTGATGAGGTCAACGCTGCAAAGCCCAACTACAGGCCTATCGACGTTTACAACTCCAACGGCATCGTAAGAGACGCTGTGGATACTCTTTCCCGCGGCATCAACGGCGAGCAGTTCTCCGAGATAGCTCAGTCCCTCAAGACCACCGACCCCTATATGGCGCTGGCTGATTTCAACTCCTATCAGCAGGCACAGGCTTACGCCTCCGAGTGCTACAGGGATCAGATGAAGTGGCAGAGAATGTCTCTGGCGAACATCGCAAACGCCGGCATCTTCTCCGCAGACCGCTCTGTAGAGGACTATGCAAGAGATATCTGGCACCTGACCAAGTAATATCACAAAGACAGAACGCCTCCCGAAGGGGAGGCGTTCTTTATGAGTACACAAAAAGCATATCCTCCCCCTTCGGGGAGGATATGCTTTTTGTTATTGGTAAATTTCTCTGTTCAGCGTTTCGATGCAGCCGGGGAGATTGAGCAGCAGCACCGATGAGCCGTCGTAGCCGGTGCCGAAGGAGTATTCGTCGTCCCCCGGTATGCGCAGCTCGTTGATATCGTATTTGAGTATGAAGGGCGCCCGGTAGACCAGCTTGTAGAGCTCCCACTTGGTCATATTGGTCTCGGCACTCTCACAGATGGCGGAAATAAGCCTGTCCAGACCCTTCAAGCTCTGCTCCTTGGACTTTTCTATGAGCTTGGTGAGAACCGTTCTCTGGCGCTGTGTGCGCTGGAAATCAGCGTTGCCGACGTAGCGCAGCCTTGCATAGCCCAGCGCCTGATTGCCGTTTACCAGCAGTCCCTTGCCGCCGCAGGCCAGATAGTCGGTTCCGAAGGCGTTGCCTAAGTATTTGTTCTGCTCGTACATCGGGGCTTTCATTCCCGCTGCCTCTTCATCGGTGATGTCCAGCGTGATGCCTCCCACTGCGTCGATTATGTCGATGAAGGAGAAGAAGTCAACGTAAACGTACCTGTCCACCTCGATGTCGAAGTTGTATTCGATGGTGTCCATAAGCAGCTCGGCTCCGCCGTAGACGTAAGCCGCATTGAGCTTGCACTTGTCCCCCTCGCCGTAGTAGGCACCGTCGCCGTCAAGGTCATACTCCGGCAGCATAACGTAGCCGTCACGCATGAATGAGGTCATGGTAGTGCGCTTGTTGTTCGAGTCTATGGAGAGGAGTATCATCGAATCCGTTCTGCCCCGCTGGGAGCTGTCCCGGGTGTCAGAGCCTATGAGCAGCACATTGAGCACGCTGTCCGAGTGGAGGGAGGCGGTGTTGAAGTGCCTCTCGCCGGTCTCCCGGTAGGTGACCTTGCCTAAATATCTGAATATCAGCAGCTGCAGCACTCCTATCAGCAGAATGATGAGCAGCAGCAGTACCAGCAGCACCTTCTTTACCGGTGAGCCCTTTTTGACTGCCTTCTCCTCTTGCTGTGCGTGGCCGCCGAAGCGCAGTGGTTCACTGCGGTCTATGTGTGAAGCCTTCATATTTGTTGCCTTTTTCTTCTTGGAGCCTGTCCTTTTGCCGGACCTCTGCCGGTTTTGGCGGTTGGGGTGCTGCCCGTACTGCATACCGGAGAGGTTCTCCACATCTATATCTTCCGTATCGCTTGTGTCCATCTCCGTAAAGCGCTTGAGCTGTTTCTCGTAGGCGCGCTCGTAGCCGTCCTTGGAGGCGTCTGATGCCTGCGCGGATGGGGTGCGGCGGGGGTCCTCGTTTTTCATTGCGATCCTCCTTGACCGAATGAGGTAGGTACTTGTCCGTATAAGACCTATTTATTATAATACAAAACGCCGAAATTGTCAACGGCTGTGTCAGCCCAGCGGCTTGACGCATAGTATAAAGCGTAGACCATTCCGATGCGGAGGGAAAGATATGAACGGGATAAATATTTTAGTGCTGGGCGGCGACGCCCGGGCGATATATATGTGCGAGCAGCTGGCGGAAAGCTTTAACGTCACCGCCTGTAAGCTGCCGGCCCGACCGGAGGGGGCGGCGGTCATAAGCAGGCTGGAGGATATGCCCTCAAAGGCGGATGCCCTTATCCTGCCTATGCTGACAGGTGTGCGCCACACTGCCGACGGCTCATTCCTGCCCTGCGGGCTGGAGGTAATATGCCTTGAACGGCTGCTGCCGCTGCTTTGTGAGGGCGCCCCGGTGCTGGGGGGCCTTGCCGACAGCGGGACTGTCTCCCTCTTTGAGAGCGCCGGCCACCCCTTTGCGGATTATTTCAAGCGCCGGGAGCTGACAGTGCGCAACTGTATACCTACAGCCGAGGGAGCCTTGATGATAGCTATGCAGGAGCAGGCGCAGACGGTTTTCGGCTCATCGGTACTTGCCATAGGCTTTGGCAACGTGGGAAGGGCGGTGGCTAGGCTGTTCTCGGCTGTGGGAGCTAAGGTCTCCTGCGCCGTCAGGCGCCCGGACGCCGCCGCCGAGGCGGAGAGCGAGGGCTTTGCCCCTGTTGTGATGTCTCAGCTTGCTGAGAGCATTTCCCGCTTTGACACAGTAATAAACACCGCCCCTGCCCTTGTGATAGATGAACCCCTTCTGAAAAATATGAAGCCCAAGGCGCTTATCATAGACCTCGCCTCCCGACCCGGAGGCGTTGACAAGGCAGCAGCCGAGGCGCTGGGAGTGCGGCTCGTTCACGCTCTCGCCCTCCCCGGAAGGGTCGCACCCGTCACCGCCGGCAGATACATCGCCGAGACGGTGACGGATATCCTAACCGAAAGGGGAGTGGGGAATGTCACTTGAAGGCAAAAAAATAGGGCTCGTGCTGACCGGCTCCTTCTGCACCTTTGAGAGGGTGTTTCACGCGGCGGAGGAGCTGGTGAAGCTGGGGGCGGAGGTAACTCCCATAATGAGCAGCAACGCTGCCTCTATAAAGAGCCGCTTCGGCACGCCGGAGGAGTTCATCAAGCGGCTTGTCGAGATAACCGGCAGGGACGTCATCAAGACCATTGAGGACGCCGAGCCCATAGGCCCGAAAAAGCTCTTCGACCTTATTGCAGTTGCACCCTGCACTGGGAACACTCTGGCAAAGCTGGCTCATGGCATCACCGATACGCCCGCGACTATGGCGGTGAAATCCCACGTGCGCAACGGGCGTCCGGTGCTGATAGCCGTTTCTACCAATGACGGATTGGCTGCTGCGGCGAAGAATATAGGCACCTTGCAGAATTATCGCAATTTCTACTTTGTGCCCTACCGTCAGGACGATGCAGAGGGCAAGCCCTCGTCCACCGTCGCGGACTTTACCAAGCTGCCCGAAGCAGCCGATGCCGCCCTGCAGGGCAAACAGCTCCAGCCCACACTGCTGGCACCGAAAGAGAAGAAAGAATAATTATTACCCGGGGGACTGTCATTGCGGCGGTCCCCCGTAATATTTCAGCTCCCCTGCGAATATGCTTTACCAAGCGGACACGCTCTCAAATGAAAGGAAGATGTGAAATGACAGAGACACCCGTAAAGCCGCAGGAAAAGCTGTTCTCCGAACCCTCCGGACTGACTGAGGCCAGAGCCCGCAGGCTCTTAAATCTCAACGGTCCCAACCGCCTTGCCGCCAAGAAGCGCAGGAGCGCCGCCTCCATTTTTGCGGGGCAGTTTAGGGACCTGATGGTGATGATACTCCTAGTCGCGGCGGGAGTGTCGGTGCTCATAGGGGAGATAGCCGATGCGGTCCCCATAATGCTGATACTGGTCACCAACGCAGTGCTAGGCTTCTTTCAGGAATACCGCGCCGAAAAAACGCTGGAAAAGCTCACTGAGCTCACCGCCCCCACCGCCAAGGTCAGACGGGACGGCAGGCTGGTGACTATCCCTGCCGAAAGCATAGTCGTGGGGGACGTTATAGAGCTGGAGGCCGGTGACCGCGTCCCCGCCGACTGCGTTATCCTCTCATCAAGGGGACTTTGCTGTGACGAATCCCTGCTGACCGGTGAATCCGCCGCCTGCGACAAATCCCCGCGCCTCGACCGGCCGGACATCACCTCCCCCAGCCTTGAATATATGGTCTATATGGGGACGGTAGTGCTCAAGGGCTCCGCCTGCTGTGAGGTCACCGCAACGGGTATGCATACCCAGATGGGTAAGGTCTCCGACCTGCTGCAAAGCACCGGCGAGGAGCTCACCCCCTTGCAGCAAAAGCTGGGAGAACTGGGGAGGGTGCTAGCGGTGCTCTGCCTCGGAGTGTGCGTTATCGTGTTTGCTGCGGGAGTGCTCCGGGGGGAGAATATTCTTGAAATGCTGATGACCTCCATATCCATAGCTGTGGCGGCTATCCCGGAGGGACTTCCGGCGGCGGTGACTATCGCCCTCGCCCTTGCGGTGAGAAGGATGCTGGCGCAGAAGGCGCTGATAAACCGCCTTCATTCGGTGGAGACGCTGGGCTGCGCTTCGGTCATCTGCACCGACAAGACCGGCACCCTAACCCAGAACAGAATGACCGTCACCGGCATTACAGTCTGCTCGGAAAAGGACGAGGCTCTTACCTTATCAAACGGGCGCCTTATGGATAAGTCCGGCGGGGAGCTAAAGCCCTGGGATAACTCCGCTCTGCGGGAGCTGTTGTGCTGTGCCGCTGTCTGCAATAACGCCAGGCTGGAAACGGTAGACCTCACCCGCTCCCGGGACAGGGGCGGGGAGATATCCGGTCTGAAGGCCTTCGGCGACCCAACGGAGGCAGCATTGCTCACCGCCGCCGTCTCCGCCGGGATAGACGCCGAGAGCTTTCGCCGCCTGCGCACCGACGAGCTCCCATTTGACTCGGAGCGCCGGTATATGACCGTCACCGTCACCGACGGAGGCGAGAGCCGCATCTACAAAAAGGGCGCCCCGGACGCGGTGCTTTCCTCCTGCGGCTATGTGATATCCGGGGAGGGGGAGGCTCTCCCGCTGGGAGATGCCCGCCGCAGGGCGATAAATAACGCCGTTGAGAGCTACGCCGCCGATGGCGGGAGGGTGCTGGGCTTTTCCCTCATAGCCGAGGGCAGGGAGGTCTTTTTAGGCGTGATGTCCCTCTCTGATCCGCTGCGGCCGGAGGCCGAAAGAGCCGTTCGTGAGTGCTCAAAGGCGGGCATCAGAACGGTGATGATAACCGGCGACCACAAGCTTACCGCCTGCGCCATAGCGCGCGAGGCGGGCATACTCACCAAGGGAATGACCGCCGTTACCGGGGCGGAGCTGGATAAGCTTTCCGACCAGCAGCTGGACGATATTTTAGATGAGACTGCCGTATTCGCAAGGGTTTCCCCCGAGCACAAGCTGCGCATCGTCCGGGCGTTCAAGCGGAGAGGCAAGGTCTGCGCTATGACCGGCGACGGCGTCAACGACGCTCCCGCCGTCCGGGAGGCCTCCATTGGCGTGGCTATGGGGCAGAGCGGCACCGACGTCACCAAGCAGGCCGCCGACTGCATCCTCCTTGACGACAACTTCGCAACCCTCGTCACCGCCGTCCGGGAGGGCAGGACGATATATCAGAGCATACGCAAGTTTGTGCGGTATCTCATCTCCTGCAACATCGGCGAGGTGCTGACTATGCTGGGGGGCATTATAATGGGGCTGCCCATAGTGCTGCTGCCGGCGCAGATACTGCTTGTAAACCTCGTCACCGACGGCCTGCCCGCCATAGCTCTGGGAGCCGAGCCCTCCGACCCCGACATTATGGAGCACCCGCCCCGCTCGGAGAACGAGAGCTTTTTCAGCGGCGGCCTGCTCTACCGAATGATAGTCCGCGGAGCCCTAATCGGCATAGTTACCCTTGCCGCCTTTACGGTGGTTCTTAAGCTGGGCGGAGGCCTTGCCGCCGCCCGCAGCGCCGCTTTGGTAACGCTGGTGCTGACGCAGCTTGTCCACGTCTACGAGTGCCGCAGCGAGGAGCGCTCCCTCTTCCGCCACAGAACGAGAGCCGGAGCCTTCATACATATCTCGGTGGGGATATCCCTTGCCTGTATGCTGGCGGCGATGTATGTGCCCTTCCTTGCGGGGGTTTTCGCACTGATACCGCTGACAGCGGTGCAGTGGCTGGTGTGCATAGCTCTGACGGCAGCGATACCCCTCTTGGCGTCGCTTATCGGGAAATAGTCCAAAAAAAGGTACTCTCTCAAAAGGAAGAGTACCTTTTTATGTACTTATAAATTGCTATTCATCATAGGAGCCGTATTCATAAGAGCCGTAAAGCTCCTCTATCTTTACGTCCACGCCGTCCTTTAATATCCTGCCGTCATCAAGATATTCCCAGAGGTGAACGGTGAGCCCCTGCGCCTTTGCCCAGTCGCTTATCTTGTAGCAGTCCTCATTACCGATGTGATAGCTTATCCTGTCGGAGGCTCCCCGACCTTGCAGCAGCTTGTCGTTGCGGCAGTAGATGTAAACGTCTCCTGACGAGGGTGAATAGTTGTTTTCCTCATAGTTGATTATGGAGAGATATTCGCTGACAGAATTGATAAAGCCGTCGCCTTTGCTCTCGCGGTACTTCACACACTCCTTGATGGCAGCGTCCAGCTTGGATTTGTCGAACTCCTCCTGCGATATCTGAAACTCATAGAAATAGTCCCCGTTGCCGGCGTTTACCTGGATTGCCCACTTGGTGTCTTTATCGTCAAAGCCGGAGGCGGTCTTTGCCCCCACATATCCGAAGCCGCCGGTCATATACGCGGCGTAGCCTATGACTACCACCGCCACAACACAGCCGGTAAAGCCTGCCAGCGCGTTGATGATGTACTTCGAGTCGGGGGCGCCCCGCTTGGAGGAAATGGCGATACCAAGGAACACCGCCGCTCCGCCGATGATGCCGAAGTAGAAGGCGTTCATATAG